>JAYFRE010000149.1:0-14881 GCA_034926235.1 Rhodospirillaceae bacterium
AGAAAAGTCCCAGACACGAGGAGAGGCGCGCCGCCAAGCGATCTTGGAGGCCGCAACCGATTTGTTCCTTAAAAAGGGATACGCCGCGACCAGCCTGAGCGACATCATCCATCATTCAAAAGGTTCGCGCAGCACCGTCTACACCCAATTCGGGAGCAAAGAGGGGCTGCTTTGCGCCATGGTCCGGGAAATAACCCTCAGGGTCTGGCGCGTGATCCAGGAAAACGACAATGCCGGTCTTTGCGGCAATGTCGAGGATTATATGGTCGGCCTGGCGCGACGATTCCTAATGGCCGCCGTCTCGCCCCTGGCCATCGCCGTCAACCGCATCCTGGCCGCGGAAGGCCGCCGTTTGCCCGAAATCAGCCACCTCTTCTTTAAGGCGGGGCCGATGGTGGTCGAAGAACAGCTCGCCGTCCGTTTCCAAGCCATTCCGGCGGTCCGCCGAGGGGAGATCGAACCCGAAGCGGCCGTGCGCATTTTTCTGGGCATGGTCGTTTCCGGCTATTTTTTCCGATGTACTCTGGGCTTGGTGCCGCCCCCCGGAGGAGAGGAAATCGACCGTCATGTCCGGACGGCGGTCCACATTTTCCTGCGCGGGCTGGACGTTTCGCCCCAAGCGCCGCTGACGTCCTTTTCTCAGGAGTCCTGCCTGCAGGAATGGCCGCAAGCCCCCTCGCCCAGCGCGTCGATGACCATCGGTTCGAGCCATCCGGAAAACGGATAAGCCTGAGCGATATCGCGTCCGCCAAAAAGCGAGCGTGGACGCAACGGCAGGCCGCCGCTCGATTCTGTCCGGATGATGGTGAGGAAAACCGGTCCGGCAGGTTGCTAGAACAGCCGACGCATTTTCAAAAGGCGACCGGTCAGTTTCCCGGGCGATCGTGCCGGATATAATCTTCCCATACCCGTTCGATCTGAAGCATGGTCTGGCTGGTTTTTTCCATGGACTCGTCCGTGCCTTCGACCTGACTCGCCAGATGGAGCTGAAGCTCATGCACGATCGTGCACAGGCGCAGTCCCTTATCCGTCAGCTTCAGCCGCACCGACCTGCGGTCATGGGTGCAGCGTTCCTGATCCAGATAGCCGAATTCAGTCAGCTTCTTGATGTTGTAGGACACGTTCGAGCCGTAGTAATAGCCACGGTCCTTCAGATCGCGGATGACGACCTCGGCCTCACCGATATTATAGAGCAAAAGCGCCTGAACGGCGTTGATATCGCCGATTTGCGCGCGACGAAGCTCTGCCCGGAGCACATCAAGGAAATGCCGATGCAGGCGTTCGATTAAGCGGACGATGTTGAAATAGGAAGAGCTCATGCCGGGGATGATATGAGGGGCCTCAAGAACCTGCAATCCAAAATGATTATTTGACGATAACAGCAGGATTAAGTTCCGTATAACGGGAAATTTTGCCTTATGGCAATAGAAAAGCTTTCGACATACACGCATTATGATTACCAATTGCAAACTAAGCAACCATAAGGTGGCGCCTTCGAACCGAGTTTTTGCCCCACGGGCTGGAGGCCGTTTCGGCGCACCGCCAAGTGGTCGTGACAGACGCGGACAAGACGGTTAAACTTTGCCCGGAAAAAAGAGGCGAACCTTTGGACGACACGATTCCACAGCTCCCGCGCAGCCTTGCGGCGATGGACCGACTCGAACGGGCGCTCAAGCGTCTTGAGCAGGCCGTCGCCGGCGATCATGGCGATCTGTTCGGTATTTCCGCGCGACGGCAGGGCAAGGCCGATGACGCCCGGACGGAACAGATGGAACAATCGATCACTTTGGTGGAACAGCGGCTCGACGCGGTTATCGAGCGTTTGTCCCGCCGTCTGGCGGATTGAGGGCGATGGCGGCGCAAGTTTCCATTTCGATTGTCGGGCGAACCTACGAAATCGCCTGTGACGAAGGACAGGAACAGGCCGTCATGGCCTTGGCGCGCGATGTCGACAAGCGGGCCACCGAACTGATGCGTTCGGTCGGTCAGGTCGGGGACGCGCGCCTTCTGGTGATGCTGGCCTTGCTGATGGCCGACGAAATCGGCGATCTGCGCCGTCTGCTGGGCCAGGGCGACCATCCGGGCGATGTCCGGCTGGCGCAGGGGATCGAACAAATGGCGCGGCGGATCGAAGCCATGGCCGACAAGCTGGGAACGCCTCCTCAGGACAATTCCTAACGGCGCAACGGATGACAGTCTCCCCCGCTAATCTCGGGGAATGACTCTGGCAATCCTATTGATTCCGCACCATGGCGGCAAAACGAGAAGAACCCGCCTCCGTAATGCCCCCCCTCCCAGGGGCCACGCGGCCTGCTCTTTTCAAAGCTCAGACAGAAAAACCGCTCTCTCGATCACGATGCAGCGCCCTTTGCGTATAGTCCGGCATCCAGCAAACCGCTTCTTAGGCAGCCGATCTCCCTAATCTTCTTGCCCGGATGGTCCACCCGCCTCGCTTCGCACTCGGTCAGGGTTTATCGACCAAGAAAAACCCCGCTCCGTCGAACGGAGCGGGGCAAGGCGGGGAGGAGAAAAAGGAAGCAAAAAGAAATCAGGATTCGACCAAGGCAGTCCGCATCGACTTCTGAAGCTTCTCGAACGCGCGCACTTCGATCTGGCGCACCCGCTCGCGCGAGATGCCGTAATGCTGGCTCAGATCTTCCAGCGTCACCGGGTCTTCCCGCAACCGCCGCTGGGTCAGGATGTCGCGTTCGCGCTGGTTCAATCCGGTCAGAGCTTGGGCCAGCAGGTGACGGCGCGCACCCAACTCCTGGCGGTCAGCCAGTTCGGTTTCCTGGTCATCGCGCTCATCGACCAGCCAATCCTGCCATTCGCCTTCACCATCCACGCGCAAGGGGGCGTTCAGGCTGTGGTCCGGGCTGGACAGGCGCTGATTCATGCTGACCACATCGGCTTCGGGCACGTCCAGCGTCTCGGCGATCGAACGCACATGCTCCGGCGACAGGTCGCCTTCGTCGATAGCCTGCATCTGCCCCTTCAGCTTGCGCAGATTGAAGAAGAGCTTCTTCTGCGCCGCCGTCGTCCCGATCTTCACCAGGGACCAGCTATGCAGGATGTATTCCTGAATGGCAGCGCGAATCCACCACATGGCGTAGGTCGCCAGTCGGAAGCCGCGGTCAGCGTCGAAGCGGCGCACCGCCTGCATCATGCCGACATTACCCTCGCCGATCAGTTCGCCCAGCGGCAACCCATAGCCGCGATACCCCATGGCGATCTTGGCCACCAGCCTGAGATGGCTGGTCACCAGGCGGTGCGCGGCGTTCGCGTCTCCGGTCTCCCGGTAGCGCTGGGCCAGCACATATTCCTCCTGGGGCCCCAACATGGGGTATTTGCGGATTTCCTGAAGGTACCGCGTCAGATTGCCCTCGGGCGCGACGCTGATGCTAGGGGTCAGGACTGACATGATCTTCCTCCCTGAAGCTTGGTGGCTGACCCGTCTCCCTCTGGCGGAAGCGATTTCTCCGCTGGCCAGATAAGGCGGTCCGGATGCGGCCATCCCCTTAACGCTCAATGGGGTCGATAATAACCTAGCTTGGCAATCAAGTATATATATCTTTTATATGCTCTCTAAATTTATTAGTAAGTCACTCATATCATTAGGAAAATCACTATAGAATATATGCCTTTCGTGGGTTATTGGGTGCAAGAAACCTAGTTGGAACGCATGCAATGCCTGACGTGGGAACAGGGTCAAAATCTGGCGTTGCTCCTCCGTCAATCCCTTCAGTGGCGCGGTCCGCCCCCGTCCGTAGCGTGGGTCGCCGATCAGCGGATGGCCGATCGAGGTCATGTGGACCCTGATCTGATGCGTCCGCCCGGTTTCCAACCGGCATTCGACCAGTGCGGCGACGTCTCCGAACGACTTCAGAACGCGATAGCGCGTCAGCGCCGGTTTCCCGCCATGGCGGACAATCGCCATTTTCTTCCGATCGGTCGGACTGCGTCCTATGTCGCCTTCGATTTGCCCCATGGGCGGCGTCGGGTTGCCCCAGCAGATCGCCTTATAGGCGCGCTCGATGCTGTGTTCGGCGAACTGTTCCGCTAATCCGCGATGCGCCAGGTCGGTTTTGGCCGCAATCAGAAGACCGCTTGTATCCTTATCCAAACGATGCACGATTCCGGGCCGTTTGACGCCGTTTATTCCGCTCAAGCTGTCCGCGCAATGGTGTAGGAGGGCGTTTACTAAAGTAGAATTAGCGCTCCCGGGTGCTGGGTGAACGACCATGCCGGCGGGTTTGTCGATGACGATGAGATACTCGTCTTCGAACCGTACATCGAGCGCGATGGCTTCCGGACGGGGGGTCGGTTCTTCAGGCGCGGGGACGACGACGCAATAGATCTCGCCGGCGGCAACCTTGCGGCTGGATTCGGTCGCTGGCGCGCCCTCGGGCCCAGAAAGCCGGACCATGCCTTGCGCGATCAGCCCTTGCAGACGCGCACGGGAAAGCTCGGACAGGGCTTGGGTCAGCCATTTATCCAGGCGGATGCCGGCTTGTGAGGGCTCGACACAAAGGGTATGTAAGATCGTCTGGGCGTCGTCCATGGCGCCTGGGTCCTCGAAATCAGAAAATAATCATTCAAACAGGCTGAAAGCTGATCCAAGCCATGAAGGGTATCAAGGCATTAATTATCTTCATGGGCGCGTTGATCGTCCTTGGCCTCGCTTTGCTGACCTATGGACTGTTCAAGGGCGTTGACAAGGCCGGAGAGCAGACGGTCGCCGCCGGGACGCCGCAATCCGTTTCCGCCCCTCCAGCGGGTAACGGTCTGGGAAACCCGGGTACGCCTTATCAGGTGGAAATCGCCCTGCCCGACGGGGCCGAGATTTCCGTCGTCGGCACGGCGGGAGCATTTCTGATAGTGCAGATTTCGGATGGAACGGGCCGCGAGCGAATCCTGACCGTCGATCCGCGCTCGGGCGCGGTGGTCGGAACCATTCTGCTAACCCCGGAAAAACACTGAACCCAACACCTCTTCGGGTTCTGTGCGATTGGTGCGCACGGGGGATGAAAAAACCCTTGATCCCTTAGCGTTCGTCGGATATTAACCCGGTCTCGCCTCAAGTCCCCTTCGTCTAGAGGCCTAGGACACCGCCCTCTCACGGCGGTAACAGGGGTTCGAATCCCCTAGGGGACGCCATTAACTGCTCGCAGAATATTTCCGTCTTTCACAGCATAGACGGGGGACGTCTTTCAACGGTTCTTACGTTGAGAGTGTGGGCATTCCCATGTGTTAGATAGCGAAAAGCCGCCAAGGCTGCTCTCGTCAACGGAAGATAGCCCTATTTTCCGCACGGATTGACTCGTCCTTTTTGTGACACGACACTTAAGACTGGAGAGAGGCGGGACCTGGCGGGGGCAGGTCACTGGCGATCGCCGCGCCGATCGCGCGGACCGGGCAGCTCGAATACAAGCCGGACGAGGTGCCGACCGATTTGGCCAAGCGCTCGGTATATTTGATCGAGACGTATTGGCTGCCACGACGCTGTGATGGACGAGTCCGCCGCGATGAACCGGCCTGCGCTGATGCAAAGCCTGGTCCAGGGCATCCAGGACAAAGAGAGGTGGCCACGGCGTGCCCGAAGCCGAACCCGCCGTCGAAATTCAGCGCCCCTGCCATGGACAAGAAATGAATGCCATCGGCACAGCCGGATATCCAGCCGTGCCGATGGCCTGCATTCAGAAGCTACGTTTGACGTTGGCCAAAAAACCATGCGTCTGCGTAGACGCCGAGCCGTAACTGAAGCGATAACCCAGGCCAAGACGCCAGCCCCGCTGCAGACGGAACTGACTGCCGACGCCCACGATCAGGGTGTCGCGATCCACCGCCAGCCCCTCCAGGCTGTATACCGGCCCGAACAGACTGTCGGAATACGCCATCCTGGCTATGCCGCCATCGTCGAATTCGCGCTGATATTCCAGCCGGAAGTAAGGACTGGCCGTGCCATTGCCCAGTGACACTTCGGTCTCTCCTCGCAGGCCGAGCGCGAGCTTGCTCGACAACACGTCCTGTTCGAAATAGGTCAGGTTGTAGGCTCCCGCCCCCCGCTCGGCGCTTTGTCTGAGCCGGGTCTGCGACAGATCCATGCGGACATAGTGAGCCCACAAGTGCTGCCCCTGCTTGTGTTCATAGGCGGCCGTCAGCGATTCGAACCACTGCGAGCCCTTGCGTGAAGCTTCCGCCGTGCTGCCGATGTCGGTCACATGACGACGGCTGTCAAAATCCAGGGTGCCGTGCCCCAGCAGGCCATCCAGGAACAGCCCGTCCAGAGGCTGGTAGCTGCCATACACGGCCAGAGAGTAGGAATTTCCATCGCTGCGCGTGCCTTGGGAGCCTATTTTCTGCTGCTCATGGCCAAACCCGACGCCGCCTCCCAAAAGCCAGCTATCGCCAAAGAGCTTTTCCGCGCCCATGGAGACACCGGAGGTGGTGAAACGTATGCCTTCATCCGACTGGCGACCGATATTGACGTTACCGGCGGTCCAGACATCCAGGCCACTGCCAGACACGTCACGGCGCGTACTCCCCAGGTTCAGTGCCGAGGGTGACCAGGGCAGCAAGGATTGCAACTGATGGGAATCCTGTTTCTGCGGCAACGCATAAAGGTCTTCTTCTGCTCGCTGCCCCGGCACGCCGACCGTCTGGCTATAGGCCGCCTCTTGAGTAGTACGGGAAGTGCTGCCCGTGACACCATTGCCGTTGCCCGAGATAAGGGGGATTGTCACGCCCGACACAGTGTCCGGACGACGAACCGCTGCCTCGTCTTGCCCTGCAGCGGACCTGCGCATGCGTTCGTGCGTGCCTTCCAGGTGATTCTGGAAGTTAAGGATCTGGGCCTGTGCGAAGCGTTTGGCCGCCCCGGCCTGCGCGTGCAGCAGCCCTCTGACATTCGCATCCTTGCTTGGATCCGGACGGCTGCGAACCGTGATGCTGACGGTTGCCGGAGCCGAACTGCCGCTTGCGTTGCTGGCGGTATAGGTAAAGCTGTCGGCACCGGTGTAATCGGTATTCGGCGTATAGCGGATCTCACTACCGGAAACAGTCGCCGTCCCGTGAGATGGCGCGCTGGCGACTGCCACGTTGCTCGCCGCACCACCACTCAAAGCCAGTGCCACCAGATTGTTGTTGCTGTTCACCTCCACGGAGAGACTCACATTGCCAGCCGTGGGGGTCTGCGGATTGACGGTGATGCTCACCGTGGCAGGCGACGACGTGCCGCTGGCATTCGTCGCGGTGTAAGTGAAGCTGTCTACCCCTGAATAAGTACTGCCCGGTGTGTAGGTGATGCTGGTGCCACTGGCCGTGGCCGTCCCGTGAGATGCCGCGCTGGCGACTGCCACGCTGGCAGCTGTACCTCCCGTGATATTCAGGGTGATGGCATTGTTGCTGCTGCCATAGGCCACCGTGGCGCTGACCGCGTTGGCCACAGGCGGCGCCGGACTCACGGTGATGCTCACCGTGGCAGGCGCCGACGTACCGCCGGAATTCCTCGCGGCATAAGTGAAGCTGTCCATTCCGGTATAGCCAGACGTGGGGGTGTAGGTGATGCTGGTGCCACTGGCCGTGGCCGTCCCGTGAGATGGCCAGCTGGTGACTTCCACGCTGGTAGGTATGCCTCCCGTGATATTCAGGGTGATGGCATTGTTGCTGCTGTCCTTGATCACCGTGGCGCTGACTGCGTTGGCCACAGGCGGCGCATTGATGGGGGTCACGGAGTTCGATGCGCCCGAGGCAGGGCCGACCCCGGTCGAATTGGTCGCCGTGACGGTGAAGGTATAGGCAGTTCCATTGGTGAGCCCTGTCACGGTGATCGGGCTTACACTCCCGGAGCCCGTGGCTCCACCTGGGCTGGCTGTCACCGTGTAGCTGGTAATGGCTGTGCCGCCGTTATCCGTGGGCGCAGTAAAGGCGACGGACGCCGACATGTTGCCCGCAGTCGCGGTCACGCCAGTAGGTGCGCCCGGTACACAGGCGGTCGTGGTAAAACTCGTATCACTGCCCAGCGTGGTGCCGACACTGCTGGTGGCACGCACCCGGTAATGGTAGGTGGTATTGCAATTCAGTCCGCTCAGGCTGGCGCTTACTGCGGTGCTGCCGGCTCCCGCCGCGAGCGTGGCAGGGTTTGCGCTGGCATTGCTGCCATAGCTGGTCGTCAGCCCCCAATCGAAACTGACACTGGTACTCGCACCATTGTCATTGACGTTTGCGTGCAGGGTGCCCACCTTGGCACCGAGCGTATCGGCTGGCTGCGTGGTGGCCGTCGGAGCACAGGCAGCACTGGTGAAGCTGGCATCGTTGCCATACGTCGTCCCCACGGCATTCTCTGCCTTGAGGCGGAAATGATAGATGGTATTGCAGGCCAGTCCGCTCAGGCCGGCACTGACCGCCGTGCTGCCGGCGCCAGCGCTGAGTGTGGCGGGTGTGGCCGTCGCCGTGCTGCCGTAAGAGGTGCTCAGCCCGTACTCGAAGCTGAGGGTGGCTTCGGCAGCATTGTCATCGGCATTGCCGGCCAGCGTTGCCGTGGTCGCCGTGACGGCGCTGGCGCTGCCGGTCGCTACGGTCGGCGCCTGCGCATAGGTATAACGCGTGCTGTCGCCTGTAGCGCTGGTGCCGCCCGCCGTAACCACGGTGACATTCACCGTGCCTGTTGCACTGGCGGGTGACGTGGCAGTGATCTGTGTATCGGAATTGACAGAATAGCTTGTGGCTGATGTCGCACCGAACGCCACGGCAGTAGCGCCGGTGAAACCGCTACCGGTCAAGGTGACGGAGGAGCCGCCCGCAGTCATCCCCAAATTTGGGCTGATCCCCAACACCACCGGTGGCGCCACATAGGTGTCCTGGTTGCCAGCCGCAGTAGCGCTGATGCTTCCCAGAAACAGCACCAGGCCCCAGAGCGCCGCAAGTAATGGAAACCGGAATCCGCCTTTGTTGCCCGAATGCATCTGTCGCTCCGGCGCCCTTTTCATGAATTTTTTCCTAGGTCGGCCCTGGGAGCCGAGGCCTGCCATTTCTGTTTCATATTTCCCCCTCAGCCGGCATTCATGGCCGATCGGGGTGGATCCCCTCCACCGCGATGATAAAGCTTACATATAATGAGGGTTGAATGGTTGAAATTGTGACCGGCACAGCCACCGTAGCCGTCACAGCTTTACCGCTGCCCGTATCCGCGACGCTGACGGAGCCTGTGGACGCCGGAATGGCTACCTGACCGGTAGCAGTAAAAGGCTTGAGCGTGGTATCCACATCGGCCGTGTTATAGATTTTCGCCCCGACTACGCCGGGAGTGGTGAGCACAACGGCCGGCCCCGGAGCATTGGTCGCGGTCGTGCTAGCATTGGCCAGTGCCGGCACGGCAAAATCGACCAAGCCTATCGACTTGCTTGGATATGGCGCCAGATCCAAAGCGCGTTTCCGCAAAGCCACGCGCCGCGTGAAGAAAGGCGTGGCTGTCCCAAGGACATAGATAGCGAAAAAGCCCCAATCCAGCGGATTGAGCGACCTTGCGCGACGTCGTGGAATGGTCCGGCGATCACTTCCAGCCGGATGATGTTGGTGTCGATGCGATCAATGAGCGGATGGCCAAACTCGCACGCCGCCGCCGCCCCCTCGGAAAAGCCAGCATCGCAAAAAGCCGGAGCAAATGTCACCGAAGGCAAACCGCCCCCCCGGCCTACACCGGATGCTTACGGCCCAACCACCGTCCATTCCCAATCTGTCATGTCGCTTGCAGAGCGTGTGGTCCGGCGGACTCAGCTATCCCTTTTTGAGACAGGCTCTTAACATCGGAAGGCTAAACGCTTCGAGCACTTTGATTTTTATGGTATCTCTTTGAACTTATCCGCCGGTATCCAATCATTCAAAGATACCGGCGGCACTAAATCCAGATTATTTTCCAACCTTACTAAGCACTGCGAACAAGTCTTTAGTCGAGTGGTTTTCAAGCTCTTTAACGAGCTGCTTCAGATCAGTTGACAGCGAAGAGCTAATATTTCCCTCTGTCAGCAGATCAAATTTATCGACTGAATCCTGCCAGGTGAATGGATTAGACGGCATGCCCGGATAGTTGCTCACTTCATGGGTAAGCTTGCTGCCATCGTTAAGCGTGATCGTCACCCTTGCGCAGAAGTCCTTTGGATAGCGTTTAGTGAATCCATCATCGACAGAAATGGTGACCTTGTTCAGCAAGGTCTGAACATCTTTTTTCATAATCCGCGACTGCTCAAACTGCGGCTGCATGACTTTACGATCCAAAGCTGCAACAGCAAGCAGATATGGCAATGAGTGATCGGCCTGCTCTTTACTGGTGATGTCGTTATGAGCTTTTCCGTAGAGGCCGCCGCCTGCGAAGTCGAATGTGATCTTCGGAACATCAGCGTGGATTGCTGCGATATTTTTAGCATCAATGTTTTTCCCTTTAACGAGGGACATGATGCATTCAACAGCAGATTGAGTGTGGATCATTGCAACATATTTTTTGATGGTCGCGGTCGCGATACCTTCATATTTTGCATTCGCCCAATCAATATTGAGAGGCTTTCCAAGCAAATTCTCAATACCATTAGGTCCTTCGACAATCGCCAGAGGACCCTCAACACCTTCTTTTGCCAGATAAAGAGCATTGAACGCGCCGAGCGTTGACTGCGCGGAAGCCAAGCCCTTCCACTGCGAAAGCGGCTTTGCTCTAATGCCGGCAAATGACGCATCGCTTGAGGCTGCCATGGCGATGGCATGGGCAATCTGCTGTTTATTTAGTTTCAGAAGCCGTCCTGCGGCGGCGGTTACGGAAAAGGCAAGCTGCGTCGTGTGATCGAAACCACGCGTCATGAAGTTGCCCTGCTCTACCAGATAGGACTGTATCGACCAGCTGATAGCGGCACCGAGCATCAGATCTTTGCCCGATGCGTTCGCGATCAAGGCTGCTGTGAGAACCCCACCAAAATTATCCGCAGTATGGGCGGTTTCCGTCGGCGCGAGAATGTTATCCATCGCGTCCACATAACGGACCAGCACGGTGTGCCAAAAAGCGGCATAAGCGGGCGTCGATTGTCCTCCTCCGATCAGGGGGTGGTTGCCTGATGGAGCCATCGTTTCCACGACTTTGCGGCAGGCGTTAACCGGGCCCGCGCCGAGTGCTGCAATCTGGCACCCTAAGGAATCCAAGATATGAACGGGAAGCTGTGCTTTAGACAGATCGGAAAGCGCGTTGTAGTCGGCACGCAGGGTGTAGTCGACAATATTTTCGATTTTAGTCATAGCGGATCCTTTATCAAACATCATGTGTTTAACGTCTAGACTAGACTACGATAGCCATGATTATTGTGAGTGTTATCATCATACCGAACGTTGTTATCGCTAGTAGTGATGACGCCTCTTCCTGATATGACTTATATCTTGTTGCCAACAATACAATCAGCGGACCTGACGGCAGGGCACAAAGGAGCATGTTTTCTTTGAAAGACGTTGATGTTGTGTCTTCGAACACAAGATACATCAAGGCGAAGAACAGAATTGGCAGAAAAATATTCTTAAGGATTGCATGGATTATTATTTCTGTACTTACTTTGAACCGGTTAACCGCAATCGTCATTCCTGCAACAAACACTGCCGTGCCAGCGGTAGCTTTACCAATCAACTCAAGAGTTGACAGGAAAAATTCCGGTATCTTTACATCGACAAACACCAGCACAAACGCGATCAACGGCGCGAGCACAAACGGCGTTTTAAAGATCGAGTCAAAAACTGAAGACGCTACGAGTTTGCCAACGGAACTATGCGTGCCAGCCTGTCTCGCCATCGTCATTTTTATGATCACGATAGCCATGGGGACGAGGAAGATGTTCACGACAAGAGAAAATACGCTGACAGCGATATCGCTCCGCTCGCCATACAAGCCGCCCAGGAGCGCAGGTCCATAGAATGGGCCAGCGGCAAAACTCGCCCCCAATCCCGCAATCGAAGATTCAACGGCGTTTCGTTTGAAAACAAACATCGATAACAAGAAGGCGATGAAAAACATTATCAGCACTGTCGCCGTAAGGCCCACAAACTGTGGTAGCTGATTTATAATTGCCTCTCTTGAAACAGTGACTGTTCCAAAAAATAGCATTGCAGGCAACGCAAACGTGAGAACAAGCTCGTTGATTACGTTCAGGGGTTCTGGACCATCGCCAAACGCTTTCTTCTTTTCTGCCGCGAAACCAAGAATAAGAATAAGGACGATTGGGGCGACGATTGTCAGAGATTGTAACAAGCCACTCATGATCGATTCACTCCTGCATTTTCAGGGGTAAACTGCTCAAGCCCTTCAGCATTTATGATATTTTTTGCATTAGGCGAAGAAAGAAACGATATGAGTTCTTTTGATTCTTTTATCTTGTCACTCCCTTGAACAACGCCGATTGAAAAAATATTCGTCTGTTGCCATTCCTCAGGGATCGGAATTACTAGTTGAACTCCGTTATCACCTTTTGTGAATGGTTCAATTTCGCTTATTTCCTGGAAGCCGAGATCATATGTTCCGTCGGCGACCTTCTTGGCCACTCGATCACCAATAACTTTCTCCAGCTTTACAGATAATTTTGCATAAATATTTGGCGCAAACTTTGGAAAAATCTCAGTAGACAGATGGGTTCCGCTCATGCTCGCGGAGTATCCAATCTTCTTTGCGTGCAACATTGCATCGATAGCGGATTCGACAGTGCTTAAATTGGGAATCTCAGCTCCATGCGGAACAACTGCTCCGATGTGAGAAAATACCAATTTTGCATGAATATCTGCCGAGATCATTCCATCATCGACCAATATTTCCAGCTCTTTTTCAGCTAATATAACGACATCAAATTTTTCTCCTCTTGATAATCTATGAGGAATTGATGTCTCGGACTCGCCGATTGATGAACCGGACGATAGGTTGACGATTATATGATGCTTTTTCTCAAAGGCTTGTCTCAGGTTCGACATAGCATCAAAAAATGCGCCTGAACTAATGACTTTTATTTCTCTAGTTACTTTACTTGCAGATGGCATACATGAAATCTCCCAAGCCCCCCCCTTTGCCGTTGACGAAAATAGAGCAGATAAGACTGATAATAATGTGTCAGAGCTCGACTCGAAACTCGGATTACGTATGAGGCAGCCT
This sequence comes from Rhodospirillaceae bacterium, assembly GCA_034926235.1. Classification (GTDB taxonomy): domain Bacteria; phylum Pseudomonadota; class Alphaproteobacteria; order Rhodospirillales; family Magnetospirillaceae; genus JAYFRE01. Next base: position 13,160 of record JAYFRE010000149.1, read on the forward strand.
TAGCATTCTGCGCACCATGAGGCAGATCGACGCGATGAAGATCCATGCTTCGGCGCGAGCGGTGGTTGCCTCGAAATCCTTGGCGGCCCAGCCAGGCAAAGGGGCGCTCGGCGACCCAACGCCGTGGCAGCACCACAAATCCTTTGGCTGTATCCGATCGTTTGATGATTTCAATGGTCCACGCCCCAGGCTAGCCAAGGCGTCGGTCAATTTCTCGCCGGCAGGACGTCTAGAAATCTCGGGGCTATTCACCCCGCACGGAGCTCGCCCGGATGACGGATTCCGGGATCAGGAACGTCTTCCTAAAAATTCACGGCCAAGGCGGTTCGTCTGGTCCAGACGGCCCAGCGCGGCATCGGTCGGGGTGCCGCCGATCCGTTTTCGGGGCCGGAAACGCTCGCTTCCGGCCCCTGCCCGTTTATTTCCGCCACTCTTTCAGGCGGCGCACGGCCTCGGCCATATCGGCCGTCGAGCCGGCGAAGGAAAAGCGCAGGAACCTGTTGCCCGCCAGAGGGTCGAAATCGGTTCCCGGCGTGCAGGCGATCCCCGTTTCATCCAGGATACGGCGGCAATAGGCCTCTGAATTATCGGTGTAACGCGAGACGTCGGCATAAAGGTAGAACGCGCCGTCGGCGGGAGCCAACCGGTCGAATCCCGCCTTAGGCAGCCCGTCCAGCAGTACCTCACGATTTTGCGCATAGCGCGCGACATTGGCCTGGAGCACATCGTCGCAATCGAACACGGCCACCGCGCCAAGCTGAGACAAAGTCGGCGGCGAGATGAACAGATTCTGAGTGAGACATTCGACCGAACGGATCAACTCGGCGGGCAGCACCATCCAGCCCAACCGCCAGCCGGTCATCGAATAATATTTCGAGAAGCTGTTGATGACGACGACATCCTCGATCCCGGCGGCGGTTTCCGCCGCCCGGCCATAGGTGATGCCGTGATAGATCTCGTCCGACACGAAACGCACATCGCGGGCCTGGCACCAGGCGGCCAGACGCGCCACCTCGCCCGGCGGCAGCATGCTTCCGGTCGGGTTTGATGGATTGGCGACGATCAGCCCATCCAGTTTTTCACCAAGCGCGTCCAGCACCGCGACCGTTGGCTGAAAAGCCGTTTCCGGCCCGACCGGGATCAGCACCGGCTCGACCCCGAGCGCCGTCAGAATATTGCGATAGGCGGGATAGCCGGGCGCTGCGACACCGACCCGGTCGCCGGGACCGAAGGCGGCAAGAAAGGAGAGCAGGAAAGCCGACGATGATCCGGTGGTGACAACGATGCTTTCGGGTGAAACCGTCCGTCCATAGGAATCGTGATAATGCCGGGCGATTCGGGCGCGCAAAGGCTCGATACCCAGCGCCAGGGTATAACCCAGGACGTCTTCGGACAGAGCGCGGCGGGCCGTCTCCAGGACGCCTTCGGGCGCGCCCGTCGAAGGTTGCCCCACTTCGAGATGCAAAACGTCGCCATGGGTGACTTCGCGTTTCATGGCAGCGCGCAAGACGTCCATGACGATGAAAGGCGGGACACAGCCCCGCTCCGCGATCTTCAATGCCATTCTCTTAATGCTCTCCAACAATGATGGCCAACCCCGCCCCGCGCGGATCGGTCGCCGCTGTGCAACGAACGGGCGACGGTGTGCCGCTGGTGCAGCGGGCGGCGTTGACCAAGCTCGGCAAATCGGTCTCCCGGACTTGATGCCCGCGTGCGCTCAAT
>JAYFRE010000081.1:0-33106 GCA_034926235.1 Rhodospirillaceae bacterium
ATGACGCGCGGCGCGCTGACGACCTTTTCCATCGCCAACGATATCGCGAAATATTTCGCGATCGTCCCTGCGATGTTCATCGCCTTCTATCCGCAACTGAACGCGCTAAATGTCATGAATCTCGCAACCCCGCAAAGCGCCATCCTGTCGGCGATCGTTTTCAACGCGCTGATCATCGTCGCCCTGATCCCCCTGGCGCTCAAAGGGGTGAAATACCGGGCGATCGGCGCCAGCTCGCTCTTGTCCCGCAACCTGCTCATCTATGGCCTGGGCGGCATCGTCGTCCCCTTCGCCGGCATCAAGCTCATCGATATCGCGATTATCACTCTCGGTCTCGCCTGAGGAACACGCTGCCATGCTCAAACAAATCCGCCCCGCGATCGTCATGATCGTCGTTTTGACCGCCATTACCGGCCTGCTCTACCCGCTGGGAATGACGGGAATCGCCCAGCTCCTTTTCCCGGATCGCGCCAAAGGCAGCCTGATCGAACGGAACGGCATGGTGATCGGGTCCGAATTCATCGGCCAGAACTTCACCGAAACGCGTTATTTCCATGGCCGCCCATCCGCGGCAGGCAAAGGCTATGATGCGGCCAATTCGTCGGGCTCCAATCTTGGGCCGACCAACCCGGCCCTGATCGACCGGGTCCGGGCAGATGTCGAATCGTTGCGCGCGGAAAACTCCCAAGAACGCGTCCCCACGGATCTGACTGCGGCGTCGGGCAGCGGCCTTGATCCGCATATCAGCCCGGAGGCCGCCTATTTCCAAGCGGCCAGGGTGGCGCATGCGCGCGGGCTGGAGGAAAAAACCGTGCGCGCCCTTATCGATGCGCATGTCGAACCCCGGATGCTCGGCTTCATGGGGGAACCAACGGTCAATGTCCTGCGGCTGAATCTCGCACTCGATGACATCGGCCGCGGATGAAATCCATCGCCGGAATCCCCATATCCAGTTACTCCGGCTTTCCCTTATCGAGGCCATGCAGTGTCGGATGATTCGACGCGGGAACAGGGCAGACCTTTGCCCGAGGCCCTGCTAGAGAATGCCCAGCGTGAAAGCACCGGCCGCCTGAAAATATTTCTCGGCGCTGCGCCCGGCGTGGGCAAAACCTATGAAATGCTGATGTCCAGCCGAACGCTGAAGGCGGATGGAGTCGATGTCGTCGTCGGAATCGTCGAGACTCATGGCCGCAAAGAGACCGAGGCGCTGGTCGAAGGGTTCGAGATCGTTCCCCGCCGCAAGGTCGCCTATCGCAGCCATGTCCTCGACGAGATGGATGTCGACGCCATCCTGGCCCGCCAGCCCAAACTGGTTCTGGTCGATGAATTGGCCCATGCCAACGCTCCGGGCAGCCGTCATTCGAAGCGTTATCTGGATGTCGAAGAATTGCTGGCAAACGGCATCGACGTCTATACCACACTCAACATCCAGCATGTCGAAAGCCTGAACGACGTCGTAGCCCAGATCACACGCATCCGCATCCGCGAAACCGTGCCGGATTCGATCATCGACCGCGCCAACGACATCGAAATCATCGACATCACCCCGGACGACCTGATCAAACGGCTCCATGAAGGCAAGGTCTATCTTCCCAAGACCGCCAAGCGGGCCATACAAAACTATTTTTCCCCCAGCAACCTGACGGCTCTTCGCGAATTGGCGCTGAGACGCACGGCACAGCGCGTCGATGATCAGCTCGTCACTCATATGCAGGCTCATGCCATTTCCGGACCGTGGGCGGCGGGCGAACGCGTCCTGGTCTGCGTCGATGAGCGATCGGGCGGCCGCGCGCTCGTGCGGTACGGCCGCAGGCAAGCCGACCGGCTGCGCGCGCCCTGGGCCGCCATCCATGTCGAAACCAGCAAGGACGTCCGGCTTTCGGAGATCGAAAAGGATAGGATCGCGGCCACGTTGCGGCTGGCGGAACAGCTTGGCGCGGAAACAGCGACGCTCCCGGGCGAAAATCCGGCGCAGGAAATCCTGGCCTATGCGTCCGCCAACAATTACACGCACGTCATCGTCGGGATGCCGCGTACGCCGCGCTGGCGCGAACTGTTCGCCGGATCGGTCACGCACGACCTCATTCGTACGACGGGCAACATAAGCGTTCACGTCATTTCCACCGGCGATGACGACGAAACGCCCGCCTCGCCTTCCGCGCCGACGCAGCGCCCCTTCGATTTCGCGCTTTATCTGTGGAGCTCAGCCTATGTCGGGGCTGCGGCCATCATCGGGACGGTTCTTTCGAGCCTTCTGGATGTCGGCAACATAGCCCTCGTCTTCTTGATGGCCGTGCTCGCCTCGGCCTTGAAAGGCGGTCTGTGGCCCGCCCTTTTCGCCTCCGCCGCCTCGGCCTTCACGCTCAACTTCTTTTTTCTGAGCCCCCTTTACACGCTCGATATCGGAAACCCCGAGAGTGTCGTCGCTTTCGTCTTTTTCTTAGGCGCCGCGCTCATCGCCAGCAATCTGGCCGGCCGCATCCAGCGTCAAGCCATGATCGCACGCCGCCGCGCCCGAGCCACCGAGGGGCTTTATCTTTTCAGCAAGAAACTCGCCAGCGCCGGCACGCTCGAAGACGTCTTGTGGGCCAGCGTCTATCAGATCGCTTCGATGCTGAAAGTCCGCACGGTCATCCTGCTGTCTGCGGACGACCGGATCGCCGTGCGGGCAGGCTATCCGCCGGACGATACCCTGGGCGAGGCCGACATCGCCGCCGCGCACTGGGCCTGGGACCATGACAGCCCCGCCGGCCGCGGCGCCGACACCCTGCCGGGAGCGAAACGGCTTTACCTGCCTTTGAGGACGGGCCGGACCCGGGTCGGCGTGGTCGGTCTCGACAACGACCGACAAGGCCCCATCCTGACGCCCGAACAGCAGCGCCTTTTCGACTCCCTGGCCGATCAAACGGCATTGGCGATCGAACGGATTCAGCTTGTCGCCGATCTTGACGACGCGCGGCGCGCCGCCGAAACGGATAAGCTGCGTTCGGCGCTGCTGACCTCTCTTTCGCACGACCTGAAGACACCGCTCGCTTCGATTCTGGGTGCGGCAGGCGCCCTGAAGGATTATTCCCGCTCTCTGCCCGAATCGGATCGCAGCGAATTGCTCGCCACCGTGATTGACGAATCCGAGCGGCTCAACCGCTTCATCGCCAATCTTCTGGACATGACAAGGCTGGAATCGGGGGCGGCGGAAGCTTCGTCCTCGCCCAACTTCATCGGCGACATCGTCGGCAGCGCCTTGCGCCGAGCCACAAAAATTCTGTCGCGTCACCACGTTCAACTAGCGGTGCCCGAAGACCTGCCGATGGTCAAACTGGACCCCGTTCTGTTCGAACAGGTCTTGTTCAATCTGCTCGACAATGCGCGAAAATACGCGCCCGAGGGCTCGACCATCCTGATCCGGGCCAGGTCAGATGAGGCCCATGTCATCCTGCAGATCGCCGATGAGGGGCCGGGCATCCCGGAAGACGATCTGACCAGAATCTTCGACAGCTTCTACCGCGTGCGAAGGAAAGATCATGTGCAGGCCGGTACTGGCTTGGGACTTGCGATCTGCAAGGGCTTCGTCGAGGCGATGGAGGGAACCATCCGGGCGGATAACCGCCCCGACCGCCCCGGCGCACTATTCACCCTGCGGTTCTCCGCGTTGTCAGAACCGCTCAGTCTGGACGACAAGCTATGAACGCATCCTTGGTGAAAATCCTTATCGTCGATGACGAACCGCCGATCCGCAGGCTTCTCCGCCTGGGTCTGGCCACCGAGGGTTATGCGACAATAGAGGCAGAAAACGCCGAACAGGCAACCCGCGCCTTGGAAAAAGAAAGGCCCGATCTGGTCCTGCTCGATCTCGGTCTTCCCGATATGCCGGGACACCGGCTTCTGGAACTTTGGCGGGAGCAAGCCCTGGACATACCGATCCTTATCCTATCGAGCCGCACGGATGAGATCGGTATTGTCGATGCGCTTGAACTGGGCGCCGACGACTATGTCACCAAACCTTTCGGCTTACGCGAACTGGCGGCGCGGATCCGGGTGGCGTTACGCCACAAATTCCAGCAGCAAGGCGAACATCCGGTTTTCCAGACGGGAAAATTGTCGGTCGATCTCGTCAAGCGCATCGTCCGAGTCGCAGGGACGGAAGTAAAGCTGTCGCCCAAGGAATACGACATCTTGCGCCTTCTCGTGCAGCATGCCGGCAAGGTGATAACCCACCAGCATCTTCTGAAGCAGGTCTGGGGCGGCTCGGCCGACATCCAATATCTGCGCGTCTATGTCCGCCAGCTCCGCCAGAAGATCGAGCATATCCCCGATCAACCCCAATATATCCTCACCGAAACCGGAGTAGGATACCGGCTGCGCGAAGCCGATCCGTGAGCGTACGCATCCGCCAGACGCTTTTTCAAACATTGCGAGAAGAGTGATGAATCTGTCCGACGCGATCCTGCCCGCAGATGTGTTCCTCGGTTTATCCGCAGCGTCGAAGGCCGAGCTGATCCAAAAGCTGGCGGCGCATGCCGCCCACAGGTTGAATCTCGATGGCGCAATGATTCTGGATGCTCTGGAGGTACGGGAGAGGTTGGGATCGACCGGCATCGGACAGGGTGTGGCGATCCCCCACGCGATCATTGACGGGCTCAAAGAACCTTATGGGTTGCTGGCCGTTCTGAACAAGGCCCTGGATTTCGAATCCGTGGACGAGATTCCCATCGACGTCGTCTTCCTGCTGCTGGCCCCACCCGGAAAATCGGGAGAACAACTCACAATTCTGTCATCAATCGCGCGGAAAGCCCGCACAGGCCCCCTGCTTGACAGGCTGCGCACCACAACATCCCCTGAAACCGTTCAGGCGATTCTCACGGAGGAGCCGCTGTAGCTTTTCGGAATAAAGAGCCCCCTAAAACCATAACGGATCAGGCAACAGCCCCCTGGACCATACGGGTGTCGAGCGCGATCAGATCCTCGACGCTCATGCGCCCGCCGGGGTGGAACCATGTCAGGCTGCTGGTCAGCAATCCCAACAAATTATAGGCCGCTGCCGGAATATCCTGATCTTGGATCGAAAAATCGCCTTCGCCGACGCCCTGCTGCAAGATCGCGATCAGGTGATCCTCGTAACGCCGCCGCATGCGCACGATTATGTCGTATTGGGGCGTATCGAGGCTTCTGAGTTCGGACGTCGAGATGAAGACTTCGCGCTTGCGGGTGATGTGATAGGAGACATGGAACCGTACGAAAGCATGAAGACGCGCCTTGGCGCCTTCGGCTTCGACCGCCGCCATGGCCTCGTCCAGAGCCGCGAGCAACGCTTCCATATGACTGCGCAGCAGGCCGAACAGAAGATCCTGCTTGGTCTCGATATGGTTATAAAGCGACCCGACCCGGATCCCCACCCTGCCAGCGAGATCGCGCAGGCTCATGGCCTCGTAGCCATGCTCGAATATCAATTGTAACGCCGCCTCGTGGATGGCGTTCAACGTCGTCGGCCCATGCGATCCTATTGTCCGCGCCATTGTCTCCCGCTCCCTGCCGGGCTTCCATGCCCAGGCTTCGCCATGGAAATCCACTGCAAGGGTAACATTATTTCCATCTCCACCCTACCCGCCAGGCGGTCCAAATCCAACACACCACCCCGATAGACAGGGACGAGGTTATATCCTATTGCATAATTTTTCAAAAAACGTACGATTGTTTTTATGCTGCGGCCGTCCATCACGAGACAGGAGACCGACCATGGCCACCACCTTTTCCACCAGCCTGGATTTCGGGCTGGGATCCGACATCGACATGCTGCGCGACAGCGTGCGCTCCTTTGCCGAGGACCGCATCGCGCCCCGCGCCGCCGCTATTGATTCCACCGACGCCTTCCCGCTCGATCTTTGGCCTGAAATGGGTGCGCTGGGATTGCACGGCATCACCGTTACCGAGGAATTCGGCGGTTCAGCGATGGGCTATCTGGCCCATTGCGTCGCCATGGAGGAAATCAGCCGCGCCTCGGGCTCGGTCGGACTGGCCTATGGCGCGCATTCCAATCTGTGCGTCAATCAGATTCACCGTTGGGGAACGGCGGATCAGAAGAAGCGCTATCTGCCGAAACTGGTTTCCGGGGATCATCTGGGCGCGCTCGCCATGACCGAAGCCGGGGCCGGATCGGACATCGTTTCCTTGCGCATGAAGGCCGAGAAAAAGGGAAGCCGTTACATCCTGAACGGCACCAAGCTGTGGATCACCAACGGTTCTCATGCCGACACAATGGTGATCTACGCCAAGACCGATCCCTCCGCCGGTCCGCGCGGAATCACCGCCTTCCTGGTCGAAAAGAACTTCAAGGGATTCTCGGTTGGCCAGCATCTCGACAAGCTGGGCATGCGCGGGTCGGCGACCTGTGAATTGGTATGCGAGGATTGCGAGGTGCCGGAGGAAAACCTTCTCGGCCAGCTCAATGACGGTGTCAAAGTGCTGATGAGCGGGCTGGATTACGAACGCACGGTGCTGGCCGCCGGCCCCTTGGGCCTGATGCAAGCCGCCATGGATCTGGTGCTTGGCTATATCCATGACCGCGAACAGTTCGGCCGCCCGATCGGCGAATTCCAGCTCGTCCAAGGCAAGATCGCCGACATGTATCCGCGAATGAACGCCTCGCGCGCCTATGTCTACGCCGTCGCCCGCGCCTGCGACGACGGACGCGTCACCCGCCAGGATGCCGCCGGCGCCATTCTTTATGCCGCCGAACGCGGCACCGAAACCGCCCTGGACGCCATCCAGTTGCTGGGCGGAAACGGGTACAACAACGAATACGCCGCCGGACGGATTCTGCGCGACGCGAAACTTTATGAAATCGGCGCTGGCACCAGCGAAATCCGGCGCATGCTGATCGGCCGCGAGCTGTTCGCCGCGACCGCCTGACTGGCGAACGTCCCGCATGCATCGCGCCATCGAGCAAAATCCGGCAAGCATGCCTGTGGGACGTTTTCCCCGCCATCGCCGCGATATGGCGATATTCTTTTAATTATAACCATTACAAAATAATGAACCTGAGCGCGAATATATCTTCTTTACTGCAAATTAACCATAGATGTCTCAATAATCCGTTCTCTATAAAATGGAAATTTCTTAGTGAATTTCCATAAATACCAGCGAGGGATGTTATTTTATTTCGGCAGCCTCAAACCCCCCTCTACCCCATTGATTGTCGATGGCTATCCGGATATTCGATTGTACTTCGGTTCTGAATTCGCCATAGTTCCGAACTACCATTGCTTTCGCTGGACTGTCAGGGGATCGGCGTGAACACTCTTCCGAAAAGCCTCCGGGGAAGAACGCTCTCCGGACAACCCAATCCGATCGACATCCATGTCGGGGCCCGTGTCCGGCAACGCCGGACCTTGCTTGGCATGAGTCAGGAAAAGCTGGGCCAGGCCATCGGACTGACCTTCCAACAGGTCCAGAAATACGAACGCGGCGGCAACCGCATCGGCGCGTCCCGTTTGTTCGATCTCGCCCGCGCTTTGGATGTTCCGGTATCTTATTTCTTTCAGGACATCCCCGAGGAAGTCTCGCGCCAGAGCCCGCGGATGCTCCATTCCGACCCGGTCGAGGAATTCCAGCAACCGGACGCTGACCCCATGACCCGGCGCGAAACCCTGGAACTGGTGCGCGCCTATTACCGCATCAGTGACCCGCATATCCGCAAACGCGTGCTGGAATTGACCCGCAGCCTGGGTCCCGTTTCCGAGACTTAAAAAACATCCGGTCCGCGCAGGCGGCGGTTCAGGCGCTCAAATGACGCCGTGCGACCAGCCGCCAGATCAGCCCGTCTTTAACTCCTGCGATCAGCGACAGAAGATAAATGACGCCAGCGGTCAGTACGATCGCCGGACCGGACGGCAGATCGGCGGAAAAAGATAGCGCCAGGCCCAGATAGCCGGAAAGAAGCGCTATTCCGGTCGCCGCCAGGATCATGCCCCAGACATCCCTGGCCCAGAACCGGGCCGCCGTCGCCGGCAGCATCATCAGCCCGACCGCCATCAGGGTCCCCAGCGCCTGGAATGCGCTGACCATGTTCAGCACCACCAGCACCAAAAACGCCGTGTGCGCCAGCCCGCCCCGCCCCCCGACCGTGGCCAGGAAAGCCGGATCGAAACATTCGGCGATCAGAGCGCGATACAAAGCGGCAAACCCAACCAGGCTGAGGCTGGAAATCGTCGCCATCAGCAGCAACGCCGCATCGTCCACGGCCAGAACCGAGCCGAACAGGACATGCATGAGGTCCACTGCCGACCCCTTAAGCGACACCAGCAGCACACCGCCGGCCAGCGAGATCAGAAAGAAGGAGGCGAAACTGGCATCCTCCTTTTGCGGGGTATGGCGGCTGACCAGCCCCGAAAGCAGAGCCACCGCGAGCCCGGCGATGAACCCGCCCAGGCTCATCGCCGGCAGCGACAATCCGGCGATCATGAACCCCAGCGCCGCTCCGGGCAGCACCGAATGGGCCATGGTGTCGCCGATCAGGCTCATGCGGCGCAGCACCAGAAAGACGCCTACCGGCCCCGATCCCAGCGCCAGCGCCAGGATGGCGACCAAGGCCCGGCGCATGAAGGCGAAATCGGCAAAGGGCGCGATCGCCGCATCGTAGAGAAAATTCATGCCGCCCCCTGGCAAATATCCGCATCCGGAAACCAGGCTTCGCTCATGCTACGCGCGCGGGCCAGATTCTCCGGCGTCAGGACCGTATCGGTCGCCCCCCAGGCCACCAGCCCGCGCGCCATCAGCAGGCAATCGGGAAAGAAACGGCGCACCAGTTCGATATCGTGCAAAACCACGATCTGGGTCCGCCCCTCGTCATGCCAGCGTTCGATCAGATGCAGAAGATCGGCGATGGTCCGTTCGTCCATGGCCGAGAAAGGCTCGTCGAGCAGGATCAGCCGGCTATCGGACGCCATCACCCGCGCGAACAGCACGCGCTGGCGTTGACCCGCCGACAACGCGCCGAACAATCGGTCCTCGAACCCCGCCAGTCCGACCGCCTCCAAAGCGGCGGCGATCCGGCCCAGCATGCCCCCGGTAACAGGAGCGAAGGCACCGATCCGCCGCCACAACCCCAACGCCACCACGTCATGGACGGTAATCGGAAAGGAGTCGTCGATGGCCGACATCTGCGGCAAATAGCCGATCCCGCCATCGCCCGGACCATGCCGCAGGACCGTTCCTTCGGACGGCGACAAAAGCCCGGCGATGAGCTTGACCAGCGTGCTCTTGCCCGCGCCATTCGGCCCGATCAGGGCGGTCAGGCTGCCTTGGGCGAAATCACCGCCGACATGATGCACCGCCGGATGGCGGTCATAGGTCACGGTCACGTCGCGAAGCGACAAGGCGGGCGTCATTGCGCTATCCCCACAAATCCAAAGCCCAGCCGACCGCCAGCCACAGGACGAGGATCACCGCACCCGCCAGGGCCAGCCGGCGGGGCAGCCCCCATAGAAAGGGCGAAAAGTGGACATGTCCGTAGGGTGGCGCGGAATCGGTCGGATGAGAGGTCATTTCGCGTCGTTATAACATCCTTTTCCAGATCGCCGTCCAGGCGTTTTCGAGGCACAAGCCCGGCGTTCTTGCAATATGTTATATAATAACGTTACTATTTGCCCCGCACTGAATCAAACGAAACGAGTCTCTCATGATTCCTGTCCGCACTCTTTTCCTGGCGGCTTCAGCCGCCCTCCTGGCCTTTGCGCCCGCCCAGGCCGCCCAGCCCCTGCCAGTGGTCGCCAGTTTCACCATCCTGGGCGACATGGCGAGCCAGATCGGCGGCGACAAGATCGCCGTCGCCACACTGGTCGGCCCCGACGGCGATGCCCATGTCTATCAGCCCACCCCTTCGGACGCCAAAACCCTGGCCCGGTCGCGTCTGGTGCTGGTCAACGGACTGGGCATGGAAGGCTGGCTGGACCGTTTGGTCGCCGCCTCGGCCACCAAGGCGCCCGTCATCGTCGTCAGCCAGGGCGTTGCGCCCTTGACCATGGAGGACGAGGACGAAGATCATGCCGATCACGAAAAAGGTCATGATCATGACGGTCTCGACCCCCATGCCTGGCAGAATCTGGCCAACGGCAAGATCTACGCCGCCAATATCGGCGCGGCCCTGGCCAAGGCCGATCCCGCCAACGCCGCCTATTACCAGCAGCGGACGCAAGACTACATCGCCCGGCTCGATGCGCTCGATTCCTGGGTCAAGGCTGAAATCGCCCGCGTGCCCGAGGCCAAGCGCAAGATCGTCACCTCGCACGACGCCTTCGGTTATTTCGCAAACGCCTATGGAGTCGCGTTCCTGGCCCCTGTCGGCATCAGCACGGAAGCCGAACCCTCGGCCGCCGGCATGGGCCGGCTGATCGAGCAGATCAAAAAGGAAGGCGTCAAGACCGTGTTCGTCGAATCGATGAGCAGCCCCAAACTGGCCGAGGTGCTGGCCAAGGATGCGGGCGCCGCCGTCGGCGCGGCCATCTATTCCGATTCTCTGTCGCCCAAAAATGGCCCCGCCCCCAGCTACGAGGCGATGTTCCGTCACAATGTGCCGCTGTTCGTGGACGCCATGGATCGGGAATAGGCCTAAGAAACGGCTCGGCCATCCGGCGGCGCTGTACCCGACGCTGTCCGAACCCGCCCGGAGGCAAAAGCCTCCGGGCTTTTTATTAAAAACAGGTGGGTTCGGGAGGCAACACCTCCCTGTTTCTTCTCAGGTCGCCACACGCCGCGCCGCCGCCGGGCGGACATCGATGCGCACCACGTCCAACACCTTGCTCAATTGCGCCGACAGCCCGTCCACCGGCCGCAAACCCGCGATGGTGAGATCGAGATCGACATGCTCGCTCTCGGCAGGCTGAATCATGTTCATGACGCAAACCCGAAACCCGCGATGACGGATGACGCGCAAGATGCGCTCCATGATCTCGGGCCGGAATCGGGCACGGATCGACAACTGATTATAGGTCATGACAGGCTCTCCAACATGGTTTCGTTGCCGGCGCCGGGCGGCACCAGCGGCCAGACATTCGCCTCCGGATCGATCGCGACCTGGAGCAGATAGGGACCTTGGGCCGCCAGCATCGCCGCCAGCCCCTCACCGATTTGGGATGCGCGGTCGATGCGCCGGCCGGGAATGCCGAACGCTTTGGCCAAAGTCAGGAAATCGGGATTGTCGTCCAGGATGGTCTCGCTATGACGGCCCTGGAAAAACAGGCTCTGCCATTGACGGACCATGCCCAGGCGCTGGTTATCCATCAGCACGATTTTCAGCGGCAGACGATGCCGCTTCACCGTGCCCAGCTCCTGCACATTCATCATAAAGGAACCATCGCCGGACACGCAGATCACCGTCGCCTCCGGGCGCGCCATCTGTGCGCCGACCGCCGCCGGCAGGCCGAAGCCCATCGTTCCCAATCCGCTGGAGGTAATGAAATCCTCCGGTCGGCTGAAATGCATATGCTGCGCCGCCCACATCTGATGCTGACCAACATCGGTGGTGACCACCGCGCCTGCGGGTTTGCGCTCCGACAGGGTTTTCAGGAAGAACGGCCCATCGATGGCCGGGCCGGCGGAGTCATAACGCCAGGCATGCTCTTCCTTCATCCGTATCGCCTGACGCCGCCAGCCATCGATACGCAAGGGCTGCTGCAACGCCGGCAGCAGCCGGTTCAGATCGCCCCTCAAACTCACATTCGCCCGGCGCAACTTGCCCAGCTCGGCGGGGTCGATGTCCACATGAATCACGGCTGCGTTGGCAGCGAAACGGTCCAGCCGCCCGGTCGCGCGATCGTCGAAACGTGCGCCCACGGCAAGCAGCAGATCGCATTCCTGCACCGCCAGATTGGCCGCCTTGGCACCATGCATGCCCAGCATGCCCAGATAGGCCGGGTCTTCGGGGTCCACGCTTCCCAGCCCCTTCAACGTCACGACCGACGGCATCCCGGTTTCGTCCAGGAAAGCGCGCAACGTCGGCACTCCACGCGCCATACCCACGCCGCCGCCGGCGTAAAGAACCGGTTTGCGGGCGTTCTTCAGCATCGTCCGCGCCAGGGCAATGTCCTGCGCCGGAAAATCGGGCGCATCCACCGCGGGTAGCAGATAAGGGCTGAGCGCGCCGCAGGCCTGCTGAACATCCTTGGGGATATCGATCAGCACCGGGCCGGGCCGCCCCTCACGGGCGATGGCGAAGGCTTCCGCCAAAATCCTGGGCAGCGATTTCAGCGAATCGGCCAAAAAGCTATGCTTGGTGCAAGAGAGAGACAATCCCAGCACATCGATTTCCTGGAACGCGTCCGTCCCGATCAGGGCCGAACCGACCTGCCCGGTAATCGCCACGATCGGCACCGAATCGGTCAGGGCGTCGGCCAGGCCGGTAACCAGATTGGCGGCTCCGGGACCGGAGGTGGCGATGCAGACGCCCACCTTGCCGGTCGCACGGGCATAGCCGATGGCCGCCATCGCCGCGCCCTGTTCGTGGCGGCACAGCACATGATCGACGCCGCCATCATAAAGAGCGTCATAGACCGGCATAATCGCGCCGCCCGGATAACCGAAAACCGTATCCACGCCCTGTGCGCGTAGCGCCCGGACGACCCATTGCGCCCCGTTCATGCCCGTTCTCCTTATCCGGCCGCGATTCGGCCAATAAAAAACCCCCGGACCTTGCGGTGCGGGGGCGATTCTTGAATTCAGGTTCGACGGTCTTTTAAGCCACGCTTCCTCCAAGGTCTGCCCCGCGCAGTGGAATAATAAGCTCCACTACGTCAACGATAATCAGGCTGATCACCAGGGCGAACGCACGCATAGGAATTGGGTCTCGCGGCTCTAATGTCTATCCAACGAACGTATCAGGGCTATCACAGTCGGGGCGGCCCTGACAATATTTTTCAACCAAATGCAAAAAACACCGTCTTGAGACCGGGCTGCCGCCCGGACCCGCCCGGAGGCCAGCCTCCGGAGCTTTAATTCTTTTATTTCGGGGATCGGGGGCGCCCCCCCCTAAGAACGCCTGCGTGTGAGTTTTTCTTCAAAGCCTGTCAGGGCCGCTGATCAGCCGATCGCGGCGGTCAGCTCGCGACGCAACCCTTCCGGCGAAATCGGCTTGCGCAGCACCGGCAGCCCCCAGCATTCCACCTCGGCCAGAACGTTCTCGCCGGTGACGATCATGGCTGGAACCTCGTGCCCGGCCATACGAATGATTTCATGCACGGCGTCGATGCCGGTGCCGCCGTCATTCAGGCGATAATCGGAAATGATGACATCGGGCGTCGGACTGGTGCGCAACCGGTCCAGCGCTTCCTGGGAAGACGCCACGCCGATGACATCATGCCCCCAGGATTCCAGCAGCATCGTCATGCCGCACAGAACCAGCGGGTTGTCTTCGATCGCCAGAATGATCGCCATCCTCGGTTCTCAGCCTCGCTCTCGCCATTCACACCCCGACGGGGGATAGTGCTTTATACCCTCCGATCCCCCTTGAGGGTTAGATGGACGAGTGGGCTACCCCGAAAGGCTAACTCCGACCGGAACACCCCTTACCCGTCCCGAATGAATCATCCGCAGCGGCGATTCAGCTATCCCGTCCGGTCCAGTCGGCGATGATAGCCCGGTAAAGCCTCACCGCTTCTTCGATGCGACGCACCTCGCACCATTCATCCGTCTGATGCGCCATGCCGGGCTCGCCCGGCCCCAGGATCGCCGTCGGCGCTCCGCCCAAAGCCGGCGTCAGCACCGAGGCGTCGGTGAAATAGGTCGCCGCTTCGGGCTTTTGCGGCAGGCCGGTTTCCTTCTCGACCAGATCGGCGAGACGGTTCATCCAGGGGAGGCCCGGATCGCTCCAAATACCGGGCAGGTCGATCAGCGGCGTGACCGCCGCGCCCTCGCCGACATAATCCGGCATCGAATCGCGCAGACGGGCATGTTCCTGACCGGGGATGGTGCGGATGTCGATGGTGATCTCGGCACGATCAGGCACGGAATTGATGTTCATGCCGCCGCTCATCGTGCCGACATTCAAGGTCGGCGATCCCAGAACGGGGTGGCCGGGCACGCCGAAATCATAATGTTCCAGCCGACTCACCACCCGCGCGGCCTTGTAGAGCGCATTGACGCCCCGTTCGGGCATCGAACCGTGCGCCGTCTTGCCGCTGGTCACCGCACGCAGCCACAGAACGCCCTTATGGCCCGCAAACAGCCGGTTGTCGGTCGGCTCGGCCACCACCAAAGCACCCACCTGGGGCAACGCGCCGCCCTGGGTCAGCGCCAGCGCGCCGGCGCACCCCGTTTCCTCGCCCGCCGTCAGCACCAGCACCGCACCCGGACCCTGGCGCAGCCGGTCGGCCTCGGCGATCGCGGCGGCGACAAAAGCGGCGACACCCGCCTTCATGTCCGACGCCCCGCGTCCGTAAAGCTTGCCATCGACGATATCGCCGGCAAAAGGATCCTGGCTCCAGGCCGCAGCACCCAACGGCACAGTGTCGATATGGCCCGTAAAGCCGATCGGCAGCGGACCGCCAGGAGAAACGCCCAGCGTGGCGATCAGATTGGCCCGTCCCTCGCCCATCTTCTGCACGGTCACGGTGAAACCGGCCGCGTCCAGAAGACCGGCCAGATAGCGGGCGCAAGACTCTTCCTCGCCCGGCGGATTGACGGTCTTGAAGCCAATCAAACGGCGGGTCAGCGCGACCGCGTCGGGAACACCGTTCGCGTTCGACAGCAGGTCCTGTTCAACCGAAATAGGCGGCGTGGACTTGGGCATCGTTTTTCAACTCCTCAGCGGTGCCGCTGGCGACCAGGCGGCCGCCGGACAACACATAACCATAATCGGCAATGGCCAGCGTTTGACGGACATTCTGTTCGACCAGAAACACCGTGATTCCCTGATCACGGATCCGTTCGATGATCTTAAAATTTTCTTTCACGTAAAGCGGCGACAATCCCAGCGACGGCTCGTCGATCAACAGGATGCGCGGACCGCCCATCAGCCCCCGGCCGATGGACACCATCGCCTGTTCACCGCCCGACATGGTGCCGGCGAGCTGGCCGCTGCGTTCGGCCAGGCGTGGAAATATTTCGAAGACCCGCTCCATGGTCCGGCGAATGGTTGCCTCGTCACGAATACGATAGGCCCCCAGCCGCAGATTTTCCACCACCGTCAGCTTGGGAAACATGCGCCGGCCTTCAGGGATGCAGGCCAGACCCCGGGCGACGATCTTGTGCGTCGGCAGACCGGTGATGTCCTCGCCATCCAGCGATATCGACCCGGCGCGCGGCGGCGTCAGACCCAGGATGGATCGGATGAGCGTGGTTTTTCCCGCGCCGTTGGAGCCGAGCAGGCAGGTGATAGACCCTTTCTTCACCGACAGAGACACGTCCTGAAGAACGTCGGCGGTGTCATAGGCGGTGAAAAGATTGGCGATGGCGATCATGGGCTACTCCACCCCCAAATAGGCCTGCTGGACTTCCCTGTCGGCGCTAACCGTGGCATAGGGGCCTTCGCAGATCTTGCGGCCGTAATTCAGCACCACGCACTGATCGGTGATGCGTTCAATCACGCCCATTTCATGCTCGATGATGACGATCGACAGATCCTGCAACCGGCCGCGCACCTCTAGAATGTCGTCCATCAACTGGGCGGTCTCGTCGTGGGTCATGCCCGCCGACGGTTCGTCGAGCAGCAGCAGTTTGGGCCGGCTGACCAGCGCCCGGCAGATCTCGATCCGGCGGCGTTCGATCATCGGCAGCGCCGCAACCGGTTCGAACATGCGGTCCGCCAGCGGGCCCGAAAAAGTGGCGACCAGGGCGCGCGCCTCCTCATAGCCTTCCTCGAACGCGCGCCGGAAAGCCCGGCGCTTGAACAAGTTGAACCACAGGCCCAGATCGTGGCGGATATGGCTGCCGATCATGATGTTGTCGAAGATCGACAAAGGCAGACACAAGCGCGACCGCTGGAAGGTCCGGGCGATCCCCGCCTCATAGACTTTCTGCGGCGGCGCGCCGGTAATATCCTGACCGTCGAAAGTCACCTTGCCCGCCGTCGGCGCGTAAAGCCCCGTGACCACGTTGAAGCTGGTGGTCTTGCCCGAACCGTTAGGGCCGATCAGCCCGACGATGTCGCCGCGCCGAACATTCATGCTGAAGGAATCCAGCGCCGCGACGCCGCCGAAGGTCTTGCTCAGCCCGTCGATATCCAGAAGAACCGGGTTCATTCGGCGGGCCTCCAGCCAGGTACGAACCGCCGCACACCGCGCGGCAGCAGCCCTTGGGGCCGAAACAGCAGCATCGCTATCACCATGACTGAGAACAACAGGAAGCGGTATTCCTGAAGCACCTGAAGCTTTTCAGGCAAAAGCACGACGATGGCGGCGGCCAGCGCCGTTCCCCACAGGCTGCCCATACCGCCCAGAAGCACGATGGCGACCATCAGCAAACTGTCGGAAAAGGTGAAGCTGGTCGGTGCGATATAACCGATCATCATGCCGAACAAGGCCCCGGCAAGCCCGATCAGCAGATTGCCGAAACCGAAAGCCAGCACCTTGGCGCGACGGATGCCGATGCCGCAGCAGGCCGACGCCGTTTCATCCAGCCGCACGGCGTCCAAAGACAATCCCAGCCAAGAGCGTTCCAGCCTTCGTGTGAAGGTAAAGGCAAGGGCGGTGAGCACCACGCTCGCCAGCGCGTAATTGACGTAGAACGAGGTTTCGATCCCGAACAAAGTCGGGCCTGTGCCGAAATCCCAGCCCAGCAGGCTCATCGCCCCGACGCTCAAGCCCTGCGGCCCGCCCAACACGTCATTGACCTGAAGGAACGAGACGAACAGGACCGAGAAAGCGATGGTGACCACCGCCGAATAATGCCCGCGCGTGCGCAAGACCGGCAGGATCAGGACAAAGCCGATCGCAGCGGCGATGATCCCGCCCAGCACCAGAATTAGAATCGGCGGCACCAGCCCCTGCGCGGTCAGAACGGCCGAAGTGTAGGAACCGATACCAAAAAAGGCCGCGCCGGCGAAATTGACGATGCCGGCATAGCCGAACTGGATGTTCAGCCCCAGCGCCGCCGTCATATAGAGCAAAGTGGTCGAAAACATCAGCAGCGGAAAGTGATCCTCGGCGAACAGAGCGATCAGCACCAGCAACGCCGCCAGGATCGCGCCATGCATGACGCAGTCATGTTCGTCCATCGCCCGATCGAGACTGGGCGCGATCTTGCGGGAAAAGATGGCGGCCAGCGCCGCCAGCGCCAGCAGTCCCAGGACCGCGACATTGGATTCGACGGACAGGAAAGCCCAGAAATAGGCTGCCACCGCCGCCACGGCGGTCAGCCCCACGGCCAGCGGCGCAGCGCTTGTCGATTGCTTCATCGTCATTCCCGCCTCACACCCGGTCGCTGCTGCGTTCGGCGATCAGGCCGGTCGGTTTCCAGGCCATCAGGGCGATGACCACGGCAAAGGCGAAGACGTCCTTATAAGCGCTGGCAAAAGGCAGCGCGACCGCGCCGATGGTCTGCAACGCGGCGAACAGGAACCCGCCCAGGATCGCACCATAAAGGCTGCCCAGCCCGCCGATGATGGCGGCCGAAAAACCGATCAGCCCCAGCAGCAGCCCCATGCCGAAATTGATCTCGTTGTAATAAAGCCCGTTCATGATCCCGGCGATGGCCGCCGTGCCCGAGCCGATGGCGAAGGTCACCAGCACGATCATGGTGTAGTTGATGCCCATCAGTCGGGCGGTTTCGGCGTCCTGGGCGACGGCGCGGATGGCCAGCCCCAACCGGGTCCGGTTGACGACAAGATTAAGCCCGATGATAAGGACAAGCCCGGTCGCCACCAGGATGACGCTGTCGGCGCGCAAGGTGAAATGGCCGATTTCCATCGCCGATGACGGAAGAAGCGGCGGGAACATCTTAGGATTCGAGCCGTCGGGGAAGAACAGCCGCACCGATTCGCGAATAGCGATGCCCAGCATCAGCGTGATCAGCAGCGTGTTGAGCGGTGGGGCCGATTTCAGCTTCAAGATCAGCGTTCGGGCGATCAGCGCGCCCAGGGCGGCGGTCGCCGCCACCGCAATCACCGTCAGGCACACGACCAGCACCCAGGGGTTGCTCACACCCAGAGCGGACAGGCCGAGATAGGCGGAAAAACCGATGAACGCCCCCAGCATGAGAACATCGCCATGGGAGAATTTGATGATGTCGAGCACGCCGAAAAACAGCGTGAACCCGACGGCGACGAGAGCATACATCGTGCCAAGCATGATGCCGTTGACCAGATATTGCCCCAGCAGACCGATGTCCATGCGAAAGGGAAACTCCATGCGCGAATAAGGCCGGGGCGGGCGCGTCCTTTGAAGATGCGCCCGCCCCGGCCGAAAGGGTGACTACTTCTTGACCAGATGGCGCTTGCCGCTGGCGTATTCGCTGTCCTCCCACACCGTCCATTTGCCGTCCTGGACGACGTAGGTGGTGATCATCGGAGCCGAATTCTGTCCGTGATCGTCAAAGGTGATCGGGCCGATGATGGAGTCGTGATCTTTAACCTTGGCCAGATACTCGGTGACCTTCTTGCGGTTGGGACCGACCTCCTCGACTGCGTCGATCAGCAGCATCGCGGCTGCATAGGCGAACGGGCCGTAGGCGTCGGCCGGCTGGGCGTAATTGGCCTTGGCGTATTCGGCAGCGAAATACTGGCCGCCCGGCAGCTTCTCGATCGGGCCGCCTTCCAGGAAGGCGATGGTGCCTTCGGCCAGCGCGCCGGTCCCGTTGGGATAGGCTTCCGACACGATGCCCGACGCGCCCTGGAACTGGGCGTTGATGCCCAGCTTGTCCATCTGCTGACGGATGCGCACGCCGATCGGGGTCAGGCCGCCGAAATAAACCACCTCGGGGTTCAGTTCCTTGACCTTGGTCAGTTCGGCGGTGAAATCCTGCTGATCGGCGGTGACGCCGAAGGTGCCCAGGACCCGCGCACCGTTTTCGGTCAGATATTTGGTGATGTAGAGGTTGTGGCCCTTGCCGTAATCGGTGGTGTCGTGAAGGATCGCCCAGGTCTTGTAGCCCATCGCGGTCATGGCCTTGGCCGCGACCTCGTTCTGGTTGATCATCGTGCCGTTGACGCGATGGATCTCAGGATAATCCTTGGAATAGGTGATGTCCGGCAGGACCGCGCCCCAGACGATCATCGGCAACCCGAACTTATGATAGATGTCGAGCGTGCCCATGGCGACCGCCGAACAGTAATGCGAAACCGAACCGACGACCCCCCGGTCGGCGGCAATCTTGGTCACCACCTGAACGCCGACATTGGGCTTGCATTCATCGTCCTGCGCCACCAATTCGTACTGGTATTTGGATTTTCCATCCGCGTTGCGCAGCTTGACCGCGAGTTCGGCGGAATTGCGCCCGCCCAATCCCAGAGAAGAGGTGCCGCCGGTGAGCGGACCGACGAAAGCGATCTTGACGGTGTCCTTGGCCAGGACGGGCGTTACGGCCGTAACGGCGAACGCTGCGGCGGCGAACACGCCCAGGCAGCGGCGGGAGATGGTGTTCATGGGCGGCGATCTCTTTATTCGTTCGAGGAGGAATCCGGACCGACTGTCCCCCAGGCGCTCCGAAGCGGTAAAGAGTGTCGGATAGGCGGTGCGAATTCAAGCGCTTTTCCGAGATTTTCCCCATGATCTGCATAAATATTGTGCATTTATTGCGTTAATAGCCAGGGCATGTCCGATCCCGAAACCGGATGGGGTTCGACGAACGAGCCACGATTGAACCTCCGGCGCCGATGGCTTTATGGTGACGGCTGCCTTTTGACACCCGATGGGAAACCATGATGACCGATTCCGACGATCTCTGGCCGCTTGTGCTGCGCTTGCGCGAAACCAAGCCTTTGGTTCAATGCATCACCAATTTCGTCTCGATGGACGTCGCGGCCAACGTCCTGCTGGCGATCGGCGCGTCGCCCGCCATGGTCCACGACGCCGAGGAAGCCGGGGAATTCGTCGGGCTGGGCGGCACCTTGTCGGTCAATATCGGCACACCTTCGCCGCGCTGGGTCGAAAGCATGATCGCCGCCGCCAGCGCCGCCCATGCGCGGGGCACGCCCTGGGTGCTGGACCCGGTGGCGATCGGCGCGACATCCTATCGCAGCCGCATCGTCGAAGCGCTGATGCCTTTCGCCCCCACCGTCATCCGCGGCAATGCCGGCGAGATCATGGCGATGGCCGGCGACGCCGAAGTCGAGGTCACCGGCCCCGACAGCAGCCGCGCCTCATCCGACGCCCACGCCGCCGCCTGCGCCCTGGCGCGGCGCGAACACTGCACGGTCGTCGTCACCGGGGCCGAGGACATCATCACCGATGGCGTCCGTACGACGCTGCTCGGCAACGGTCACCCTCTGATGACCAAGGTCACCGCTCTGGGCTGCTCGCTCACCGCCGTCACTGCGGCATTCCTGGGCGTTTGCAATGATGCGCAGCGCGCGGCGACGGCGGCGACGGCCTATTTCGGCGTCTGCGGCGAACTTGCCGCCGAAGGAGCCCCCGGTCCCGGGACTTTGCGCGTGCGTCTGCTTGATATCCTGCACGGGCTCGACCGGGACAGCTTCCTGTCCCGAGTTCGGATCAGCCAAGAATCCTAGCGGGCAGAAAAGAGCACCATTTTGGTGGATTGTTCTGGATTCGGAAAGAATGAAGCTGATTCCGACATAAAATTTCATTCTGCCATCAGAATCCGTATAGTCATGACGATGAGCGGAAAATAAGGGCGCGGGTCATGGGCTTGTCTGAAACGGCCGTTCACGCGGCGTTGATGGCGAGCACATCTTTGAGATGCGCCCTTTGGGGAAAACGGGGACGGGTGACGGCAATCGGAAAAGCGAGATTTCGCCGGTTAACGCGGGCGATTCGGCGTCTTGTGGCCAGGCACACCGGACGCGGCGCCGCCATGGACGCTCTCGACCGTAGCGAGCGGCATTTCACGGAATTAGTTTCGGCCACACCGTCCGGCATCTTCGAAACCGACGGACAGGGCCGGTTAACTTTCGTCAATGACCGCTGGCCCGACATCACCGGTCAATCTCCGGTCCGCGCCATCGGCGGCATTTTCTTCGACATCATCCACCCCGAAGACCGCGATGCCGTCCGGGAAGAATGGTGCCGGGCCGAGGGCGAGAAGCCGCAACGGACCGCGTGCGAGTTCCGCGTCACCCGTCCCGATGGCCGCTCCGTCTGGGTTTCGGCCTGGACCGCGCCGCGGCTGGACGAACAGGGCCGGATCACCGGCTATATCGGTAGCTTGGCCGACATTTCCCGGCTGAAGGCGGCGGAACAGGCGCTGGTGAAAAGCGAACAGCGTTTCCGCACGCTTTATCTTGAAGCGCCACTCGCCTATGCGTCGGTAAGCCTGCCGGATGCGACCATCATCGATGTCAACGACGCCTGGCTCGACCTGTCCGGCGACAAGCGCGAAGACCTCGCCGGACGGAAACTCGACAGTGTCCTGATGTATGCGGGCCGCCCCATCGTTGCGGAGGCATTCGCCGAATTCATCGAAAGCGGTGCCGACGCCACCCGCCCGTTCGAGATCCTGCGCCAGGACGGCTCGTCGATACCGGTCGCCATCAATGGCCGCATCGGTCGTGACGCGCAAGGTTTGCCCGTCCGGATGCATTGCATCGCAACCGATATTTCGGAACGGATCCGAACCGAGGATATGCTGCGCATGCTCAACATGGCCGTGCAGCAAAGCCCGGTTTCGATCGTCATCACGGACGCCCATGGTGCGATCGAATACGTCAATCCCAGCTTCACCGAAATCTCCGGTTACGCCTTCGAGGAGGCGCTGGGAAAAAATCCGAGGATATTGAAGGGCGGCGGCACCACCGACGACGAATATCTGGAATTATGGCGTTGCATCACCGGCGGGACGCCCTGGCACGGCACCTTTCACAACAAACGCAAGGACGGCACTCTCTATTGGGAAGAAGCCACCATCGCTCCGGTCCATGATTCCACCGGCGCGCTGACCCATTTCATCGGCATCAAACAGGATATCACCGCACGGCGCGAGGCCGAGGCGCGCGTCAGTTTCCTGGCCAATCACGACACACTGACCAACCTGCCCAACCGTCAGCTTGGCAAAGACCGCATGGAATGGGCGATGGCTCACGCCGACCGTTTCCACGGCAAGGCCGGCCTCATCTTCCTTGATCTCGACCATTTCAAGCAGGTCAATGATTCGCTCGGCCACGCCGCCGGCGACAGCTTGCTACGCATCGTCACCGAACGGTTGCGCGCCTGCGTGCGCGAAACCGACACCGTCAGCCGCCAGGGCGGCGACGAATTCCTGATCGTGTTGCCCGACATCCAAAATCTGGAAACAATCGCCCGCATCGCCGACACGATCCTGGGACGCCTCGCCGAAAGCTGCCACATCGCCGGCCATGAATTGTCCACCACGACCTCGATCGGCATCGCCGTCTATCCCGACGACGGCACGGATTTCGACACGCTGCTCAACCGCGCCGACACCGCGATGTATCACGCCAAGGAAGCGGGACGAAACGCCTATCGTTTCTTCACCCCCAGGATGAACACCGACGCCAATGAATTCCTGTCGATCCGCAGCGCTCTGCAACGCGCCATCGATCAAGAGGAATTCGTCCTTTACTACCAGCCGCAGATCGCGCTGGACAGTTGCGCCGTGGTCGGAGTCGAAGCGCTGATCCGGTGGCGCCATCCCGAACTGGGGCTGGTGCCGCCATCGCGATTCATCTCGGTCGCCGAGGAAAACGGCATGATCGTGGCCATCGGCGATTGGGTGCTGAAGGAAGCCTGCCGCCAAGCCATGGCTTGGCGAAAGGCGGAATTGCCCGACATGGTGATGGCGGTCAATCTATCGGCGGTCCAATTCAAGCGCGGCGATCTGTATCAAAGCGTGCGCGCCGCCCTGGACACAACCGGCTTCGACCCTAAGCTTCTCGAACTCGAACTAACCGAATCGATCCTGATCAAGGACACAGAAAATGTCCTGACCACGGTCCAACGGCTGAAATCGCTGGGCGTCAAACTGTCGATCGACGATTTCGGCACCGGCTATTCCAGCCTTGCCTATCTGAAGAAGCTCAGGGTGGACAAGGTCAAGATCGACCAGTCCTTCGTGCGTCACATCACGACGGATTCCAACGACAGCGCCATCGTCAACGCCATCGTGCAGATGTCGCACGGTTTGGGCCTAAAGGTCATCGCCGAAGGGATCGAGGACGCCGAAACGCTGGAAACCATCCGCAGCCATCGTTGCGACGAGGTTCAGGGCTATTATTTTTCGCGCCCGATCCCCGCCGAAGGCATCCCCGCCTATATCGCCGAACAACGGCAAAGGCCGACCACGCGCTAAAACCGTCCCCGATCGGCGTGCATCCCCCGGTCGAAGGACTGCTCGCGGCTGAAGGAAGGCTCACGCCGTCCACCGGTGGACGGCGCACGGCCCGCCTCGAAGTTCGGTTCCCGGCGCACTGGCGGCGGCGCGTAATCCTCATCGCTGCTGCGTCCGATCGCGCGCTTGATGCTGCGGACGACCAGCAGCACCAGCAGCACCACCAACGCCATGCGCACCGCATAGCCGATGACCGCGCCATTTTCGTCGCCCTGCATGGTTCCGCCATAAAGGACCGATCCCAAGTCGGTGCCGACCAGCCCGGCCACCAGCCCGGCCAGAAAAGGCTGGCGAGACAAAAGACCCGAAGGCGGCTGAACTGCAACACCCTGGGCCGGGGTTGCGATTCCGTCCGCCGTGCCGCCGCCGTCGGGCGAAACCGCCGTGCGCGGCGCGGCCGGCAGCGACGAGGGAGAAGAGGAAGGCTGTGACGGCGACGACGACATCGGCGGCAGCGACGGATTGGCCTGCTGCAAGCCTGGCACGACCGCTGATCCGGCGTCGACCTTGGGTACGACCACGCCGGGAATTTTCGCGGGCGGCTGGCTGGACTCCGCCCTGCGGGCCGCCGCATCCCGGTTCGGCCGGACCAGCGACCCGACCGTGGGATCGTCGGGTGGCGGAACGTAATCGCGACTCAGCTTCTTGACCGCCTCGGCCGCGAAACCATCCGTCGCCAGACACAGCACCAGCAGAGCGGTGGCGATGATCGCCGGAAGATGACGCATCAGCTTTTTCATCCTTCACAGATCCTAGACGCCCGGTCGCTCCAGGCGGAGGGGAGGCTACTCTCGATGGCCGGACAGGTTCAAGCCCGGCTTTTCCGTGCGATGCAGCCAAAGAAGCGTCAGATCGTCCTCGGGCGGGGCGCGATCCTGCCCGAACAGCGCCAGCAACGCCGCCAACGACAATCCTTTCTCCCGATGACAGCTGGCCACCATCGCCTTCAACCGGGCGGGATCGAGCGTTTCCCCGGTCCGGTCGGGCGTCTCCACCAGGGCGTCGCTGTAGAGCAGCAGGCTGGCCCCTTCGGGAAAGGCGATCCGATGGTCCCGGTAGGCCGCATCGGCGCTAATGCCCAGCGGCAGCCCTGCCGTGTCCAGTTCATGCACCCTGTCTCCGGTCACCAGCATCGGCGCTGGCGCGCCTGCGCCGGCATAGGTCATCGTCTCCGACCGGCTGTCGATAACGGCGTAAACCATGGTGGCGAATTGATGCCGGGGCAATTGCGGCACGAGATAGCGGTTGAGCTCCCGCAGATATGCCGAAGGGCGGAGACGGTGCGACAAAGGAATCCGTGTCGCCAAGCTGTGCAGACGGAAAACGTTCAAGGCCGCCGCGACCCCATGCCCGGAAAAATCAACCATGCCGACGCCGATCCGCGTTTCGTCCAACGCCTGAAGAGTCCACAGATCCCCGCCCAGAATCGCCGAGGGCTGGAAATGGGTTTCAGCCCTAAATCCGGCGGCGGCGGCCAGACGACCGGCAGCGTCGGCCTTCGGCATCAAAGCCGCCTGCATGCCGCGCGCCAGATCGAGATCGGCGGTCATGCTGGTGCGAAAATCCTCCAACTCCTGGATCAGCAGCCGGTTTTCCAGATGCGTGCGCACACGCGCAACCAGTTCCGCCCCTAGGATCGGCTTGATGATCAGGTCGGTCGCCCCCGAACGGAACACAGCGATGCGGTCTTCGGCCGTTTCCGAAGCGGTCTGGACCAGGATGGCGAGGTGGCGGTGGCGTTCGGACAGACGCAACCGGCGGCAAAGCTCGAACCCGTCCATCCCGTCCATCATGACGTCCAGAATGACCAGATCGGGCTGGTAGCGGTCGGCCATCTCCAGCCCCTCGGCGCCGCCTGCGGCGTAAAAGACGTTGCGGATGCCCGCCCGTTCGAGATAGGTCCCGACCAGATGGCGTTCCTGGGGGGAATCGTCGATCACCAGCACCCGGCAGGAAAACAGCTCCCGCGCCCCGCCCGGAGGCTGGAAAGCCGGCGGCGCGCTCATCGCGAAAACCGCATGACCATGCGCCGCCCACCCTCATCGATCCGGATGTCACGGGTCAGGGCGCGCACGATCCGAAGCCCCCGCCCCGATTTTTCAAGCTCCTCCGCCCCACCCTGACCGGGCCGGTAGCCCAACCCCTGGTCGGTCACGGTGGCGACGATCTCGGATGCGGTCCATTGGGCGGCGATCTCGATCCATTTGTCCGCCCGTCCCGGATCGGAAAGACGGGACTCGATCTGGGCGCAGTAGCGTGCGAAGCCGTCCACGGTTTCGCGATCCGCCGACCCCATCCCCAGATTGCCATGCACGATGGCGTTGACCACGGCCTCGTGCAGCGCGGTCTCCACGGCGTGGGCAAGTCCTTCCTTCAGGAATAAACGCCTGGTCAGGGCTGCGGCGAACAAATGCGCCGCGTCGACCGCATGGGCGCTGAACGTGGACAGGGCCATGTACAGCCCGTCCATTGCGACGGCGCCGCGCAATCCTTCCGGCGATGGCGCGCCCCGCCCGATCTCGGCGCAGCGCCCCAGCGCGTCCAGTCCGTCTTGGATCGTTTCGGCAGCCATGTCTCCGATCGCGGCGATCCTGGGGCCGGTACGGCAGAAATCATCCGCCGATGGACAGGAATCACCATCCACCATGCAACCGCACAGCCGCTCCGGCACGCCGCCGATGCCGCACAGCACCGCGCCCGCGCGCCGAGGGCACAGGACCGCCGGCAAAAAAGAAACCAAAAGGGTATCGGTTGTGGTGGACATCGCGCACCGAAAGCCCGGGATGCGTCCAGAAGGGCCGGACATCCCCGGCGCCTCCATGCTAGAGGTACCGATTGACCAGACTACCCGGATATCCTACCGAGCGGCTGGTGAGGCGCATATTATATTCGTAGCTTCCCAACGCATAGCGCAGATCGGCCAGAAAAAGCGCCCCCGCCCCCTCTCCTTCGGTCACATCCTCGACCGCCGCGAAAGACGCGGCCTGACGTCCGACCTCGGGCGTGAAAAGAATCGCGCGCCGGCCTGGCGATTCCGAACTATCCCAGTCACCATCGCCATTCCAGGCCCCGCCATTGAAAGTGCGGCCGGAATCGATGCCTAAGAAGCTGGGCGGGAATAGGGATTCAAGGCTGGCGGCGGTCCCCATGCGCCCATAGGGCGTCAGCCAACCCGATCCGGAGACATTCCCGGGGGCAGCCGAAACCTGCAATTTAGGCGTAAGGGTCATGACGGGCGCTTCCTACCCAGCCCATTGAATAGGATGACTCTAAAGTGCCGCAGCGTTTGCCGCAATGCAAAAGCGCCAGAGCAGCTTCATTCCGATCTTTCTCTCTTCCCCGGGTCATAGTGAGTGGCGCGGCGGGCGCTCTCGGGTATGATGCCTGCAACCGTCGCCAGAAGAGCATCGGCGCAACCCGGCCCGCGGCAGAACGCCCGCCTGGCCGGGACCAGGAACGATCCCGGCGGCCAGACCTTGGGGCGGATTCAGAAAAACGGCTCGAACGCCGTCCACACTCCGGCCCGCCCCCATTCCCTTCCCTTGTTCCCGAGGAAACCATGCGTAATTTCAATTACTACAATCCGACCCGCATTCTTTTCGGCCAGGGCCAGATCGCGCGCATCGACAAGGAAATTCCCGCCACCGCCCGCGTCCTGATCACCTATGGCGGCGGCAGCGCCAAGAAGAACGGCACCATCGACGAGGTCCGCCAGGCCCTGGGCGAACGCGCGGTATTCGAGTTTTCGGGCATCGAGCCCAACCCGCATTACGAGACCCTGATGAAGGGAGTCGAACTGGCCCGCGCCGAAAAGATCGATTTCCTGCTCGCGGTCGGCGGCGGCTCGGTCATGGACGGCACCAAATTCATGGCCGCCGCCACCCTGTTCGAGGGCGATCCCTGGAAGATCGTCGAAAGCGGCGGCCGCGCCGCCAAGGCTGCCCTGCCGCTGGGCACGATCGTCACCCTGCCCGCGACCGGCTCCGAGATGAATTGTGGCGGCGTCGTCACCAAAATCGCGACCAAGGACAAGCTGGCTTTTTCCAACCCGGTCATGTATCCGCGCTTCTCGGTGCTGGACCCGACCAAGACCTACACCCTGCCGCAGCGCCAGGTCGCCAACGGTGTCGTCGACGCTTTCGTCCATGTGGTCGAGCAATATCTGACCTATCCGGTCAATTCCCCGGTCCAGGACCGTTTCGCCGAAGGGCTGCTGCTGACCCTGATCGAGGAAGGCCCCAAAGCACTGGCCACGCCTTTGGATTACGACGTCCGCGCCAATGTCATGTGGGCGGCCACTCAAGCCTTGAGCGGATTGATCGCCACCGGCGTACCCCAGGACTGGAGCACCCACATGATCGGTCATGAACTGACCGTCCTGTTCGGGCTGGATCACGGGCAAAGCCTGGCCGTGGTTCTGCCGGCGACGCTGTCCGTCTGCCGCGAGGCCAAAGCCAAGCGTCTGGTCCAGTACGCCGAACGGGTCTGGGGCATCAAAGGTCTGCCGGAAGATCAAGCCATCGAGGAAGCGATCCAGCGCACCGCCGCCTTCTTTGAAAGCCTGGGTGTTTCCACCCGCCTGTCCGGCTACAAGCTCGGCATCAAGGACATTCCGGCGGTGATCGAACAGCTCGAACGCCATGGAATGATCGCCCTGGGCGAGAACAAAGCCATCACGCCGGAAGTTTCGCGCCGAATCCTGGAACTCTGCGCCTGACCCTGGGGGCCTTATAAAACGAAGGGGGCGGAGCCTTGCGGCTCCGCCCCCGGTTTTTCATCTTCCGCACAAACCCGGTCAGGCAGGCGCCAATTCGGCGGCCCGCGCCGCCGTGACTGCGGCCTGAAGCTTGCCGAATGCCCGCACTTCGAGCTGGCGGATGCGTTCACGGGACACGCCATAGCGGGACCCCAGCTCTTCCAAAGTCATCGGGTCGTCCTTCAGACGGCGATTGACCAGGATGTCGAGTTCGCGCTCGTCGAGCAGCTTCAGCCCCTCGTTCAGCCAGCGCTTGCCCATCGATTCTTCCTGCAAGCCAGCCAGAACCGTTTCCTGGTCAGGCCTGGAATCAACCAGCAGGTCCTGGCGTTCGACCGGGATATCCGCCGCTGCCGGCGCGTTCAAGGAACTGTCCCGTCCGGCCAAGCGCTGATGCATCGTCCGCACGTCATCGGCGGGGACGTCGAGTTCCTGGGCGATACGCTGCACGTCCTCATGCGCCAGATCGTTGGAATCCAGAATATGCAGCTTGGCCTTCACCCGGCGCAGATTGAAGAACAGCTTCTTATGCGCGGCCAGGGTACCCAAACGCACCATCGACCAGCTCGACAGGACATATTCGTGCAGCGCGGCCTTGATCCACCACATCGCGTAGGTGGCCAGGCGGAATCCCTTGTCGGGATCGAATTTCTTGACCGCGCGCATCAGGCCCAGATTGCCTTCGCTGATCAAATCGGCCAGGGGCAGGCCGTAATGGCGGAAACCGAACGCCATCTTGGCGACCAGACGCAGATGGCTGGTCACCAGCCGGTGCGCAGCATCGACGTCCTCATGCTCTTGCCAGCGCTTGGCCAGCATATATTCCTCTTCCTGGGACAGCACCGGAAAGGCGCGAATCTCGCGAAGATATTTCGCAAGCCCGGTGTCGCTGGAGAGAACGGGCAAGGCGGCAATAGCGGTGGACATTGTTGGAAACTCCCGAAAAACTCAAAAAACCGATCCTCCACGCCTTGCGGCGCTGGGATACACATGACGAACGGCTGCGGTTCGTCCGGCGGCTATCCGGGAATTCTGCGGTCGAGTGTCATGGTCATATCCTCCGTGCGAAGCAACATGACGAGCGCCCTCCTCCTTCATAAAGGCCGGGCTGGCTGACGCGGTCCGTTCATTCGGCCCCGCGCACCTTGGCTGCAAGAATGTAACAACCAAGCCAATTAGTCAAGCATTCCACGCGGCGCCAGACCATCCCTACCGCCATGGCGGCGCGTTTCAAGGAAACAATACCCGGTCGATGACAGATATGCTGCCGGGTCAATGTGTCAAGAATATGGGCAAGACGTGTCACAGGGATGACACGTCACTCGTCCGGACCGGACCGAGGACCTGGGATGAAACACACCTATTCAGTTTATTATTACCGCAGCGTGACGCTTTTTAAGTGTTCCCTCCCAGCGTTTACAGGGGTAAATAGGGTATACTTTCCATCTATACGTGTTGCCACGCCAGAAAGGGATTTCTCGTCCGGAGCCGTTTTCTTCCCTAACAGAAAACGAAACCGGGAATCGGCAAATGGAAGAGTCATTTTCCATCTGCCGGCGGCAGAATAAAACGAGTCCGCCTTCTTGAATAAGGTATCTCGGTCAAGATGTTACAGCATATTCGGCCTGATTCCAGACGGTGCTGCACCCATTCCGCAAAAGTGCATGTGTATAAGGAAAAATATCTACCGATAAGGTCAAGTAAAAATCTATTGATAAAATTAAATAAAATTTTATATATTCTCAACCCACCCGCAGCCTGCCCGCCGACGACGTCAAAGGCGGGGGCTATGTTTTCCAGAGGCGCCTGTGAATCAAGGTGACCCGCATAAACGCCACCGGGACACGGTTCCCAACTCGACGAAAGGATAAGCCCGCCCCATGACGACATACAGAACCTCCATCAGGACATGCCTGTTGGCCACCGTCGCGGGGCTGACGACCTTCAGCCTGGCAATGCCCGCCTGGAGCACCAGCATGCTCGATGCTGTGAAAACCGCTGTCCAGAGCTATCCCTCGATCGAGGAAGCCAGCTCCAACCGGCGCGCCCAGGATTACGAGTTGAAGCAGCAACGCGGCCTTTACCTCCCCAGCCTGGACGTCTCCTCCGGCGCAGGGCCGGAATGGACCAAGGGTCAGACCGCAACCAAGGGCAAAGACATGCCGCGCTATGATAACCGCGCGACTCTCTCCTTGCTGCTGTTCGACGGTTTCGGACGCGAATCCGCGATCGAACGTTCCGCCTCCAGGGTCGATGCCGCCGCCAGCCGCGTGATGGAGCGTTCCGAAGCGATTGCCGCCGCGGCTATCGAGGCCTATCTCGATGTCCTGCGCAATATCGAGATCGTCCGGCTCGGCGAAGAAAACGTCGCCACCCACGCCGATCTGGTGGAAAAGGTGCGCCAGCGTTATGCCGGCGGGCAAAGCGGCGCGGGCGATCTGCAGCAGGCCCGGTCCCGTTTCTCCGCCGCGCGGGAAAACGTCATCCAAGCGCGCAAGGATCTGGTCGATTCCAGGACCAACTACATCAATCTGATCAATATGGAGCCCGATGGGCTGGAGCCGAGCGATCCTTTGGAATCGGCTCTGCCCGCCACGCTGGACGAGGCGGTCAATCTGGCGCTCGACCACAGCCCGACCATTCTTGCCGCGTCGGCGGATCTGGACGAGGCCAATGCCGCGCATCGCGGCGCGGCCTCCAATTACTGGCCCAAACTCTCGCTGGAGGGAACCGGCGGCTATAACCACAATGTGAACGGCATCCGTGGCGATGACCGCGACGCATCGCTCATGGTCAAGATGAGCTACAACCTCTATCGCGGCGGCATCGACCAGAACCGGCGTATGGAGATGGCCGAACGCAGCGGCGAGGCCCGTGCCGCCGTGATGCGTCTGGAGCGCGCCGTTACCAAGGAAGTGCGCGATTCCTGGAGCGCGATGGAAACCGCCAAGAGCCGCGCCGTCGTGCTGAACGAACAGGTGCTCGCCAATGCCGAGGTGGTGGTCAATTACCGTCAGGGCTTCGATATCGGCCAGCGCGACCTGCTCGATCTGCTCGACGCCGAAAACGAGCTTTACACGTCGCGTGTGCGATCGACCACGGCCAACTACACCCATGAATACGCGATCTACCGCACCTTGGCGTCGATGGGCACCCTGACATCAGCCCTGGGCGTTCCGGTCCCGGCCGAATCTATGGCTGCCGCGCGCGAACGCGCCGGCGTGGAAACCGAGCGCACCGCTCCCTTCATCAACCGCGAACAGCGGCAGAAAGCAGCCCCGGGGACGACGGCTGCTCCTTGACCGAGATTTCGCCCTCGATGGACGAACAGCCCCCGTCTTCCAAACCCGCTATCGGCCTGGACGAGAAATCGCCCAGGCCGATCCTTCGGGAAGAGGAAGCCCATCCTGCACATGTCGCGTTCCTGTCGCCCAAGGCCGAGCGCTTCGCAGCGCTTGCCCAGGCTCTGGAAAAGGATGGCCTTTGCGTAAATGCGGCGCATACCGTTCCCGCCCCGGACAAAGGCGTTCTTTTCCCGAAAACAGACGCCGTCATCGCCTGGTTTCCGGGGGCAGGGCTCCCGATCGTGACCCAAGCGGCACGGTTGGCCAAAACCATCGCCCCGCCCCTCATTGTCATCCTCGACGTTCCGCCGCCGGATTACGGCCTCGCCTTCTTGCGTCAGGGCGTCCAGGAAATCGTGTTCCTGCCCACATCATCCACGCCGGCGCAACATGCGCGGGAAATCCATCTGGCAACTTTGCGCGCGGTCGAACGTCTCCGGGCGCAACGGAACGCCGAACAGGCCCGAGCCACAGAACGCCGTCAGACGGAATTGCGCACCGTCGCCGATCTGTTCCCGGTTGCCCTGATCATGGCCGGTTGGGACGCCCGCATTCGCATCCTGAACGAGCGCGCTCGGACGTTGCTCGCCGAGCATGACGCTTTGTTCGTGGATGCCGAGGGGCGGCTTAAACTGGCGCACGCAGACAGCAACCGCCAATTCATCGCCACCATGCGCCAGATCGAAGCCGGCGCGGACACCGATTGCGCCTTGAGCGCACCGCGCCCATCCGGGCTCGCGCCGCTATCGATCCTGGTGACGCCCGTGGGACATGGGGAGCAGAACCGCCCCGGAGGCGTGGCCCTGTTCATCGCTGCACCGGAATCGCCGCTCGACATTGCGCCGGCGACGTTGGAAGGTCTTTACGGCCTGACCCTGGCCGAAGCGCGCCTGGTGATCGCCCTGGTGTCCGGACAAAAGCTGGACGATGTGGCGCAGGCTTCCGGCACCAGCCTGCACACACTGCGCAACCATCTGAAGGCGGTTTTCCGCAAGACCGGCGCCAATCGGCAGGCCGAGCTGGTCAAACTGGTCCTGACCGGACCGGCCGTCTTCCGCAAGGCCGCCCCCGGCCTTTAACGGGCTTCGGCGAAAGCCTCCGGGCTGGTTCAGGCAGGCGCCCCGACCGCGTATGGCCAAGGGCCTCCAAAAGCCTGTCAAGCCTTCCCCGACGCCCCCCCTTGCGGCGACCGACCCTTTTCCCGTTTCAGATAGCTTTCCAGCGCAGCGACGACGCGTTGGTCATATTTCGCGCCATTATTGCGCAGGATATCCAAAACGTCCTCCGGCGTAGCCGCACGGCGGTAGGAACGCGGCGCGGTGCGCGCCGCATAAACGTCCGCCACCGCCAGGATGCGCCCAAGGCGGCTGATAGCGTCGCCCGACACTCCCTTGGGATAACCGCTGCCATCCAGACGCTCATGCATCTCGGCCAGGGTATCGGGAACGGGCAAATCGAACTGGATATCTTTGATCGCCTCCAGCGTCAGATCGATATGCCGCTCCATCTGGCGGCGTTCTTCCTTGGTCAGGCGAACCTCCTTGCGGATCAGTTCCCGGGG
>JAYFRE010000169.1:0-27473 GCA_034926235.1 Rhodospirillaceae bacterium
CCTGATCGAAAACATCACGCTGGGCACGGCGGCGGTCGGTTACCGGACCGAATCCATGCATGGCGCGGGCAGCCCGCAGGCGCAGCGGATCATGATCGCCCGTCAGGGCAATCTGGGCCGCAAGAAGGAGCTGGCCAAGGCTATCGCCGGCATTCCGTCCGAGAAAAAAGGTGCGGATAAGAAGAAGGCTCTCGAATCCGCCAAGTAATCGTTGGGAAAACTGGGGCCGGGCGATACCATCGTCCGGCCCTGATGCTTCCCGGGAATTCCAGGGATGGGTGGAAAAGAGGCGCTGTTCTGGTGCGTCGGGAGAGGTCCATGAAGGGATGTGTCATCGGAATCAATTTCTGCGGCGGTTGCAATCCGGTCATTGATCGAAGCGCCATCGCCCGGGAGATTTCGGCGGCTCTGACCGAAGCGGGCTTCGAGGTGGCCTTCAACGATTGGGATGCGGATTTCATCATCCGTCTCAGCGGCTGTTCGGCCAATTGCGCCGAACGTTATCATCCCGAGGCCGAGACCGGCCTGTCGATCGCGGGACTGTCCCTGGATGCGGTTTTTGCCGCCGAGGACGATCTTGCCGGCTTGGCCGTTGCGGCGGTCGAGGCCTATTGCCGGTCTGAATCCAGCTCGGCGCGACGGTCCGCCTGAACGATCCCTGGACCGCTTTACCGGAGACGGGCCCAGCGCCCGGTCTCATGACGAAACGGGGTATCAGGATGAGCAATTGGAAGACGGTTTATAAAGATAAGATCGTCAGCGCGGCCGAGGCCGTGGCGGCGGTGAAATCGGGGGACCGGGTGGTGACCGGCCATGCCTGCGGCGAGCCGCAGACATTGATCGAGGCGCTGGTGGCGCGCGCGGACGAACTGCGCGATGTCGAGATTGTCCATATGGTGGCGATGGGGCCGGCGAAATACGCCCAACCCGGCATGGAAAAGAGCTTCCGCCATAACGCGCTGTTCCTGGGCGGCTCGACCCGCAAGGCGGTGGAAGAGGGACGGGCGGACTTCACCCCCTGCTTCTTCCACGAGGTGCCGCGCCTGTTCAAGCAGGGCATCCTGCCGGTCGATGTGGCGATGATCCAGATCACGCCGCCGGATGCGGACGGTTTTTGCAGCTACGGTCTGTCGGCCGACTACACGCAAGGAGCGGCGGAAAGCGCCAAGCTGGTCATCGCCCAGGTGAACGAGCATCTGCCGCGCACCGGCGGATCGAGGATTTCTTTGGACAAGATCGCCTATGTCGTCGAGGCGCACGAGCCGGTGCTGGAGCTGACGCCGCCCAAGATCGGCGATATCGAACGCAAGATCGGCGAGAATGTCGCCGGCCTGATCCCGGACGGGGCGACCCTGCAGCTTGGCATCGGCGCGATTCCGGATGCGGTGCTGCTGTTCTTGGACAAGAAGAAGGATCTGGGCATCCATTCGGAAATGTTCTCGGACGGGGTGGTGCATCTGGCCGAGCTGGGAGTGGTGACCAACAAAAAGAAGACGCTGCATCCCGGCAAGTTCATCGCCACCTTCCTGATGGGCAGCCGCAAGCTCTATGATTTCGTCAACAACAATCCGGCGGTTGAACTGGCCCCGGTGGATTACGTCAACGATCCCTATGTGATCGGCCAGAACGACAGCCTGATCTCGATCAATTCCGCTCTTCAGGTCGATGTGATGGGGCAGGTCAATGCCGAGATGATCGGGTCGCGCCAGTTTTCCGGTATCGGCGGGCAGGTCGATTTCGTGCGCGGGGCCAGCCGTTCCAAGGGCGGCAAATCGATCATCGCCATGCCATCCACCGCGTCCAAGGGCACGGTGTCGCGCATCTGCCTGGAACTGGACCGGGGCGCCGCCGTGACCACGTCGCGCACCGACGTCCATTATGTGGTGACCGAATACGGCGTCGCCGAGCTGCGTGGGAAGAGCCTGCGCCAGCGCGCCGAAGCCTTGATCGGCATCGCCCATCCCGATTTCCGCGCTTCCCTGCGAAAGGCGCTCGAAAAGGAAAATACAAAAGTAATCGCTTAACAAACGGACATCGCATGGCAAGGACCGTTTCTCATTGAGAGGCAGACATGACCGAAAAAATGGACAATCCCGAAAAAATGGACGTTCCTGAATCCGAATCCGAATCCGAATCCGGGCAGGAGCAGGGGCTCATAGGGAAATGGAAGGGCCGTTTGAAGCGGTCCATGTCCGCGATGAGCCAGAATTTCGAGGAAATCGAGCAGCAGAAGGAAAGCTGCGACCGGGAAAATATCGCGAAGCATGGCAAGGATTGGGTCAATCGCTGCTGCGGCTGACCGATTCCAGGCGGTGACTTTTTTCATCAGGTGGTGACATTTGTCATCACCATGGTAGCGAACGGCCCTCCCAAAAGGGGGGCCGTTTTGCTGTCACTGTAGCGTGTCTGCTACATGTTGTGCGGATAACGCACAGTTTGGCGGGCGGAAGGCGACCCTGATTGCGGCGTTTGGCCTTGTTTTGCGGCAAAAACAGGCATGATTGCCGGGAACGCGCTGTTGGTACGCTATTTGCTAATGATCTTAATGCCTTCTTGTTTCGCGGGCCGGACGGTCGATTGGAATGGATCTGCTCTTTCCTTCCATACCCCCCTGTCAAGCCCAGTCCGGTTCGGTTTCGCGGAACAGGAGGGGTTGGTTGTTCGTCGGTTAAAGACCGTGATGTTTGGACCTGTGGCGTTTCCGCTCCCCCACGTTTGGAAACGCCCTGCGCTTTTCGGGCGGTGTCCTGGTTGCGGATTTGGCGTGCTCCAGCGTCGGGGATCGCCCGTTCGAGCGGGTAGACGATGCCCAAACTGCCCGCAGGGATTCTAGGGACCCTCGGGCCGCTTGGTCTTCGGCTCGGATCGGGATGGCTTTCCGGTATTTTTATTCCCCTTGTTCTTTCAAGGCTTTGGGCCAAGCTCCTGCCCGGCCGCAGATGAAAGGACAAGGGGATTTTTTTATTCTCTGGAAGGATGCGCGGATCGAAAGGCGCTTTTTCGCGCCAATCGGGTGAACAGCACCAGGCTTGCGGCCAGGACCGCCGCTGCGATGAAATAGGATATGTCCGGACTGCGCAGCGGGGCATCCTCGGACAGAAAGAAACCAAAGGCCTGGCTGAAGAACAGGGTTCCCGCCAGTAGGGACAGATTCATCAGCGCCGAGATTCCTCCCTGAAGCGCGCCTTGCGCATTCTCGGGAACCGCGCGCGACATCAGCGCCGTCAGCATTGGGTGGACGAATCCCTCCGCCGCATGAACGATCAGCAACAAGATGACGATCGTGGTCGTGGTGACCAGCCCGTAAGCCAGACAGCACAGGATTCCGACCAGCAAGCCTACTTCCGTCAACCGCCATTCGCCCCAGCGCGTCACGGCGGGGCCGGTGGCCAGGCCTTGCAGAAGCGACATACCCAAACCAGAGGCCGCCAGGGTCAAACCGACCATGGCTTCGGACCAGCCGAATTTTGCGATGCCCCAAAAGGACCAGATGGCGACATAGATCGACGTGCCGAAAAAATAAAGGACCAGGACCGCCCCCAAAGGCAGAACGCCCGGGAAACGGCGGAACACGATCAGAGCGCCCAAGGGATTGGCTTCCCGCCAGCGGAAAGTCCGTCTCTTGCCGACGGGCAGCGTTTCGGGCAGGGCGAACAGCCCGAACAGGAAATTCGCTCCGGCCAGGACAGCGGCGCACCAGAACGGCACGCGCGGTCCAAAGGACCCCAGAAGCCCGCCCAAGGCAGGGCCAAGCACGAATCCCAGCCCAAAGGCCGCGGCCATCAGGCCGAACGCCTTGGCGCGCTTCTCAGGAGGCGAGACGTCGGCGAGGCAGGCATTGGCGATGACATAGGAAGAACCGCAGATTCCGGCGATGATCCGGCCCACGAACAGCCAGGCGAGGGTGGGGGCAAGCGCATGGAGCACATAATCGACGGCCAGTCCGCTGATGGCGAGCAGAAGAAGAGGGCGGCGTCCGAACCGGTCCGATAACGCCCCCATCAACGGGGCGCAGAGAAATTGCGCCAGGCTGAAGGCCGCGAACATCCAGCCGCCAAGCCGGGCGGCCTCGTCCAATCCGACATGGCCGACGCCTTCGATCAGCGTCGGCAGCACCGGCAGAATCAGTCCCAAGCCGGAAACATCGAGAAAAACCGCCAGCAAAGCGAAGATGGTGGCGCGACGGGCATGCCCGGATGAAATGGTGATGGCGGCGTTGGCGGTCATGCTGCTTTTGGGGATAGAAAACGGACAAAGGCGGCCGCATTTTGCCTGAGGATTTCTCCCCTATTGCTCGTATCGGAAAAACGAAACCGCCCCTGACGGAAAAGCGTCAGGGATTTCGGTGGGAATTCATCCGGAACGCGCACGCATGAAGATGTTCTGAACATGCTGTGGACGCGGGGGGAAGTCCGCTTGGGCGATCCGTTGGAGCCGGGCGCGCGACCATGGGATCGTGCATAACACGCTTCCCAATGGAACGCAATCGGACCATGGCGCCCGAAGGTGAGGGAACGGGAACGGTTAGTTCC
Source organism: Rhodospirillaceae bacterium (assembly GCA_034926235.1). Classification (GTDB taxonomy): domain Bacteria; phylum Pseudomonadota; class Alphaproteobacteria; order Rhodospirillales; family Magnetospirillaceae; genus JAYFRE01. The sequence goes on from JAYFRE010000169.1 coordinate 4,533, forward strand.
GGATCAGATCGCGGGCGGTTTCCAGCATCTGCGTGGTGGTTCCCCAAAGCTTGCTGGCGGCTTGGTAGGCCTGCTGCGCCGTGATCATGGTGGCGAATTCAGTTGTGGTGTCTACGGTCGAGTTTTCCAAAGAATTCGTCACCAGGGTGCTTTGGCTGCCGAACTTGGATACGGCGCCGATGGTGACGGGTCCGGCGGCCTGGGTCGCGGAAAACAGGGTTCCACTGTCATAGGCGAGTTCGTTGGGTTCGACGAACTGGGCCACGGCCAATGTGCCGACGGCAACGCTGCGATTGTTGGTGTAGTTGGCGTAGACGGTGCCGGTTTCGTCGATGGAGACGGATTTAAAGGTGCCGCCGGCATAGCCGTCCGCCAGAGAGCCTTTGAGCGATGCTTCTTCCGATTTCGCATTCAGCGAAACCTGGGAAAGATCGATGGAGACTCGGCTGCTGGTTCCGTCGGCCCATTGGATGTCGACGCTTACCGGTTCGGTGGGGGCGATGATCTTGCCGTTGCCGTCATAGGCCAATGTCGGCGACGAAGATGTGACCGTCCCGACCGAGGCATTCATGGAAAAGTCGAGCGTCCAATTATTGATCGTCCCGCTTGGCGTCAGGGAAAGGCCCAGGGTTTGAACATTGCCCTTGGTGTCGTAAAGACCGAAACTGGTCGAGGTCGAACCGACCGTCGTCGATGGCACGGACCCCTGAGCGATGATAGCGGTGGTCGCCTGGGGCTGCATCTGGCTGTAGCGGTCATAGCTGAGCGCGGTCAGCCCTGACGGCGAATTCGTGGTGCCCGGAGGCGTCTGGCCCGCGGGCCAGCCCATGAGAAAGTTGCCGCTGGGGTCGGTTAGATAGACGACGCCGGACGACGAATCGCTGTTGCCCAGGGCCGTTGCGGGCAATTGCTGCAAAGCGCCGTTACGGGTGTAACGGGTGCTGCCGGTTCCGTCCACGCTGGAATTAACGACGAAGAATCCCTTGCCGTCGATGGCAAGATCGGTGCTCTTGTTGGAATTAACGATCAGCCCCTGACTCCGCGCCTGGTTTCGCGTGTTGGCGCGGACCCCATAGGCGCTGGTATCGTTGGAATTCTGATCGAGGATGGTCGAAAACTGAACATCGATCGCCTTGTAGCCCGTGCTCTGCGAATTGGCGAGATTCTGGCTGACGACGGCCAAAGCGGTATTCTGCGCGTTCAGGGCGTTTACGCTGTTTGATACGGCGCCGAAAATCGACATCCTTCGGATTCCCGAATTTAAGAGTAAAAGATGATGCGCAGGTGTGGATGCAAGTCCTATGCCATGTATGGAAGACGGTAAAAGCCTCTTTATCGGGGTATCGGCCTGGTTTTGTCCCGGCATATTTTGCCGGTTTCTTTCGGCGGGGGGCAAAATATGCCGGTCTGTAGAATCATGGAAAAAGATCGAGCGAGACCATTCTCCCCCCATTGCCTCTGCCGTTTTTTCTCAAGGGAATAGGAAATATCCGGCTTGCTGGCCTTAAGCGGATAATGCCTCTCTGGCGCTAGGGGCCGCCCGGCTCTACTATCGGGCGGCCATGATCGAAATCGCCCCCGGAATCCGCCTTGACGAAGAAGAGATCGAGGAACGCTTCATCCGTTCTTCGGGTCCTGGCGGGCAGAATGTCAACAAGGTCTCCAGCGCGGTGGAACTGCGCTTCGATGTCCGCCGTTCCGCCTGCCTGCCCGATGCCGTGCGCGACCGGCTGGAAGCGTTGGCCGGCCGGCGTGTGAACCAGGACGGCGTGCTGATCATCAAAGCCTATGCCTATCGCACCCAGGAAGCCAACCGCCGTGATGCTCTGGCGCGGCTGGTCGCGCTGTTGGAGCAGGCGGCGCAACGGCCCAAGACCCGTCGTCCGACCCGTCCGACCTTGGCCTCGAAAACCCGCCGTCTCGACGCCAAGGCGAAGCGTTCCGCCGTCAAGGCGATGCGTGGCCCGCGTCTTGGGCAAGACTGACCGACCTTATGCCCTGCGTCGAAGACGGCCTTAGGACCCTGTTGGCGGCGCGCAGCCAGGGGCGGATCGCGCGTTTCAAACCCGGTCAGTGGGAGACGATCTCGGCCCTGCTGGATAAGCGGGAAGAGGGCGGTGTGCTTTTGATCCAGCGTACCGGCTGGGGCAAAAGCCTGGTTTATTTCGCTGCGGCGCTGGGGTTGCGTGGCCGGGGCGAGGGACCGGTTCTGCTGATATCGCCCCTGGTGTCCCTGATGCGCGATCAGGTGTCGGCGGCGCGCGGCCTTGGGATCGACGCACGCGCCTTCGCCGGGGCGGATGGCGGCGGCTGGGAGGATATCGGCGCGGTGCTGACCGACGGTTCGGCCGATATCGTGATGATGTCTCCGGAAAAACTGGCTTCTTGCGACGGAACGAACCCCCATCTCAAGAACGCCTTGGCGCGGGTTTCCCTGCTGGCGATCGACGAGGCCCATTGCCTGTCCGACTGGGGGCATGATTTCCGCCCCGATTACCGGCGCATCCGCCGCCTGATTGCGGACAATCTATCGCCGGGAACGCCGGTTCTGGCCACGACCGCCACCGCCAATAGCCGGGTGATCGAGGATCTGAAGCGTGAATTGGGATTGGGACGGATCGTTTCCGGTCCGTTGATCCGCGAATCACTGGCGCTGCAAATCCTATCCCTGCCCAGTCTGGCGCACCACTATGCCTGGATCGCGCAACGATTGCCCCATCTTCCGGGCAGCGGCATCGTCTATGTTCAGACCAGGAGGGGGGCGGAACAGCTTGCCGCCTGGCTTGCCAGCCGGGGAATCGATGCGCCGGCCTATCACGCCGGGTTGGCCGATGACGGTGAACGAGTCCGGCTGGAGGATTCCCTGCGCGAGGACCGGGTCAAGGCTTTGACGGCGACCTCGGCGCTGGGCATGGGGTTCGACAAACCCGATTTGTCTTTCGTCTTTCACCTGGGGACGCCGCTATCGCCGGCTCATTACTATCAGCAGGTGGGACGCGCCGGGCGCGCGCTGAAACAGGCCCATGGCGTGCTTCTGGCCGGACCGGAAGATGACGCGTTGGCGCGCCGTCTGATCGGGGATGCCTATCCGCCCCAAGCCGCATTGAGGGAAACGCTCGACGCCATCGAAGATTGCGAAGACGGAATCGGCGAACGCACGCTTGCCGCCATGCTCGATTGGCCCGAAGTGACGGTTCGTTCCTGCCTTCGGGTAATGGCGGCGGCGGAAACCCCGCCGATCCGGCGTTCGAACGGACGCTGGCATCCAACCTTTCATCCCTTCACGCTCGATTCCGAGGAGCAGGAACGCCGCGCCCGGCAACGTCTGGCGGAATGGGACCGGATGACGGATTATGCCGCCCATCATGGGTGTCTGATGCGTTTTCTAACGGGTGAATTGGGCGATCCCGATCAAACCCCTTGCGGGCGCTGCGCCAATTGTTTGGGGCGTCCGGCTCTGCCCCCCGGCGTCAGTCGCCGGGAATTGAAACGCGCACGGAACTGGATGGCTCGGGCCGGCGTCAAAGACGATCCCGCCCCGTCGCCCGGTTGGGTCCGTGCTTTGCGGGCGCTCTTCAGGATTTAAGCGGACGGCTGTTTTCAATCAGGCTAAAGGAACATCATGACCCCCGACGAAATCGTCGAACGCGTTCTTTTCCGGGATGCAATGATGTTGGTGCTGGACAAACCCGCCGGGTTGGCGGTGCATGCCAGCGGACGCGATGACGATCACCTCGGCCATTATCTCGACGCGTTGCGTTTCGGCCTGCCTCATGCGCCTGAATTGGCGCATCGGCTAGACCGCGAAACGTCGGGTTGTCTGGTTCTTGGACGCCATCGCCAAGCCCTGAAGAAACTGGGCGCTTTGTTCGCTCATGGCAAAGTCCGGAAAACCTATTGGGCGCTGGTGGTGGGCGGCCCCGCCGAGGAATCCGGTCTGATCGATGCCCCCCTAGCGAAATTGGAACGGAAATATGGCTGGCGGATGAAGGTGGACGCCGCCGGGCAGCCCTCCCGGACCGAATGGCGGGTTCTGGGCCGGGGCGGGCGGCTGTGCTGGCTGGAATGCCACCCTTTGACCGGACGGACTCATCAAATCCGGGTTCATCTGGCCTCGATCGGCTGTCCTATCGTCGGCGATCGTTTCTATGGCGCTGGAACCGCCGATCTGATCGCGCCCAATCTGCATCTGCATGCTCGGTCGGTATCATTGCCGCTTTACCATCAAAAGCCGCCGATCGTCGTCGAGGCGCCTTTGCCAGAAGCGATGGCGGCGGGTTTCGGATCGTGCGGTTGGCTGGGCGAGGCGTCGCCATTTCCGAATAAGGGTGTAGAATGAGTGTTTGAAAACTTAAATTGGGAGGGATCGGCATATGCGTATTCTGATCGTGGGGGCCGGGGCCATCGGCGGCTATTTCGGCGGGCGTCTGGTGCAATCCGGGGCGGATGTCTCGTTTCTGGTGCGCCCCAAGCGCCGCGAGGCTCTCGCCGCCACAGGGCTGGTCATCAAAAGCCCGATGGGCGATTTTTCCGCTCCGGTCAAAACGGTGCTGGCCGAAGAAATCGCAGCACCCTACGACCTCGTTTTCTTAAGCTGCAAGGCTTATGACCTGGACAACGCCATTGCATCCCTGACCCCCGCCATGGGACCGAACTCGGCGCTGATGCCGATGTTGAACGGGATGGCGCATCTGGACCGGCTGAACGACCGCTTTGGCGAGGAACGAATCCTGGGCGGGCTGTGCGCCATCTCCTCGACCCTGGGGCCGAAAGGCGAAATCCTGCATCTGAACAATGTGCATCTGACCGTGTTCGGCGAACAGACCGGACAGATGAGCGACCGGGTCCAGGCCATCGCCGCCCTGTTCGGCAAGACCGCCTTCGCCAGCCGGGCAAGCGAGATCATCCTGCAGGAGATGTGGGAAAAGTGGGTGTTCCTGTCGAGCCTGGCCGCTGCCACCTGCCTGATGCGCGCCAATGTCGGTGAGATCGTGGCGGCGGGCGGCGCGCCGATGATCGAGACCATCCTTGACGAGGTGCGCGCCGTCGCCGCCGCCAGCAGCCACGCGCAACGCGCCGAGGTGTATGCGAAGGTGCGCGCCGATCTGACCGATCCGTCCTCCACCGTCGCTGCTTCGATGCTGCGCGATCTGGAAAAAGGCGGCCCGGTCGAAGCCGATCACGTGTTGGGCGATCTGATTGCCCGGGGCGAGCGGGCCGGCGTGGCGACACCTCTTCTGTCCCTGGCCTATACGCACCTTAAGGCGGCCGAGCAACGCTGGGCGCGGCGCGGGGCGTAACAGCGCGGTAACAAGGCGGCCCGGCTTTCTTCTTTTCCGGAATTAGGCCGGGTCGCCGCGTGCGCTGATATGCCGAGCCAGAACGGCGAACAGGCGTGATGGATCGATCGGCTTGGCGATATGATCCACCATGCCGAATTCGAGACAGCGCTGCTTGTCCTCGTCGCTGGCATGAGCGGTCATGGCGATGATCGGCGGCAAGGTGATTCCGGGAAGGGCGAATAAACGCCGGGTCGTTTCGTACCCATCCATTTCCGGCATCTGGACGTCCATCAGAATGGCGTCGAATTCCTGCGATCGTGATTGGACGAGCGTGATGGCCTCCTCGCCGCTGGACGCGGTGACGGGGATGATTCCGGCGATGATCAGGAATTCGACGGCGATTTCCTGGTTGATCCGATCGTCTTCGACCAGAAGGACGCATGTGTTCTGAAGGGATTTGACCGCGGGCCGGCTGCGCGTTGGCGCGCGCGGGCCGGCGGATTGGCGGTCGGACGGAAGACGGCGGTTTCCGTCGAACAGATTGGCCAGGATTTCGGTCAGGGCCGATGGGATAACCGGCTTGGTCAGGATGCCTTCGACATTCAGCGCGTCGATCTGGTCCATGCATTGGTCGGGACAGAAGGCGGGCGGCATCAGGATGATGGGGGAATCGCGAAGCTCCGGCATCGCTTTGATGCGCCGCGCCGCCTCGACTCCGCTGATTCCTGGCATGGCGGCGTCTAAAATGACCAGCCCATAGGGCATTCCCGTTTGCTGGGCGCGAAGCATTTCCTCGACGACGTTGGCGGCGTCGCTCAGGCGGATGACGTCGCAGGACAGGGCGACAAGCTGCCGGGCAAGCGCGTCCCGCGCTCGTGCGTTGTCGTCGATCAGCAGGACTTTGAGCCCCGGAGCCGGTATTTTCCGGGGCTCCGGAGCATTCTCGACGCGGCCGAACCGCGCGGTGAAGACGAAGCGGCTGCCTTGGCCCGGTTCCGAGGAAACGCCGATCGTGCCGCCCATGACTTCGGTCAAGCGTTTGCAAATGGCAAGGCCAAGGCCAGTGCCGCCGTAACGGCGTGTGATCGAGCTGTCGGCTTGCGAAAAAGGCTGGAAGAGAAGACTGGTTTGCTCTGCATTCATGCCGATGCCGGTGTCCCGAACCGAAAAACGCAGCGTGACCTGGTTGCTGGAAATCTCCGCGCGTTCGACATCGACGGCAACGTCGCCGGTTTCGGTGAATTTGAGCGCGTTATGGATCAGATTGGTGAGAATCTGGCCCAAACGCAGCGCATCGCCCACCAGTTGAGAGGGAACGTCGCTGCCGACCGAAAAGACCAGTTCGATCGCCTTTTCCTGGGCGCGCTGGGCCAAAAGATCGCTGACCGACGCCAGTACGTCGTCCAACCGGAAAGGACGGATTTCCAGCGCGATCTGGCCGGATTCGACCTTGGACAGATCCAGAATGCCATTGATGATTTCCATGAGCGACGAGGCGGCAGTCTCGATCTTCGAGACATAGTTGCGCTGCCGGTCCTCGAGATCGGTCCGCGCGAGCAGGGAACTCATCCCGATGATGGCGTTCATGGGGGTGCGGATTTCATGGCTCATATTGGCCAGGAACTGGCTTTTCGCCTGGGTAGCGACTTCGGCGCGCGCTTTTTCGGTGGCCAGAGTTTCGGCCAGATTGCGGAGTTTCCACGCCTGACGTTCCAGTGCCTGGCGGTTTTCTTCCAGTTCCTGTTCGGTCCGTTTGCGCTCGGTGATGTCGTAGGCCCAGAAGACATGCCAGCCCGCGCCGATGAAGGACGCCGGCTCGCTGGACAGCAAAAGCCACGGCCCGAATTGGTCTTTCCGCCGGGTCAGTCTGGTTTCGAAATCGCGCAGACTGTCGCCCTTTTGAAGAATGGTCCGGATGGTTTGCCATTCCTCGGGCAGGTCGAAGAGATTCTGGGCTTTGATGTCCTGAAGCGCTCGTTCCGGCAGATCGAGCAGTTCGAGCATGCGCGGATTGACGAAATCGATGCGTCCATCCAGATGCACGATGGCGGTGCCGATCGGGCTGGTGGTCAGCAGATTGCGCAGCCGTTCGGCGGAATCGCGCAATCCGGCCTCGGCCCGCTTCTGTTCCGAAACATCCTGGAAGATGTTCAAAAGATGCGCGTCGCCGCCGCTATAAAAACGCGAAAAATGGCATTCCACCCAGATCGAGCGCCCCGACGGCGAAACCCGATGCAGTTCCGCGCGCCGGGGCAATCCTTCGGCGACGACCCATTCAGCCGAAATCAAAAGATCGCGATCCCGCCAGAAAGGCGATGTCCGGAAATTCGTATCCACCAGCCCATCCATCGATCCGGCGGCGATCCGTTCGGCGGCGGCGTTGGCGAGCACGCATTCCCCGTCCGAGGCACGGTAGGCGGCGATGCCGGCGAACGAGTTCTCCATGATGCGGTTGTTGATGTCGATGGCTTCCCACAACCGGTCATGGGCGCGATAGGCTTCCTGATTGGCATGGACCATGCGGCGGATCAGCGACAAGAGCCAGAACGCCAATCCGACGATGAGCAGGAACAGGGCGCCGCCGGACAGGACGGCGGGCAGGGTATCGACGAAAGGCGTTCGTCCGGGAACGACGTTTTCGCCATCGGCGTCACGTCGGCCCGAGGTGAGGATGGACAGAGCCGCGATTGTCGGGCGTTCGTCGACGGCCAGCCGTTCGGCGATTTCTTCCGGGCTGTAGCCGGAATCGATCAGGATCGGGATCTGGTCGATAGCGGACCGGTAATGGGCAAAACTGTCGCGCAGGGTGTCGATGGCTTCGATTTCTTCGGGGTCCGATGTCGTTTTTTCATAGAGCGCCAGGATTCTTAGGAGATTGTCGATCTGGCCTTCCATGACCGGCACCAATGTCCGGTCGCGGTGCAGGATCGCTTTTTTGAAGCTGTGGATGAAGCCGCCATAGCCGACGACCCGGTGGATCTCGGTCCTGGTTTCCCAGGCATGCCCCAGGCGGTAGAGGCGGTCCATCAGAAAGACGCCTGATAAGGTCAGCAGCAACACCAGCAGTGTTGATACCAAGGCCACGGCGAGGGTTTCACGCCGAGCCGACCGGGGCGATCCTTCGCGCCGGGAAACGCCGTTTTCAGCCGTTTTTCCTGTCGCCATCGGTCGGCTCACATGTTTTCACTTCCGGCGGGGTGCCGAGAGTGGCGGAATTTTGCCTTGTCAGGCGCCGAAAAGGCGCTTCAATTCGATTTTGGGGCAGCGGTCCATCACCACGGCCAATCCGGCGGCTTGGGCGCGGGCGGCGGCTTCGTCGTGGCGGACGTGAAGCTGCATCCAGACGGTCTTGGCCTTGATCGCTATGGCGTCTTCGACGATCGGGGGAACAGCGTCCGAGGTGCGGAAAATGTCCACCATATCGATGGGCTCATGAATGTCCCGAAGCGAAGCGCGCACCGTTTCGCCCAGGAGTTCCTGGCCGGCCAGCCCCGGATTGACGGGAATGACGCGATATCCTTTGGATTGAAGGAAATGCATCACTTCATGGCTGGGGCGTTCGGCATTGGCCGACGCGCCCACCAAAGCGATGGTTTTGGTCGAGGACAGGATGTTCTTGATGAAAGAATCGTCGTAATGAAGCTCGGCCATGATTTTTCCTGGAAATTCGGGGTTTGAACCGCTAATCCGCCCATGAGGCGGTGATGTCCCGGCGTGGCGGGAAAGGCAAACATCCACCATGATAGCAGGATCGGCGATGACCCCCAAGGAACTGAAGCAGCGCATCCTTTACCAGGATTCCAACATCGTCGTGCTCGACAAGCCGGCGGGGTTGGCGGTTCATGGCGGGCCATCGACTCACGTTCATCTGGAATCCGTTTTGGAATCGCTTTGGTCCGAACCGGGACGGACGCCGCGTCCGGCGCACCGTCTTGACCGCGACACGTCGGGCTGCCTGGTGCTGGCGCGTCACGACAAGGCGCGCGCGCGTCTGGGACGTCTGTTCGGAGCCGGACAGATCGGCAAGCTTTATTGGGCAGTGGTCGAAGGGATCCCCGGCGCGGAAGTGGGAACGATCAGGATGCCTTTGCGCAAGGAGAACAGCCGCGCGGGCTGGCGGATGGTGTCCGATCCGGCGGGAAGCCCGGCCTGCACAAACTGGCGGCGGATGGGCGAGAGCAGCAACCGGGCCTGGCTGGAATTGGAACCCTTGACCGGACGGACGCACCAGATCCGCGTGCATTGCGCGCTGGCGCTGGGATGTCCGGTGCTGGGCGATCCGGTCTATGGACGGCCGGGACCGCTTTTGCACCTGATGTCGCGGCGCATCCAGATTCCCTATTGGGCCGAACGTCCGCCGATTATGGTCACTGCGCCCGTGCCGGAACATATGCGGGTCCTGCTTGCCGATTGCGGATACCGGGAATAGACAAGGCCGGTCAAGCTTGGCGGGCGGAGCGGGCGATGCCCCGCATGCGCGCGAACAGATCGTTGCCGCGCAGGATCAACGCGGACAGATCTTCAGGCAATCCGGTAGGGTCGTTTTCCAGACTGCCTTCAGCTTCAAATTCCTGCGTTTTCACCGCCAGTTCGTCCGGACCGATCTCGCCGACGGCGGCGGCCTTGTGCCACATCAGCCAGGACAGGATATTGGTCAGCAGATTGGTCAGACGGCTGGATTGCCGGATCGCGGCCAGGCGCTGCATCGGGTCCTCGAAGTCGCGGTCCTGACTGGCGATGACATAGTCGCGCGCCGCTTCCGTCAGGGCGACGGTGTCTTGGATGGCCGCGTCGATGATTTTTTCGTCCATGGACCTTTGTTCTCCTTGAAAATAAAAGGATCCCGTCCGTTTAAAGGCTCCCGTTCTACGCCAAAGCGACCGCCGTTTCCATCCGTCGCGCTACGACGGATCCGAATGGCGGACGGGCGGCGCTTTCCCCGGGATCGTCGCCAAGGCGACGGCAGCAAAAACCAAGGCAACCGCCACCCAGATCCATGGGCCATATTGTTCGCCCAGGAATCCGACACCGATCGCCAGACCGGTAGCGGTGATGACATAGCCGACTTGGCTCATATAGACCGCCCCGGCGATCTGTTGCAGGGTCAGGAACATGACATAGCCGATGGCGGTGATGGCGACGACGAAAGCCAGCAGCAGAATGCCCCGTTCGGTTGGGAGAAGGATGGAGGTGCCGGTTTCCCCCGTCAGGCCGGTCAGCAGCAGCACGGGCAGCAGCCACAGCGCCCCGGCCAGCAGCATTCCCGCCGCCAAGGGCAGGGGTTTTGCTCCCGGCGGCCAGGACCGGCTGCGATAGATATTGCCGAAAGCCAGCGACAAGGGCGCGCTCATGGCGATGGCCAGCCAGAAGGGATCGGCATTTAGATTGCCCTTGGGCAGGGTGATCGCCAGGGACGCTGCCAAACCAAGCAGGATGCCGCCGGCGCGCCAGGGATTAAGCCGTTCCATGCCGATCGCCAAGGCCATGCACAGCGTGATCAGCGGTGGAAAGCAGTAAAGAATGGCGATCAGGCCCGCGCCCAGATGGGGCACGGATAGAAACAGAAGCTCGTTGGGCAGGGCGATGCCGGACAGGCCGGCGATGGCGTAATAGCGCATGCTCCGCCGGTCCAAGGACAGGCGATGGCCGAGAATACGGCACAGTGCCAGGATGGCTAAGCCCGCGCCGCTGGCCTGGACGATGGCGAACAGGGACGGGGAAACGGCGTTCTCGGCGGCGAGCTTGACCAGAACCGGGATAAGCCCCATCAGCAGGCCGAAACCGATGACCAGGATCAGAGGCAGAAAGCGTGAGGAAGATGGCGACGTCATGCCGTTTCATACCCTGCCGGCAGGGGTGCGGGGAAGGGCTTAATCCTTTTGATCGGCCCAAGGGTTGGCGCGCCCGCGCCGGGGCGTTATGGTGCGGTGTCAGGCGTGTGATCAAGGACGGGGCAGGATGGCGGCGCTGGTGGATTCAAGCTTCGATGCGGCGTTCTGGTTCATCGACCGTGCGCTGGAGACGGGCGAATATATGCAACCGCAGAAGCTGCAGCGTCTGCTTTACCTGTCTCAGGCCTATTTCGCTGTCGCTTATGACGGGCGGATGCTGATGCCGGCCCTGTTCGTCGCCAACAGCCTGGGACCGGTCGAACCGGGCGTCTTCCGTCTGTTCGAGACCGCTATTCCATCCTTCGAGCGCAAGCCGCTGCCCAAAACTGCGCGGACCTTTCTCGACGCGATCTGGCGTCGCTTCGGCCATCATTCAGCGGCTTATCTCAGCAAGCTGACAATGGGGCATACCCCTTTTCAGGATGCGTTGGCGCGGGGCGAGGGCAGCGTTATCGGGCTGAAGGAAATGGCCGCTTTCTACGGACGCAAAGCGATGCCGGACGGCAGCGGCCTGCCGACGGCCGATTCCGTGGTGCCGCCGCGTATGCTGCTGTCGCAGCATGGTCAAGCCGTTCAGGTCCGGAAATGGAGTCCGCCCGCCGGCAAGAAATCCTGAACCGGCATGGGGAACTTAAGGATCAGCCGCCGTTGCGGTATTTCGCGGCGACATTGCTCATGGCGCGGACGACCTGCTGGGCGAACCCGTTGCGCAACACCCTGATTTTGATGGCGAGCATGCGCTCGTCGGTCTTATGTTCTTCCAGCCGCCGCTCGGCCATGGCAAGAGCGGACGCGCAATGCGCATGAATGGCATATTGCCAGTCTTCGGCCCGGAAGCTGGGACGCTGCGCCGGCGGTACGGTCTGCCAGATCCGCTCGGCCAATTGTTCCAGCTTATCCTGATCGACGATGTCGGTGCCGAAGGTCATTTCGACATCGCGACGGATGGTGTCCGTGGGTGTTCCGCCGAGCATCGGGCCTGCGTCTTGAGACGCGGTTCCCCCGCCGCCCGGGCGACTGTTTTGTGCATCGGCCATGTGCCGGTCCCGCTCCCCCCCTGTTTAACCGGGCGATTGTGTCATTTTCCGATTGGGATCGCAATTGCCCGCCGCGCAAGGCTGTCTAAGCGCAGATGCGGTCCATGAGCCGGCGCAAGAAGGTTTCGCCCGCCGCCAGTTGCGTGTTTTCGATATATTCGTTCGGCTTATGCGCCTGATCGATCGATCCCGGTCCGCAGACGACGGATGGGATACCGGCCTGGGTGAAGAGGCCGGCCTCAGTGCTAAAGCTGGCATGGGCCAGATGCGCGTTTCCGGCCAGATCGGCAGCAAGGACGACCGCCTCGTGATCGTCGGGCAGGGCAAAACCGACCGTGTCGCTTAGCGTCGTGAAGGAAAAGCCGCAATCGGGGGCTTTTTCCTTCATCCAAGATTCGATCCGGGTTCGGATGAAGCTGCGGATATCGGCATCGATGCCGTCGATGCTGTCGCCGGGCAGGGCGCGAATCTCGAAATCGAACCAGCAATGTCCGGGCACGATGTTGAGCGCGACGCCGCCATCGATTCGTCCGGTATGAAGTGTCGTGTAAGGTGGGGCATAGGCCGGATCATAGGGCCCGTTCCGCCGGATCACCTCCTGCATCCGCCCGATTCCGGCGACGGCTTCGGCGGCGGCGAGGACGGCGTTGACGCCTTGATCCAGCGAAGAATGGCCTTCTTGCCCCTGAACCTGGACCCGGAAAGCGCGTTTGGCCTTATGCCCGGCGGTCACGATCATGCCGGTCGGTTCGCCGACGATGCCAAGCTGGGGTTTGACCGGCAGACGGGCAAGATCCTCGATCAGGCCGCGCACACCGATACAGCCTTTTTCCTCGTCATAGGAAAAGGCGAAATGAAGCGGGGTGACGAGACCGCGCCGGACGAATTCGGGAGCCAGTCCCAACGCCAGGCCAAGGAAGGATTTCATGTCGGCGCTGCCGCGTCCGTAATAGCGTTCCCCGCGTCGTGTCAGGCGGAAGGGATCGCTGCTCCAATTCTGTCCATCCACCGGCACCACATCGGTATGGCCGGACAACAGGATGGCGGGCGTGTTCTCCGGCCCCAGCATGGCGTAAAGATTGGCTTTGCGGCGGTCCTTGTCGAAGGTTTCCAGGAATCGCGCGCCCAGGGGTTCGAGATGGCTGCGGATCAGGGCGATGGCATCGAGATTGGACTTGTCGCTGGTGGTGTCGATAGCGATCAGCCGTTCGATCATCTCCAGACAAGGAGCAGAGGGATGAGCCCCATCCGCCGCGGCCGGCGCTTTGGGGCTCATGGTTCCTCTTCCATGTCTTGAGGCAGGCGTTTCGAGGCGGCCAAGGCGATCACGCGGCGGACATCGTCGCTAAGGCCAAAGGAATCGAAATTGTCGGGGTGCACCCAGGCGACTTCGGCGGCGTCGTCGCCGGCGCGGATATCGCCCGCGACCCACTCCGCCACCAGATCGACGACCGTGTAATGATAGAGGATCTGTCCCTGCGCATCGTGGTCCATTAGATCGACCACGGCGGCGATATCGACGATGCGAATCCGGATGCCGGCCTCTTCGTCGATCTCGCGCAGGATCGCTTCCTGCACGGTTTCCCCCAGTTTTTGCTTGCCGCCGGGCAGGGACCAGGAGCCCGCTTTGGGCGGGTGCCCCCGGCGCGCTAAGAGAACCCTGTCCTTTTTCCAGACGACCGCGCCGACCCCGGCGATGGGAGCATTCAAGTGATCCATGATCAGGCCAGTCTAGCAGAGAGCGCCCTGGCGGCACAGTCCGGGGATTCCCGCCTTCGTTGACATTGGTTCAGACAGTACGGAAACTTGAAGATGCTTTTTAGTGACCGCTTGGACGAGGATCATGGACGACGCATCAGATCAGGCCTCGAAACGCTCTTTTTTCCGCTCGCTGATGATAAGGCTTCGGGGATGCTTCTTTACCGGCATCCTGGTCACGGCCCCGATCTCGATCACCTTCTATATCGCCTGGCGGTTCATTTCGTTCGTCGATCAGCAGGTCAGGCCGCTGATTCCGCCGGAATGGAACCCGGGATTGTGGGGGATGCCGGGGGTGGGACTGGTTCTGGTCGTCGTCGTCCTGACCGTGATCGGCGCGCTGATGGCCGGTCTGCCGGGACAGCTTTGGCTGCGCCTGAGCGGGGCCGTGATCGCACGCATGCCCATTTTAAGCAGCATTTACTCTACCTTGAAGCAACTTCTTGAGACCGTGCTTGCAAACAAGACCCAGGCCTTCCGCGAGGTGGTGCTGATCGAATATCCCCGGCGCGGCCTGTGGACCATCGCTTTCATCACCGGCGATACCATCCGCGAGGTGGCGGGCGCGATCGATCCGGAAGAGGAAATCGTCAATGTCTTCGTGCCGACGACTCCCAACCCGACCTCGGGTTTTCTGCTTTATCTGCCGCGCAGCGATACCAAACCGCTCAGTCTCACGGTCGAGGAAGGGCTGAAGCTGGTCATCTCGACCGGCATCGTCACCCCTGCCGCTAATCTGCCGGTTCCGGTCACCCCGAACGCAGCGTCCTGACCAGGGCATCCTGGCGGAAAAGATAGAGCAGGGTGCGCAGCGCCTCGCCGCGCGGGCCTGACAGGGCAGGGTCGGTTTCAAGGGTCCGTTGCGCGTCCCGCCGTGCGATGGCGAGCAGATCGCCGTGATGGGCCAGATCGGCGATGCGGAAACTGGGCAGCCCGCTTTGGCGGGTGCCCAGAATTTCGCCCGATCCCCTAAGGCGCAAATCCTCTTCGGCGATGAGAAAGCCGTCCTCGGTGTCGCGGATGATGTTCAGCCGCGCCCGTCCGGTTTCTCCCAGCGGTCCCCCGTAAAGCAGCAGACAGATCGAGGGGCGTTCCGACCGTCCGATGCGGCCGCGCAACTGGTGAAGCTGGGCCAGACCGAAGCGTTCGGCATGTTCGATCACCATGGCGGTTGCTTCGGGCACATCCACTCCGACCTCGATCACCGTCGTTGCCACCAGGATGTCGATAGCGCCGTCGGCAAAGGCGGCCATCGCCTTGTCCTTCTCCGCCGGTTTCATCCGGCCATGCACGAGGCCGACGCGGCAGGACAGGCGCTCTTCCAGATAGCGCTGCCTTTCTTGGGCTGCGGCGAGGTCGGAACTTTCCGATTCTTCGATCAGCGGGCAAACCCAGTAGGCGCGAGCCCCCTGCTGGACGGCGCGCGCCACGCCATCGGCAACCTCGTCGAGGCGGGCTATCGGGATCGCGCGGGTGTCGATGGGACGGCGGCCCGGCGGTTTTTCATCCAGGCGGGAAACATCCATGTCGCCATAGGCGGTCATCACCAGGGTGCGCGGGATCGGCGTCGCGGTCATCACCAGCATGTCCACCGCGCGGCCCTTGCCGGCCAGAGACAGGCGCTGATGAACGCCGAAGCGGTGCTGCTCGTCGATCACCGCCAGCGCCAGATCATGGAAATCGACATCATCTTGGAACAAAGCATGGGTGCCGACCAGGATGTCGATCTCGCCTTGGGCCAGACGCGCCCGGATCCCCTCCCGCGCCGCCCCTTTGTCACGGCCGGTCAGCAAAGCCACGCGCAGCCCCGCCGGCTCCGCCAGACGGGCGATGGTAGCGTAATGCTGGCGGGCCAGAATCTCGGTCGGGGCCATCAGGGCGGCTTGCGCCCCGGTTTCGGCCACGGCGGCCATGGCCAGCAAGGCCACCACCGTCTTACCCGACCCGACATCACCCTGAAGCAGCCGGTGCATGCGCGCCGGCCGGGCCAGATCAGCCAGGATTTCATCACGGGATCGTTCCTGGGCGTGGGTGAGGCGGAAGGGTAAGCCCGCTTCCAGTGCACGGACATAACGCCCGTCTCCCTGGATGGATCGTCCCGCTTGTCCGCGCTGACTGTGACGGACCAGGGCTAGCGCCAATTGGTTGGCGAGCAACTCGTCATAGGCCAGACGCCGCCTGGCGGGTGTCTGGGGCGATAGGGATTCCTCGCTTTCGGGGTGGTGCAGGGTTTCCAGGGCCACACGCCAGGATGGCCAGGATTCCCGGTGCACCAGCGCTTCGTCCAGCCATTCCGGGAGTTCGGGCGCCCGTTCCAAGGCGGCGCGGACGGCCTTGGTCACTGTTTTCAAGGTCAGCCCTGCGGTCAGGGGATAGACCGGCTCGACGGTCATGATCTCGGCCAGCTGGTCGATGGGGACGGCATGGTCGGGATGGGCCATGTGCCGCTCGTCTTTGAAATGCTCGACGACGCCGCTGACGATCCGTTCAGAACCAACCGGCAGCAATTTTTGCAGCCAGTCGGGCCGGGCGTGGAAATAAACCAGGATCAGGGTGCCGGTTTCATCCTCGGCGATCACCCGATAGGGGCGCTTGGCGTGGTCCGGCGGCTGGTGGGCGCGAATCGTGACATGAAGGGTTGCGACCCGTCCATGCGGCGCTTCAGCGATGGTGGGCATGAAACGGCGGTCGATCACGCCTTGGGGCAGATGCCACAAAAGATCGACCGGGTTGGGCCCGGCCAATTTCTCGAATAAGGGCTCCAACCGCGGGCCGACGCCCGGAAGCGCGGTTAAAGCGGTGAAGAGGGGGTAAAGGCTCCTGGGGCGCATCGGACCTTGGAGAGGGGCTGACAGAAGGATGTAAAGCCTTTATATCCTAGCCGGCCCGGGTCAGGAACAGTGTCGAGACCGATGGATTCCGCTCACAAGCGTTTGCTCTTTCGCGCCAGGCATCGGGGTACCGCCGAAAACGGGATGATTCTGGGCGGATTCGCCGAAATGACGCTGGAAAAGATGACCCCGGCGCAGTTGGCGGAATTCGGCGCGCTGCTCGATGCGGGCGATCCCGACCTGTTTTTGTGGATCACAGGGGCGACCCCTGTCCCGGAATCATTGGACGGCGCGGTCATGGCCATGCTGAAAAATTACATAAAAAACCGGACCTAATGTCTTGAAAACGCTCTTTCAGAATCTCACCACACGTCCTGGTCGGATCACTCTGGCGGGCATGCCGGAAGGCTATGACGCGCTTACCCTGGCCCGGCTGCTCAAGGAAGGCGGCGGGCGGGACATCCTGCATATCGCCCGTGACGAGGCGCGGCTGGCGAGACTGGCCGACATGCTCGCTTTCCTGGCGCCGGGGGCGGAGATTCTGGAACTGCCCGGCTGGGATTGCGTGCCTTATGACCGGGTTTCCCCCAATGGCGAGATCGTAGCCCGCCGCATCGCCGCATTGTCGCGTCTGGCCCGTCCCCGCGCACCGGGATCGGCCCCTAGGCTGGTATTGGCGACGGTGTCTTCGGCCTTGCAGCGTCTGCCCATGGCCAGCGTTTTCGCTCGCGCCAGTTTCCAGGCTGCGGTCGGCGAAAGATTGGACATGCCGGCGTTGCTGGCCTATCTGGCCGCCAACGGCTATGTGCGCGCCGACACGGTGATGGAGGCCGGCGATTACGCCCAGCGGGGCGGCATCATCGATATCTTCCCCGCCGGAGCGGCGGAGCCGTCGCGTATCGATCTGTTCGGCGACGAGATCGAGGATATCCGTCTGTTCGATCCCGTCACCCAGCGTTCCAGCGGCAAAGCGCGGGCGATCGTGCTGGCTCCGGCCAGCGAGGTGATGCTGGACGCCGAATCGATCCAGCGTTTCCGGGCCAATTACCGCGAATTGTTCGGCCCGGTCACGGACAGCGACCCGCTCTATGAATCGGTGTCGTCCGGAGTCAAATATGGCGGAATGGAACATTGGCTGCCTTTGTTCCATGACGGGATGGACACGCTGTTCGCCTATCTGCCCGATGCGCTGGTGACGCTGGATCACCAGGCCGAGGATGCCCGCGACGCGCGTCTGGCCGTCATCGCCGAATATTACGACGCCCGCCTGACGATCCTGGAACAAGGATTGACCGATGCCGGCGCGGTCTACCGTCCGGTGCCGCCGCAGATGGCGTTCCTGGATAAAGACGAATGGACCCGCCTGCTGGCGGCGCGTTCCGTCGCCGCCTTTTGGCCCTTTGCCGCTGCCGAAGGGGTGGAGGCAACCATCGATGCCGGAGGCCGTCCAGGGCGGGATTTTGCCGATGTCCGCGCCCAACCGGGCGTCAATCTCTATACCGCGGTCGGACAGCGGATCGAGGAGGAGATCAAGGCCGGCCGACGGGTTCTGCTGGCGTGCTGGAGCCGGGGATCTTGTGAACGTCTGGGTGGATTGCTGGTCGAACATGGGGCGAAACTCAACCCCAATCTGGCGGCAAGCTGGGGCGCGTTCCTGTCCGGGCCCAAGGATCGGGCTGCGCTGGCGGCGTTGGGGCTGGAGCGGGGATTCGTGTCCGACCGGCTGGCGGTCATTTCAGAACAGGACATTCTGGGCGATCGCCTGGTGCGTTCGCCTAGGCGGAAGCGCCGTCATGCCGAGGCGTTTCTGGCCGAAGCCGCTAATCTGAGCGAAGGCGATCTGGTCGTGCATATCGATCACGGCATCGGACGCTATGACGGGCTGGTCACGCTCGATGTGGCGGGTGCGCCGCATGATTGCCTGCGCGTGCTTTATGACGGCGGCGACAAGCTGTTCGTGCCGGTCGAGAATATCGAGACCTTGAGCCGCTATGGTTCCGAACAGGCCGGAGTTGCGCTCGACAAGCTGGGCGGGGCGGCTTGGCAGGGGCGCAAGGCGCGGCTGAAAAAGCGCATCCGCGACATGGCCGAACAGCTTATCGCGGTGGCGGCCGAGCGGCAGGTGCGCAAAGCGGCGTCCTTCATTCCGGCGGAAGGGCTTTACGACGAATTCTGCGCTCGCTTCCCCTATGCCGAAACCGACGACCAGCTTACGGCGATCGAGGATTGCATCGCGGATCTGGGGTCGGGCCGGCCGATGGACCGTCTGGTGTGCGGCGATGTCGGCTTCGGCAAAACCGAGGTGGCGCTACGCGCCGCCTTTGTCGCCGCGATGGAAGGCCGTCAGGTGGCGGTGGTGGTGCCGACCACGTTGCTGGCGCGCCAGCATTACCATACCTTCTCCGAACGTTTCGCCGGCCTGCCGGTGCGCATCCGCCAATTGTCCCGGCTGGTGTCGCCAAGTGAATCGAGCCGCACCCGCAAGGAATTGACCGAAGGCACGGTGGACATCGTCATCGGCACCCATGCACTCTTGTCCAAAAGCATTTCCTTCAAGGCGCTGGGATTGCTGATCATCGACGAGGAACAGCATTTCGGCGTCGCTCACAAGGAACGCCTGAAGCAGTTGAAGTCCGAGGTCCATGTTCTGACCCTGTCGGCGACGCCGATTCCGCGCACGCTGCAACTGGCGCTGACCGGGGTCAAGGAATTGAGCCTGATCGCCACGCCGCCGGTGGACCGTCTGGCGGTGCGCACCTTCGTCCTGCCTTTCGACGGGGTGGTGATCCGCGAAGCGATCCTGCGCGAACGCTATCGCGGCGGCCAGATTTTCTATGTCTGTCCACGCCTGTCCGATATCGACCGGGTCCGCGAAAGGCTGACCCATCTGGCGCCCGAGCTGCGCGTGGCCGTCGCCCATGGCCAGATGCCGCCCGCTCAGCTTGAGGAGGTGATGACCGCTTTCTCGGATGGGCAATATGATCTTTTGCTGGCGACCAATATCATCGAATCCGGTCTGGACATGCCGCGCGTCAACACCATCGTCATCCACCGCGCAGACATGTTCGGGCTGTCGCAGCTTTACCAGTTGCGGGGGCGCGTGGGGCGCGGCAAGGCGCGGGGCTATGCGTATCTGACCCTGCCGCCTGATCGGGCCTTGTCCAAGGCGGCGGAAAAACGTCTTCAGGTGATGCAAACCCTGGACAGTCTGGGGGCCGGGTTCACCCTGGCCAGCCACGATCTGGACATCCGCGGGGCCGGAAACCTGCTGGGCGAGGAACAATCGGGTCATGTCCGCGAGGTCGGTATCGAGCTTTATCAGCAATTGATCGAAGAAGCGGTGGCTTCGGCCCGTGGTTCGGACGGACCGGCGCGGGAAGACGAAACCTTCTCGCCCCAGATCGCGCTGGGCACGCCGGTGCTGATTCCGGAAAGCTATGTCACCGATTTGTCCGTGCGGCTGGCGCTTTACCGGCGCATCGGCACGCTGGAAACCGCCGGAGAAATCGACGCTTTGGCCGCCGAGATGATCGACCGTTTCGGCGCATTGCCGCCCGAAGTCGTCAATCTGCTGGAGGTTGTGGCGATCAAGGCCGCCTGCAAACTGGCCGGGGTGGAAAAGATCGACGCCGGTCCCAAGGGGGTGGTGGTCGCTTTCCGCGGCAATCGTTTCGCCAATCCCGCCGGTTTGGTGCAGTTCATCGCCCAACAGCTTGGGACCGTTCGCTTGAGGCCGGACCACAAGCTGGTGATGACGCGCAATTGGGACGATCAGGATTTGCGGATCAAGGGGGTGCGGGCGTTGCTGTCGGCCCTGGCGCGGATCGCGGGGGGAGAGGTCGTGGATGCCGCCAGTGCTTCGCTTGCGCCGCCACCGCCGCCACCGCCTCCGCCCCCGAAAATGCCGATTCCTGTGCGGCGCAAGATGGTGCGCCGGCATCGATTCTAACGAAGGGATCAGGCGGTCGAAAAGGATTCCGGGTCTGTTTCCACGGCGATATCCATCAGCCGGGCGAGCAGATCGGGGTCTTGCGCCCCGGCCACGGCGTAGTTTTCCTCGAAGATGAAGCTGGGTACGCCGCTGATGCCCCAACGGCGCATGCGTGCGTTCTCAGCTTCGATGGCGTCGATGCCGTCCGGGCCGCGCAGATAGTCACCGGCATCTTGTCCATTCAACCCGGCTTCGACAGCCAACGTTTCAAGCACGCTGATATCACCGATATCGCGCCCTTCGATGAAGAAGGCCGTGAAAATCCGATCCAGCAAGATTTCCTTATTACCCTCGGCCCATTGGATCAGCCGGTGCGCGTCGATGCTGGACGGCATCCGGCGGATGGCGGCGAAATCAAAGTCGATCCCTTCGCTTTGACCGGCCTGGCGGGTTGCCGCGTGAATACGCTCAATGCGGTGGCTGTTGCCGAATTTCCGTTCGAGATAATGCGCGCGGTCGATCCCGGCTGCGGGTATTTCGGGATTGAGCAGAAAAGGCCGCCAGCGGATTTCGACCGGAACGTTGGGGCGCAATGCGCAAGCGCGGCGGAAACGGCGTATGCCGATAAAGCACCAGGGACAGACAATATCGAAAACGATATCGATTTTCACATCGCGGCTCCATCGGACAAGAACAGGCTATCCTGGCGCAGCCGCGCCATGAAGGCGTCGGGGCTTTCTCCCCGGATCAATTGGGCGCAGCTTTCCCTTACCCAGACGCGAACCGGCTGATAGATGTCCGCGACCGCGAAATCCGTATAGGTCAATACGCCGACGATCCGGTGCATGACGTTGGTCGCCTCGCTTAGGGAGGTGTCGGTCAGGACCGCGATGAATTCGTTTTTCCCGGCCAGCGCGGTCAGATCCTCGACGCGCAGCATCAGATTGATCCATTGCGCCAATTGCCGGTTCAAATGTGCGGCGGGCTTGTCGCCGAAACGCCGCCTCATATTCTCGATATCGGGGATGCGCAGCAGAATCGCCGATAGCTGGCGGTCTCGTTCGTTGGCCTGGGCGATGCGTTGGGGCAGATAATGATCCAGGAAATCTTTTTTATAGGCGCCGGTATCTTCGTCCTGGGTGCGAGGCGAAAGGCTTGCGGCCAATCCGGCCCGGATTTTCCAGCGCAGGCGCTGGCGGCGCACCAGGAAGGCGATGGCGCTGATGAGTTCGTTTTTGTTCATGCTGGCCGTGGGGCGGAGAAATCCACTGGCGCCGCAGCGATAAGCCTCGTCCTCGTCGAGGACGCCCTTGGCGTCGATGATCAGAACCGGCAGATGGAACAATTTCGGATTCTGGCGCAGATGCACGCATAAATCCAGGAACGGGGTTGGGTCGGCGGACGGGACCATGATCGCGGCGTCGAAGGCCGGGCCGTTCAACAGGGTTTCAGCCTGGAACGGATCGTTGGAAAAGATCAGGCTAGCGCTGGGAAGGATGCTGGCCAGGCTGCGCCCGTCCTCGCCCACGATCAGAAGACGCTGGCCGGTGGATGAAACGGTCTGCGCCGCCACGGGAGGGAGATCGAGCCCGAATTTCCGCGCAATGGCGGTCCGCAGCCGCAATTCCTTGCGCATGGTGGCCAGGCGCACTAATGGCCGCAGCCGGGCCAGAAGCTTGATATCGCTCAAAGGCGATGGCACGACGTCATCGATGCTGGACAAGAATGCCTGGTGGGTGATGTCGGCGGATGTGTTTTCCACCAGCAGGCAGATCGGCAGATCGGCGCATTGAGGGTCGCCCCGCACGGCCTCGGCCAGAACGAAAAGCGGCTCGGAGCCGAGATCGTCGCACAAAAGCAGAATATCGGCGGAGGAGGAAAGGGGCTGCGCTTCGTCGATCGTGGCAGCGCGCATCGTCTCGAATCCAAGACGGTCCAGCGCCGCAAGGATGAGTTGTGACCGGGTTGAGTGCCCACAGACAAGGAGGGCCGTGGCCAGATGAGTCACAAAAAAAGGCTCCCCTTCAAGCAGATGCTGTGGGGGATGATGATAATTTATTTCCAGGTCGGCCGGTAGGGGGCATGGGAGAATGAGGAGGGGACTAGGCGGGTTGTCCTGGTCCCCTCCCGACGCGTCATGGGAGAGGGCTGGGGGGAAGAGCTCCCGACGACACGATGAGAAGAGCATCGCATTTTTTGTGCCAATGAAAA
>JAYFRE010000056.1:0-2349 GCA_034926235.1 Rhodospirillaceae bacterium
ACATCGTCGGTTCCGCCAACGGCGTTCACCGCCGCGGCGATGGCGTACATGCCCGCATAAGCGCCATGGGCCGAATAGCTGGGATAACGCCCGGTTCGTTCCCGGAACCGTTCGACAAAGCCCCGGTTCGCCTCTGTCCGCGGCCAGTTGTTGTGATGGCGGGCGGACAGGATCAGCCCCAAAGGCATCTCGTCCCCCATCGCCTCCATCACCTCGTAGCTGCCGCCGGTATCGAAATTGCAGACAAGAACCCGGTCGAACAAATTATAGACCTTGGCCTGGCGCACGAAGGCGATCCAGTCCCCGTCCCAATGACCGTTGATCAGGATGTCGGGTTTGACCTGCTGGATGGCGGCGATATAGGGCGTGAAATCGGGTTCATAGAGCTTGGGCCAATATTCGCCGACCACTTTATATTCCAGCCCGATCTCGTCCATCTTTTCCCTAAGGTCTTCCCAGACCCCATGGCCGTATTCGTAATCCGGCCCGATGAAGGCGATGGTTTTCCAGCCTGTTTTTTTCTTCAAATCCGCCAGATATAACGCGCCCGCCGCCATGGATTGATAGACGCTGTTCGACACCCGGAAATAATAGCGGTGGAAATTTTCGATGATCAGCCGCGACGAGGCATGATCGGTGCCGATAAAGATCGTCTTATAATCGAAGGAAACCTTGCTGACCGCCAACCCGACCGTCGAACTGACCCCGCCGCACAGAAAATCGACCTTGTCGTTCAGCACATAACTTCGGGCGATACGGGTGGCGAAGGCCGGTTTCGACTGGTCGTCGGCGAACAAAAGATTAAGCCGCCGTCCGGCTGCGCCGCCTTTCGCATTGATCTCCTCGATCGCCATCTGGGCGGCAGCGACACTGTCCTTGCCGTAAAGCGCCGCGCGCCCGGTCATCGGATAAAGACAGCCGACCGTGATCGGCGGCGCGACATCATTGGCCAGGGATGGACCGGCGACGCCCAATAAGGCCAGCAGGCACGCAATGGCAGCGCAACAAGCGCGCCATCCCCGCCGCCGCAGACATCGCGCCGCCACGCCGCCTCCGTTCAGAAGCCCGCGCATCCCGCCCAGAACCGCCATCCTCTCCTCTTAACTCAACAAGGACTCCACGATCACGACCTTCGAAAACGCCCCCAGAAGATCGTGCCCATCCCAGATCGCGCCAAAAGACAGCGCCTGTCCGGGAGGAACCAGCCTGTCCAGTCCCTTTCCACCCAGAAGCCGGACGAATCCGGCCAGTTCCCGAGCGGAGAAACCAAAATGCACAAGGGTTTGGTCCTTGCGCCGGATCGACGGGGCCAGGGTGTCCAGATCGGGCAAAACCAGATCGAACAATGTGCCCGCCCCGAAAACATCCTCACGGAAATCCGCGAACCGTTCAAGCGAGAGCACCACGAGCCGGCCGCCGATCATCTCCATCTTCGTCACCGGCCAATCCAGCATCGCGCGATAGGCATAAGCCAGCTTGGCCGACAGCACGCCCGCATCCGGCGCATAGCCTTTGGCGGCGCCGGTTTCCGCCAGGGCGGTGTAAAGCTTTTTCCCGGCGGCGGCGGCCTCGTTTCTGTCTCCCACCCAGACGATCAGACGCGGCGAGGAACAAGCCATCTGGTCGAACCAGAAAATATCGTTATGGAGATCCTCGGCCAGGAACCGGCATTCTTCATCGGACAGGTCCAGGATCGCCCGCGCCTTGATCGCGGCCAGTGAAAACCGGTCGCCGAAAGAAATCTCGCCGGCCGAAGGCGGCAGGGGAATCCCGCGCAGATGGCTGACGGTCGCATCCCCGCCCCAGACGACGCGCAGATCGCATACCGAAGACAGCCGCGCGGTGACAGAATCATCATGACCGTAGGACAGGAAAAGTTGCCCGCCGCCAATACCGGGATAGTCGGCAAGAGCGTCCCGGATCAGGCGCAGCAGGATATCGGCCTGTTCCTGCCGCCGCGAAGACAGCCGCACGATGGCGCGGTTCCCGGTCAGAAGCCCTAAAATCCAGTTATAGGCGAACAAAAGCGCCACATTGGCCGGGGGCAGATGGAACAGCACGCCCCTGCCCGTCATCACGCCCCGATCGGGAACCAATGCTTGGTGATGCCTGGCCAGGGCTTCCAACGCCTTCGGCCTGATCCAGAAGGCGAAGGCTTTCAGTTCCGAAAAACGCCGCGCCTGATCGTCCTTCAGGATCGATTCGCTCAAATCACGGCAAAAGGACAGAACAGCATCCGAAAAAGGTTCCGGATTGGGTTGGCGGGCCAAATCGTCCAGGCGAACCCGCAAGACCGCTTCATCGGCAAATCCAGGATCGGGCCAGAGACTGTCGATCGGATTGTCCATT
>JAYFRE010000059.1:0-18524 GCA_034926235.1 Rhodospirillaceae bacterium
CGAGATTTACGACTATATGCGTCTGTTGTGGGCGCGGATCGGCGTGCCCTATTCGCCCGCGACCGGATTGCCGATCGAAAGCCAGACCGTGACCCAGATGGTCGAACGCGTGCTGGCCATGCCTGAGGGAACCAGGCTTTATCTGCTCGCTCCCGTGGTCCGGGGGCGCAAGGGCGAATACCGCAAGGATCTGCTCGATCTTCAGAAACGCGGGTTCCAACGGGTCAAGATCGACGGCGCGCTGTACGAAATCGACGATGCGCCGACGCTGAACAAAAAGGTCAAACACGATATCGAGGTGGTGGTCGACCGCCTGGTAGTGCGTCCCGATATCGCTACCCGGCTGGCCGACAGCTTCGAAACCGCGCTTGATCTGGCCGACGGCATCGCCATCGCCGAAACCGCCGACGATGCGGCGGAACGCACGATTTTCTCGGCCAAATTCGCCTGCCCGGTTTCAGGCTTCACTATCGAGGAGATCGAGCCCAGGCTGTTTTCCTTCAACAACCCCCATGGTGCCTGCCCGGATTGCGACGGGCTGGGCGTCAGCATGCACATGTCCCCCGACCGGGTGGTGCCCGACGACCGTCTGACCCTGCGCAAAGGGGCGATCGCGCCCTGGTCCAGCGCCACCGCCCATATCTATACCCAGACCCTGGACAGCCTGGCGCATCATTACGGCTTTGATCTCGACACGCCGTTCCGCGACCTACCAGAGGAAGCCCGCCAGGTCATCCTGTATGGCTCCGGCCGTCATGCGGTGCCGATGCGGTTCGAGGACGGCAAGCGCACCTTCACCACCGAACGACCGTTCGAAGGCGTCATTCCCAACCTGGAACGGCGATTCCTGGAAACGGATTCGGCGTGGATGCGCGAAGAATTGTCCCGGTACCAAGTCACGGCCCCGTGCGCGACCTGCCAGGGGGCAAGGCTGCGGCCCGAAGCGCTGGCGGTCAAGGTCGGTGGGCGCGACATCAGCCAGATATCGGCTCTGTCCATCGCCGAGGCGAAAGCCTGGTTCCTGGCGCTGGATGACGGGCTGAAGCCAAAGGAGCGCGAGATCGCGCGCCGGATTTTGCGCGAAATCAATGAAAGGCTGGGCTTTCTCGACAATGTCGGGCTCGATTATTTAAGCCTTTCGCGCACCTCGGGCACGCTCTCGGGCGGAGAATCCCAGCGCATCCGGCTGGCCTCGCAGATCGGTTCTGGCCTGACCGGGGTGCTTTATGTCCTAGACGAACCCTCGATCGGCTTGCATCAGCGCGACAATGACCGGCTGTTGGCGACCTTGAAAAGGCTGCGCGACATCGGCAACACGGTCATCGTCGTCGAACATGACAGCGACGCCATCCTGTCCGCCGATTATCTGGTCGATATGGGACCGGGTGCGGGCATCCATGGCGGCAAGGTCGTCGCCGAGGGCACACCGGACGAGGTCAAGGCCAACCCCGCCAGCCTGACCGGCCAATATCTGACCGGCGCACGCGCCATCGCCGTGCCTGAACATCGCCGCCCCGGCAATGGCAAGCAGTTGATCATCCGCGGCGCGTCCGGCAACAATCTTAAGGATATCGACGCCCGCTTCCCGCTGGGCTGCTTCACCTGCGTCACCGGCGTGTCGGGCGGCGGCAAATCGACGCTGGTGATTGAAACGCTGTACAAGGCTTTGGCCCGCCATCTGAACGGCGCACGCGACGAAGCCGCGCCCTACAAGACGATCGAAGGGATGGAGGCGATCGACAAGATCGTCGATATCGACCAGTCCCCGATCGGACGCACGCCGAGATCGAACCCGGCCACCTATACCGGCGCATTCACTCCGATCCGCGATTGGTTCGCCAACCTGCCCGAGGCCAAGGCGCGCGGCTACAAGGCCGGACGCTTTTCCTTCAACGTCAAGGGCGGCCGCTGCGAAGCCTGCCAGGGCGACGGCGTCATCAAGATCGAGATGCATTTCCTGCCCGACATCTATGTCGAATGCGATGTCTGCAAGGGCCGCCGATACAACCGGGAAACTCTGGAAGTAAAGTATCGCGGCAAGAGCATAGCGGACGTTCTTGATATGACAGTTGAAGAGGCGGAAGGCTTCTTCCAGGTGGTTTCCGCGATCCGCGACAAGATGACGACGCTGCGCCGGGTGGGGCTGGGCTATCTGAAGCTGGGCCAACAGGCGACCACCCTGTCAGGCGGCGAAGCCCAGCGCGTCAAGCTGGCCAAGGAACTGTCGCGCCGCGCCACCGGTGGCACGCTCTACATCCTGGACGAGCCCACCACCGGACTTCATTTCGAGGATGTGCGCAATCTTCTGGAAGTGCTTCACGCCCTGGTCGAGGCCGGCAACAGCGTCGTGGTGATCGAGCATAATCTGGAGGTGATCAAGACCGCCGACTGGCTGATCGATCTGGGGCCGGATGGCGGCATCGGCGGCGGCAAGATCGTCGCCGAAGGCACGCCCGAAATGGTCGCCCGCAACCCGGACAGCCACACCGGGCGCTACCTCGCCCCCTATCTCGATCTCGCGCCGTCTGCGTCAAAACGCGCCAGTTGACCGGATCCGCGCTGGACGGTCGCACCGCCGGCGCGGAAAGACAGAACCGGTAGGATTCAGGGCTTGCGGCGTCTTCACCCGGCGGATCGGCGGGGTGAAGACGCCGCAAGCGCGAAATGCGGTATCGGCTGTGCCGAAACGCTTTGCCACAGCACGTCCAGGAAGCGTTCCGCAGCCGGCGGCAATTGGCAGCCGGCGCGGCTGATGATGCCGATCTTGCGATTGACCCAGGCCCCTTTCAAAGGCCGGAAATCGATCTGTTCGACCGAGCCGCTGTCACCCGCCGACGCGGGCAGGATGGCGACGCCAAGCCCCGCCCGCACCATGCCGAGCGAGGTGGACATATAATTGGATTCGCTGGCGATCTGGATTTCGGCCCCTTCCCGGGCCAGCGAACGCTCGAACAGCGCCCGCACGCTGCTGTTGCTCCCCGTCAGGATCAGCGGATAGGCCGCCACCTCCTGCACCGAGACTCTGTCCTTGCCACCAAGCGGATGGCCAAGGGGGAAATAAACGCACAGCCGGTCGGATAGGAAATCCTCGACATGCACCGCCCGGTCTGGCGTCAGCCGGCTGCCAAGGCCGAAATCGACCTCTTCCGCCTTGACCATTTCGACGATCCGTTTCCCCACCACGTCATGCAGGCGCACCTCAATGCCGGGATAGGTTTCGTGAAAAATGCGCAGCGCGCAGGGCAGCACGCTAGCCGCCAGCGACGGCAGAACCGCCATGCTGACGCGGCCGCGGCGATAGCAGGCCAGATCGTGGCTGGCATTCATCACCGCTTCGAGATCGAGCAGCACCCGCTCCAACGGTTCCAAAAGGCTTTTTCCCGCCTGGGTCAGATGGACCTGCCGCTTGTCGCGGTCGAACAAGCGCACGCCCAGAATCTCTTCCAACTGGCGGATCTGAACGGTCAGAGCGGGCTGCGACAGATGAAGCTCGCCAGCGGCGCGGGTGAATCCGCCAACACGGGCAACGGTGAGAAAGGCGCGAATCTGACGCGGCGTCGGTGTCATAAAAAATATCTATTACCAAAATTACTTAAATTCATTTCTCTTATGTATGTTGAATAAATAACTATGTCAATCGAGATAAGAACATCATTATTGCACTGCAATATGATCTAGAGCGACAGAGAATGTATAGAATTTGCCTTTTGATTAATAATTGGCAAAAAAAGCTATTCACATGTCGTGACAGACTCTCCGCGTCAACGTGAATATTTGTTCATATATCCGGGTGACGTGAAAAAACAAGAACGAGACGAGTTATATCGAGTTGGAGGTCACGATGCTCGCACTTCTTGGATTATTGACGATCATAGCCCTGTTCGCCGTCATCATGTCGAACCGGATGTCGCCCTTGGTGGCGTTGATCGCCATTCCAATCATCGCCGCCTTGATCGGTGGTTTCGGATTGAGCACCGCCGGTTTCATCACCGCCGGCATCAAATCGATCGCCCCGGTTGCCGGCATGTTCGTCTTCGCCATCATCTTTTTCGGCATCGTCACCGACGCCGGCATGATGGACCCGATCATCGACCGCATCCTCGGTCTGGTCGGCACCAAACCGACCCGCATCACCATGGGGGCCACCCTGCTTGCCCTTCTGATCCATCTCGACGGATCGGGGGCCGTCTGTTTCCTGATCACCATTCCGGCGATGCTGCCGCTGTTCGACCGTCTGGGCATGGACAAGCGCATTCTCGCCTGCTGCGTCTCGATGGCCGCCGGCGTCAATTTCCTGCCCTGGACCGGGCCGATGCTCCGTTCGGCGGCGGCGCTCAAAGTCCCCGCTACCGAGATTTTTACACCGCTGATCGGCGTGCAGATTTGCGGCCTAATCTTCATCTTCACCGTCGCTTATCTGCTCGGCAAGCGCGAGGAAAAGCGGCTCGGCCTGGCCGGCGGCGGCTCGACCGAATCCTTCGTCCACAAACGCCAATTGAGTGCCGATGAACAAGCGATCCGCCGTCCGAAGCTGTTCATCGCCAATCTGGCTCTGACCCTGGTGGTCATGGGGGTGATGATCGGCGGCTGGGTCGATCCGGTGGTGATGTTCATGTCCGGCACCGTCATCGCCCTGATGATGAACTATCCCGACGTCAAGATGCAGAAAGCTCGGGTCGATGCCCACGCCAAGGCGGCGCTGATGATGGCCAGCATCCTTTTCGCCGCCGGCGTCTTTACCGGCATCATGACCGGCAGCAAAATGCTGACCGCCATGGCCCAGGCGGCGGTGGCCCATATCCCCGTCGACATGGCCAGCCATATTCCGGTCGTCCTCGGCGTCATCGCCATGCCGCTCTCCCTGTTGTTCGACCCCGATTCCTTCTATTTCGGCATCATGCCGGTGGTGGCCGAGGTCTATAAGGGCCTGGGCGGCGATCCCATCCAGGTGGCGCAGGCCGCAGTTCTCGGTCAAATGACCACCGGCTTTCCGGTCAGCCCGCTCACCCCGGCCACCTTCCTGGTCGTCGGTCTGTGCGGCATCGGCCTTGGCGAACACCAGAAATTTTCGATCCCCTTCCTGTTCTCGGCGTCGATCGTGATGACCATCGCCGCCGTTGTCCTTGGAGTCTTCCCGCTGTGAGGCGGAGCCTTTCCATAAGGAGTACACCCATGCGAACCATCCGAATCGGATCGGGAGCCGGTTATTCCGGCGACCGCATCGAACCGGCGGTGGAATTGGCTGAAAAAGGCGATATTCACTATCTGTCCTTTGAATGCCTGGCCGAACGGACCATCGCCATCGCCCAGCAGGCCAAGCTGAACGATCCGTCCAAGGGATATGATCCCCTGCTTGCCGAACGCATGCGGGCGGTCCTGGGACCCTGCCGCGCCAAGGGCATCAAGATCCTGACCAATATGGGCGCGGCCAACCCCGCCGCCGCCGCCGCCATGATCCAGGGCGTGGCGCGGGAACTGGGTCTGACCGGCCTGAAGATCGCCGCCATCTCCGGTGACGATGTTCTCGACGAATTAAAAAAGGGCGGCTACAGCATCACCGAAAGCGGCGAACCGGTGGCGGCGCTGGCCGGCAGGCTGGTTTCGGCCAATGCCTATCTCGGCATCGCCCCGCTGGTCGAAGCGCTGCGGAACGGCGCCGACATCGTCGTCACCGGCCGCGTCGCCGATCCGGCCCTGTTCCTGGCTCCGCTGGTCTATGAATTCGGCTGGGCGATGGATGATTGGGACAAGCTGGGCAAAGGCACGGCAGTCGGCCATCTTTTGGAATGCGCCGGACAAGTGACCGGCGGTTATTTTGCCGATCCCGGCCCGAAGACGGTCGAAGGGCTGGCCCGGCTGGGGTTTCCCATCGCCGAGGTCAGCGAAGACGGCTCCTTCGTCATCACCAAGGTCCAGGGTTCGGGCGGCGCTGTGACCGAATCCACCTGCAAAGAGCAATTGCTTTATGAAATCCACGACCCGGCCGCCTATTACACGCCGGACGTCGTCGCCGATTTCTCGAAAATCGCCGTCCGCCAGGCCGGTCCCGACCGCGTCGCGGTGACGGGAGCCAGCGGCCGCCCGCGCCCGGACGATCTCAAGGTTTCGGTCGGCTATATCGACGGCTATATCGGCGAGGGCCAGATTTCCTACGCCGGCCCCAACGCCGTGGCGCGCGGGCGTCTGGCGCTGTCCATCGTCGCCGAACGACTGAAATCGACCAATGTCGCCACCAGCGAACTGCGATTCGACCTGATCGGCGTCGATTCCATCCACGGCCCTGCCCTGGCCGCCCGCCATCCCGAGCCCTATGAGGTCCGCGCCCGGATCGCCGGCCGCACCGATTCGATGAAGGAAGCGGTGCGCATCGGCAACGAAGTCGAAACCCTATACACCAACGGCCCGGCCAGCGGCGGCGGAGCCTTTAAATCGGCCCGCCAAGTGGTCGCCATGCTGTCGGCCCTGATGCCGCGCGGCAAGGTGGTCCCGACCATCCAGTATGTGGAGGTTTGACATGATTTTGCGTGACATCGCCCATTCCCGCACCGGCGACAAGGGCGACATCTCCAACATCTCGGTGATCGCCTTCGACCCCAAAGACTATCCCACGATCGCCCGCAGCGTGACCGCCGAGAAGGTCAAGGCCCTGTTCACGGGCATCGTTCATGGCGAGGTGAAACGCTATGAAATCCCCAGCCTGGGTGCGCTGAATTTCGTCATGCAGCGTGCTCTTGGCGGCGGCGTCACCCGGTCGCTGGCGCTGGACGCCCACGGCAAATGCTTAAGCTCGGCGATTCTCGAACTCGATATCGACGAAAAATAATCCGCCAGTCCTAATTTTGGCGGTCCTAAAGAACGGCGGCGGTCCTGAGACCGCCGCCGCTTTTACCAAAAAACCTCAATCCTTTCCGTCTTCATCCACCGGCTTGACCTTTGCGGCGCAGCAGCGCTTCCGCAAGCGCCGGACCAGACGGCACAGCCCCCACAGGATCAGGAACCCAGGCACAGCCCAGGGCAACGCCAGGGCGACGAAGGTGATCAGGGCTGCGGCCGAGATCATCATGGTCTGGCCAAAATCGCCCAAAGAATCGATCAGACGCGAAAAATCGAGCCCGCCCGCCATGCCGGTAGCGCCCTCATAGCGCAGGCTCACACGGATCGTATTGGTCTGGCTGCGCAGATAATCGCGCTGGGCGGTTTCGGCTTCGATATCGCCCTGAACCTGGGCCAGTTCCCGCTCGACCGCCAGCAGATCGGCCAGCGTTTCGCCTCTCCGATCTTTCAGCATCAAAGCCAGCCGATCCCTGAGGGCGATCTTCACCTCCAGCCTTTTTTCCACGTCCAGCAGCGGGATCGTCTTGTCCTCGACGGTCTCGGAATGGCTGATCAATTCGACCGGCGGACCCGACAGCGCGGCGGCGAATTCGGTGAACGCCTCGGGCGGAATGCGTAAAGTCACCCAAGCCGACACGCGCCCGTCCGGATGTTTCTGTATCCGGCTTTCCATGATCTCGCATTTCAGCGCCCGGCAGACGTCCAGATGCGCGGACAACACTCTTTCCACATCCGGCGCCGGCAGACGCAGGGTGTAGGCGTGCGACACCGCCAGCGCCGCCTGCCGGCCAGGAGCCGCCGATTCCATCGATACCGCCGCCGGCTGGGCCATCATCGCCACGCTGTCGCCCATGGCGGGCGCGCGCATTTTTTCTGCCGTCCTGGCGGCGGGAGCGCCGCCATCGCAGGCTGCCAGCGCCAGGGCACCCAGAAGAAGCGCCGCAAGCCCAAGAGATTTTGTCTTTACGATCATTGGCTTACAATTCCTTTTTCGCGCATTGGATTGTCATGGAATCCTTTTCCCCTTACGTCCTATCTATCCTCAAGACAGAAACAAGCAAGAGACCTTTAGGTTTAAGAGTCCATCCGCCACACCTTCCAATGCGCGCTCGACAGGAACGGGATCCTGGGCAAAGCTGGCTCGATTTTCATTGTGAAGACCAAGGAGCACTCGGTCATGAAAAAGCTATTGATCGGCCTCGTCGTCATTCTGGCCGTCATCGGCGCAGGCGTTTTCTATCTGGCTTCTTCGCTGGACGACCTGGTCAAAACGGCGATCGAGAAGGCGGGCAGCAAGGCAACCGGCGTCCCGGTCACCGTCGCTTCCGTCAAGATCACCGCGTCCGAGGGTAAGGGCGTGGTGCGGGGCCTGACGATCGGCAATCCTCCGGGGTTTTCCAGCCCGTCCGCGGTCCGGCTGGGCGAAGTGGCGCTGGTTCTGGATGTCGGCTCTCTGACCAAGGATCCGATCGTGATTCGCTCGATCCAGGTTTCCGCGCCCGAAATCACCTATGAGATGGACAAGAACGGCGCCAGCAACATCCAGACCATCCAGAAGAAGATCGAATCCGCGAACCCCGGCGCGGGAGACAGTTCATCGGCCAAAAGCGATTCGTCCGGTCCCAAGGTGGTGGTTGACCGTTTCGATATCGTGCAAGGCAAAGTGATTCTGGCCACGCCGGTTCCCGGACTGGCTGCGAACGCGGCTCTGGGAGATATCCATCTGACCAATCTTGGCCGCCAGAGCAACGGGCTTTCCTATGACCAGCTCGCCTCGTCGATCCTGAAACCCCTGCTCAACGGCGTAGTCCAGGCGGCAAGGTCGGTCAATCTGGGCGGTGCTTTCAAAGACATCGTCAATGAAACCGAACTCAAGGACGCCGTCGGCGGCGCAGCCGATAGTCTGAAGAACATGCTCGGTAAATAACCCCGATCCGTCATCCTGCACCGCCTCCGGTCCTTGCCCGGAGGCGGTCAGCTTTTGACGACCGGCAGCCCTTGCGCGATCCAGCGGTGCATCCCGCCCTGCATGATCCTCGCCTGCTTCAGCCCCGCGCGCTGCACGGGCCACAGGGCCGAGGTCGAACGACCGCCCACCCTGCAGACGATAATAACGGCGGTATCCTTGAATTTGCGCAATTCCTCGCGGTTCTTGGTCAGCCGCGCGCCCAATTCGCGCAAGGGCAGATTGACCGCACCCTTGATATGACCTTCCTTTTGGAATTCTTCCTCGGTGCGGACGTCCAGGATCAGGATATCCTCGCCCTCATCAAGCCGCTGCTGCACGAGCACCGGTGCGATCCAGGTCTTGATCGCGCGCCGGTAACGCATGGCCTGCAACATGATCAGCACCCAGGCGATCACCAGAACGACAATCAGGATCGTGTTGACGATTTCCATCCCCTCAGGCCTTCCTCCAAACAGTCCTCCTTGCCTTGTGCCGTCCAGACCGCATCCTGTCAAGCGGCGCTGGACTTTGATCGCCGAGAGCTTTAAGTCAGCCCCATGAATAAGATGCACATCATCGGCGGCGGCCTGGCCGGCTGCGAGGCCGCCTGGCAGGCCGCGGAAGCGGGATTGGACGTCGTTTTGCATGAAATGCGTCCCCATCGCTTCACCGAAGCCCATGAGACGGCGCATCTGGCGGAACTGGTCTGTTCGAATTCGTTGCGTTCGGACGATGCCGATTACAGCGCCATCGGCCTTCTGCACGAAGAAATGCGCCGTCTGGGCTCGCTGATCCTAAGCATGGCCGACGCGCACAAGGTGCCGGCGGGCGGCGCGCTGGCGGTGGATCGCGACGGGTTTTCCCAAGCGGTCGAAGCCGCCCTGCTCGCCCATCCCCGCATCACACTGGTCCGCGAGGAAATCACAGCCCTGCCGCCCGAGGAATGGGGTCCGGTCATCATCGCTTCAGGACCATTGACATCACCCGCCCTGGCCGAGGCGATCCGCACCTTGACCGGCGAGGAATCCCTGTCCTTTTTCGACGCCATCGCCCCGATCATCCACAAGGACAGCATCGATTTTTCCAAGGCGTGGTTCCAGTCGCGCTACGACAAGGGCACCGGCACCGATTACATCAATTTACCGCTCGACGACGACCAATACGCCGCTTTGGTCGAAGGCTTGCGCACCGCCGAACGCCACCGTCCCCATGATTGGGAGGGCACAGCCTATTTCGAAGGGTGCCTACCGGTCGAAATCATGGCCGAACGCGGGCCGGAAACCTTGGCTTATGGTCCGCTGAAGCCGGTTGGGCTGACCAATCCGCACAATCCCACCGTCAAGCCCAGGGCCATCGTGCAATTGCGCCAGGACAATGCGCTTGGCACCTTATTCAACATGGTCGGCTTCCAGACCCAGTTGAAGCATGGCGAGCAACAGCGTCTTTTCCGCGCCATTCCAGGGCTCGAAAACGCCGAATTCGCCCGGCTGGGCGGCATGCACCGCAACAGCTTCCTCAATTCGCCCCGTCTGCTCGATTCCACCTTGCGTCTCAAGGCGCGCCCCGCTTTGCGGTTCGCCGGGCAGATCACAGGCTGCGAAGGCTATGTCGAAAGCGCCTCGGTCGGGCTGGCCGCCGGTTTGTTCGCCGCCGCCGAGGCCAAGGGTGAAACGCTGCCGCCCCTGCCCCCGGTCACGGCCTTAGGGGCCTTGCTCGGCCACATCACCAGCGGGGCCGAAGCCGAAACCTTCCAGCCGATGAACGTCAATTTCGGCCTGTTCCCCGAAATCGGCGATCCCCGCGACGGCAAGGGCCGGCGCATCAAGGGACGCGAGCGCAAAAAGGTCTATGCCTTGCGCGCCCGCGAAGCCCTGACCGATTGGATCGCCCAGGCCGCGCCAACGCTCGACCGCTCCAACCTTCAGTAACGGCCGCGCCAGGCCATCCAAGCCAACCGGAGCGGCTGGGGCCGGGTTTCGGCCCATCCTGGTGCGGATAGGACATATCCGGCCTTTTCCAGCCGCCGCAGATAGGTTTCGGCCAGACAGACCGTCAGCAGCACCGGCACTGCCTTTTTCGGCACCACGTCACGCAAGGCGCGGGCAGCGGCCAGATGTCCGCTCGCCCGCTCCGCCACAAGACGCGCGGCATCCGCCGGATTCATGCCCGGCACCGCCGCCAGAGATTGAAGAATAAGGGCCGGGGGCGCTGTGCTCAAAGACCGCAGCCGCGCCGTCAATCCCCAGGCGGTCCCCGCATGACGGGCGGCCTGCCGGGCCGATTCGTCCCCGACCCCCAGCACGGTCAAGGCCAGATCCAGCAGCAGGCGATCGGATTCGGCGCGTTCTTCCAGAACAGCCCCATCGGCGGGCGGCCCGTCATCCAGCATCGCTTCCCGGGCATCGATTAGCCGTTCCAGGCCGGAAAGCGGCAAACCGTGACGGGCCACCGCCTCGGCCAACCCATCCAGCACCGGGACGTCCTCGGCCTGCCTTGTCCCCGTCGTTCCCAGCGCATCCCGCCACCATTGCAGGCGCAGACGCAGCAGCATCGGTTCCGTCGCCGCGATCCGGGCCAGCATCCTGTCAAAGACATAAAGCGCAGACAGCGCTTCGCGTTTGGCGCGCGGAGCCAGCAGAATCAAGGCGAAGCGGTCGCGGTCGTGCCTGCGGACCTCTTCGGCCAGGACAAAAAAGCGATTCGGCGACGACGCATCCATGCCTTTCTCCGCGACATGTCCCTGCGGAAGGAACCGTGCCTATGATAAGGTCTCCGCCGCCCCTCCGGCCAGCCTTCGAATATCCGCCGATTCCATGCCTCAAAACATCCTATTCCCGTCCATCGTCTTAGGTCCGCCATGACCGTCCATATCGTCGGAGCCGGATTAGCGGGACTATCCGCCGCTTTGCGGACCGCCGATGCGGGCATGGATGTCGTCTTGCACGAAGCCCAGTCCCGCCCCGGCGGACGGTGTCAATCCTGGTTCGATCCGGTGTTGGAGCGGATCATCGACAACGGAACCCATCTGGCTGCCGGCGGCAATCGCGCCCTGTTCCGCTTTCTGTCCCTGATCGAGGCTGAGGACCGGCTGGTGCCCGTGGACGGGGCTCTCGTCCTGACCGATCTGGAATCGGGCCGGTCCTGGCCTGTCCGGTCCCTGACACTGCTGCCGTCGATCCTAGCCGCACTGCCGGCCTTGTTCCGCCCGGATGACGCGACCGTCGCCGACCGGCTGAAACCATCGCGTCATTGGCGCGATTTCTGGGAACCTTTCACGGTCTCGGCGTTGAACACGCCGGCCAAAGACGCCTCCGCCCGTCTGCTCCAGGCCGTCCTTGCGCGGACTCTGTGGCGGGGCATGAAAGCGAGCCGCCCCTATCGCGTCCGCGAATCCTTAAGCGACAGCTTCATCGCCCCCGCCCTCGACGCCTTGAACGCTAAGGGCGGAACCTTGCGCCTTGGCCATCCTTTGCGCGCGATCGACATCGATGGCGCATGGGCGACAGGTCTGATTTTCGACGATGAGGAAATTCGCCTGTCCCGCCATGACCGGGTTATCCTGGCCACCCCCTGGCGTAGCGCAAGACGCCTGCTGCCGATGATTCCCAACCTGCCCGGAGAAACCATCGTCAATGCGCATTTCCGGCTGGATGGCCCCCCGCCAATCATGCCGGCCAACGGCGTGCTGGGACTGATCGGCGGCGATGTTCATTGGCTGTTCCTGCGTGGCGACGTCTTGTCGGCAACGGTTTCAGCCGCCAGCGCACTTGCCGAACGACCGGTCGGGGAAATCGCCGAACGTCTCTGGCGCGATTGCGCCAAGGCTTTGAAATTGGAGCGCCCTCTTCCTGCTTTCAGGGTCGTCCGGCAGGCGCGGGCAACCCTTTTCCACAGCCCTTCAGCCGACCGGCGGCGGCCTGCCCCGGAAATCCTGGACAATCTGACTCTGGCCGGAGACTGGATCGCGACCGGGCTGCCCTGCACCATGGAAGGCGCGGTCCTGTCCGGCGAACGCGCCGCCCGGCGCGCCATGCTCCGCCCATAGGCGGGACCCTGACCGACGGAAACCGGGCTTGTCGCCGCAGTTCTTAACCCTCATCATCGCCATAGGGCGGCATGGTAAAAAACGGCGTTCTTGTCGGAGGCTATGGGTGAAACGCGCTTGCCACGCTTTGCTGGGGCTCTTGTCTGCGGTGTTTTGCCTGATGGCCCTTCCCGCCCATGCCCAGAATCCGTTCGGTGTGATGCTTTGGGGGCAGGCTGGCGAAGATACGACGGCCCTTTTGGCGCGCGCCCGGGGGTTGGGCGTCGCCTGGTACCGTCCGCCCGCCCTGTTTCTGGATCGCTGGATTCCCGGCCAACCCTGTCCCGCCTGCGCGATATATGCCGATTCCGGCCTCAAGATCGCCCTGACGGTGCGCAACAGCGGCAGCGACCATGGATCACGCGCACCATCCCGCCCGCCGATCGACATTGCCCTGTTCGGCAAGGTGCTGGGATCGGTGCTGGATGACTGGAAACCGGCTTATCTGGTGGTCGAGAACGAGGAAGACAATCCCCTGTCCTATGACGACCCCAACCGCGATTTCTCCGGCTATCGGAACGAGCTGACCCGGGCCTGCCAGGTTGCCCATGCGCGCGGCATTCTTTGCGCCAATGGCGGGCTGTCCTTTGAATCCGTCACCCTGGCCGCCTGGCTGGACAAGCTGGAACATGAGGGCGGCGAGGCAGGCTGCGCGTTCATCCGCCGCCTGTTCCCGGACGGGCCGCGTCGAGGTATGGCGGACGCGCTGTGCCGCTATGAAACGCCAGCCCAAGCATTGCCCATTGCGCAAGGGCCTGCCCGCGCCGCCATGACCCTGTTGCCGATCTATCGGCAAAGCCCGATCGACGCCGTCAACATCCATTGGTACGGCAAGGACGCCTATGCTTTAAGCGACGTCGTCGCCTTCATGCGCCGCGCCACCGGCAAACCGGTTTTAAGCAACGAGATCGGCCAGCGTCCCAACGAAGCGTCTCCGGCCAATATCCGTCCGATCCTGCGCGCCGCCATGTCGTCCGGCCTGACGATGGCGATCTGGTACAGCGTCGATACCGGCGGATCGGAATCCCTGTTCGATATAAAAGGGCTGCTGCGCCCATCGGGCTGGGAATTTCAGCGGCAGATGTCGGGACGCCGCTAAACGGCCGGCCTTATTCCGGCCCCCAGACGCCGCCTCGCTTGTTCATCCAGGTGCGGACATGCAGCACATAGGCGCGGTCGATCTTCAGAATATGTTCGGCCAGCCAATCGCGCAGCATTCTGTGCAAGGTCGAGGCGTCCACGGGCGCGATCTTCAGATCCTCGATCCGTTTGCGGAACGCCCGGTGCTGGGCCTTGTGGCTTTCCAGATCCGGATAGCCCGCATGTTCCATCAAATCTTCTTCATGCAGGAAATGCATGGACAGATAGTCCTGAAGATCGGCCAGCACTTTCCAGATCATCTGCAATTCATCCGGACGCCCTTTGGCCTCCTCGATCCGGCTCATCAGCTCGATCATTTTGTAATGTTCGGCGTCCATCTGCGGGATGCCTAGGGAGTATTCGGATTTCCAATCGACTTGCATATGCTCCCTCCTCCTGCATGGCGCTGCCTTGCGGCTAGGCTATCGCGCGCACCGGACATCGGCTTCCCCTTTGGAAGCCGGACGAAAAAACCAGAAAATGTTCCTCTTGGAACGGCATGTTTGAAAGCATACTCCGCTTTCCCCGGCCGCGTCCCGGCCCGGATCAGATGGCGGAGCTGCATGTCGGAAAAATGACACT
The DNA here is from genome assembly GCA_034926235.1 of Rhodospirillaceae bacterium. Lineage (GTDB taxonomy): Bacteria > Pseudomonadota > Alphaproteobacteria > Rhodospirillales > Magnetospirillaceae > JAYFRE01. Next base: position 14,589 of record JAYFRE010000059.1, read on the forward strand.
TCGCGCGCTGCTTTATACCGTTCGTCTCGATTCGGTCCTTTTCTACCCGGCCCTTCCATCCTCCGCAAGCTCCGCATGGGCCCGATGCGGAAAAGCGTGAAAAGCGGGATCATGGCGGACGGAACCGCCCTTTCGCGAGGATCGGATCGATCGGTCATCCTCGTCGGCCATGCCGCCTCCGCAACCGCTGCCACGGATGGCTTCTTGGGTACGATATGCAATGATAATTGCAATCAATAAAAGTTGTCAGCCTGATTCTTCGACCCGAAACAAGGGGCCGGACGCAAGAGGGGCAACAAGTTTCTTGACTTGAACCCCGATTCTGGCGTGAACCAGAGCGACGGTCTGCCATTCTTGGACCGCTTCTTCGCTTTACCACTTTCCCGAGGGCGTATGAGAACACTGATCGAGGGGTACCGGCATTTCCGGAAAACCTACCTCAAACAGAACCAGCCTTTATTCAAACTGCTGGCCAACGGACAGTCCCCCCAAGCCATGGTCATCGGCTGTTGCGATTCACGGGTCGAACCTTCGCTGATTTTCAGCACCCCGCCAGGGGAAATATTCACCTTACGCAATATCGCCAATCTCGTGCCGCCTTATGAGCCCGACGGAACCTATCACGGTACCAGCGCCGCCATCGAATTCGCCGTCAAGGCCCTGAAGGTAAAGGATATTATCATCATGGGCCATTCCTGCTGCGGCGGCGTCAAAGCCCTGCTGGATGGACAGCAAGGCGAATTCGTCGGTCCCTGGATGCAGATCGCGGCCGAAGCGCGGACCCATGTCTTGGCGGCGGACGAATCCGGCGATCACGATATTCTTCAGGAACGCTGCGAACAGGAAAATATCCGCATCTCGCTTCGCAACCTGCGGGGCTATCCTTGGGTCGCGGAAGCGGAAGCGACAGGCGTCCTTGGCCTTCATGGCTGGTATTTCGATATCGAACAAGGACGCCTTTACACCCTGGATCACAGCAGTTTGAATTTCGTCGACCTTTAGAGAGCGGTTAAATCTCTCGCCCGAGAAGCCGGTCCAGGGAGCAATGGCCCCCGCCCCGGATGACGAAGGCAAGAGCCAGGATGCACAGCAGCAAGGGATATTCGAATCCACCGGTCTGGCCGAAGAATCCCTTGCCGAACTGGAAATAGATCACGCCGACCGCAACCGCCATCGCACCGGCCACCATCGTGGCGGACAGGCGTGTCAGCAACCCCAAAGCCAGCCCCAATCCGCCGATGAATTCCGTCAGGCCCGCCAGGATCGCCATTTCCGGCGGCAGGCCCATTTTGGTGGCAAAGACCTGCTGAGTGGCTTCCAGCCCCGCGCCTCCGAACCATCCGAACAATTTTTGCGCGCCATGCGGCATCACGAAAAGCCCCGTCGCCACACGAATCGCGGGTTCAGTCAGGGGAAAAAACGCGTTCCAAACCGGCCGCAGCGCGGGAATCAGCGGTTTAGGACCAAAATCGTCGGACAGGGACAAGATGATTCTCCTCAAGATTTTTAGGGCGTAAAAGCCCATTGCCCTCATCTGGGAATCATCAGATTACATTTCCATGCCTTGCGCGATTGACGTGTGCTGTTTCATCCGCTAGAAACGCCCAACTGGTTCCGTCACAAGCCACAAAGACGGTCTCGGTTTCGCGGAAGGGTGGGTGAGTGGCTTAAACCAGCGGTTTGCTAAACCGTCGTACACTGTCAAGGTGTACCGAGGGTTCGAATCCCTCCCCTTCCGCCATTTCGGCATAAAGCCGGAAACACCAATTTCCCTTTTTTCAATCGTCAATGTCCGGGGATAGAGTCCTGCGGGCTGATGCCGTCGTGACGTTAGGGCAGAGACGCCTCCTTTCCACCCTCGGCCTGCATCAAAATCGTGTGACGGAATTTCGCGGTCAGAACGCCTTTCGCACCGGCCTGTGTCGCAAGAGCCAGCGCCGCCATCGGCTGCGGGCCATCAAGTCTTAACAGCCTTAAAGACCCGGTATGGATGTCGCACAGCGACGCGGGTGCAAAGGTGACGCCGGCGCCGCCCGCCGCCAATATCACCGCCGATGTTTCCTGGGCCGTGTGGTGGATAATGCGCGGGGTGAAACCCGCTTCGCCGCAGGCGGCAATGATCGAATCATAGAGGATAGGCGCCAGGCTGCGCTCAAACAGGATGATGTCGTCGTCCCTAAAGTCGGCGAGCGATGCGCATGACGCCTTCGCCAGCCTGTGCGTGTAGGGGACTGCAGCGACGACCGGCTCGTCAAGAAGGTGCTCGACATGCAGTCCGTCGCGCACCAGCGCAGGCGGACGAATGACGGCGATCTGGACCTTGCCATCGGCAACAAAGTCGCAGAGGGAAACCGTGTCCCCTTCCTCGAACACCAGATCGATCTTGGGCGCATCGATCCGGAAAGCGCGCAGCGCCGCCGGCAACAGCGGATGGAGCGCCGCGTCGGGCGTGAAACCGATGCAAAGAGCGCCTTCCCTTCCCCGTGCGGCGCGATCAATGCGGGCCGGAATCGCGGCGGCTGCGGTCAGAAGCGGTCCGGCCAGATCACGCAGCGCCCGTCCCGCGTCCGTTAGTTCAATCGTGCGCGCGTGGCGAATGAACAGACGCTGCCCGAGCTGTGCCTCCAGCGCCATGATCTGCTGGCTGAGCGGCGGCTGCGCCATACCGAGCCGTTCTGCCGCGCGCCGGAAACTCGCCGCATCGGCGACGGCCATAAAATAGCGCAAACGCCGCAGGTCAGGCACCGATTCGAACATCGTGATTTTGTCCTTATCCATGGGTGCAAGCGGACGAACCGGCACCCAAAGGGGGATTGCGCCAATCTGATATGAAAATCATATCGCAACATCGCACCAGGCATATCAAATAATGTCTTACGATAAATCCTTGATTCTGTAACCAACTTAAGGTTGAGGACACATCAAGACGATGCAGGCACAAAAGAAGGACCAAGCCAACAAGCCGGCGTTAACCTCCGGTTTTGCCCTGTTGCATGATCCGATCCGCAACAAGGGCACCGCCTTCACCGCTGATGAGCGTGAACGATTCGGCCTTACGGGATTGCTCCCCGACGCCATCGAGACGATCGACCGGCAGGCTGAACGGATAAAGGCGCATCTGGCCGCCAAGGATAGCGATCTTGAACGCTATATCTATCTGATCGGACTGCTCGACCGGAACGAAACGCTGTTCTACAAGGTCGTGATGGCGGATCCGATGCGCTTTCTGCCGATCCTCTACGATCCGACGGTGGGCGAGGCCTGCCTGAAGTTCGGCCAGATCTTCCGCCGCGCCCGGGGCATGTATGTGTCTTTGAAACACAAAGGCCACATTGCCGAGGTGTTGCGCTCCTGGCCGGTCGCCGATGTTCGTTTCCTGTGCGTGTCGACCGGCGGGCGCATCCTTGGTCTGGGCGACATCGGCACAAACGGCATGGGCATTCCCATCGGCAAGCTACAGCTTTACACCGCCTGTGCCGGGGTGCCGCCGCGCGGGCTGCTGCCCCTGATGCTTGATATCGGCACGACCAATGCCGCGCTGCGCGCCGATCCGCTTTATCTCGGCTTGCGCCGCGAACCGCCGCCTCTGGCCGATCTGGATGCCTTCGTCGATGAGTTCGTCGATGCGGTGCAGGAGGTGTTTCCGGGGTGCTGCATCCATTTCGAGGACTGGAAAGGCAGTGACGCCCTTCATTATCTCGCGCGCTATCGCGACAAGGTGCTGTGCTACAATGACGATATCCAGGGCACGGCGTCGATCGCTCTCGCAGGCCTCACCACCGCGCTTCAGATCAAGGAAGAATCGCTGAAAGACCAGCGCATCCTGTTCCTTGGGGCCGGATCGGCGGGAATCGGCATCGCCAACATGCTGGTGTCGGCCATGACACTTGATGGGTTGTCGGAAACGGACGCCCGCGCGCGCATCTCGATGTTCGA
>JAYFRE010000055.1:0-11071 GCA_034926235.1 Rhodospirillaceae bacterium
TTGGGCTGGTGTGCGGCACGCTGGGATGCGCCCTGTCGCCATCCTTCCTCTGGCTGTGCCTTTGCCGATGCGTGACCGGATTTTTCGCGGCGGGACTGATCGCTGTGTCCCTGGCTCTGATCGGCGACAGGACGCCGGTCATGGAGCGTCAGAAGCATGTCGGGCGCTTCATGGGAATCGTGTTCCTGGGACAGGCCATGAGTGTCGGGTTTGGTGGATTACTCGCTCAATACGTTTCCTGGCGCATCGTCTTTGCCATCTTTGCGGTGGTTGCCTTGCTCGTCTATGGCTTGTTTTTACGGCTCAGCGACGATTTGCCCCGCAAGCCGGCACCGAATTTTGCCGAGGAACTGGTTCGAGCTATCGCCACGCGGAAGGGGCGCACGGTTTATCTGCTGGCTTTCGCCACGGGAACCCTGCTGCTGGGGATCTATGGCTTCATCGGCGCCTACCTGCAGCAGCTTGGGGGGCTTACCCCCTTGCAGGCTGGCGGCGTCCTTATGCTGTTCGGCTTCGCCAGTCTGACCGCCGGCTCCTCCATGGGCCGTATCACCCGGAAGATGGGCCGGAAAGGAACAGCCCTGATCGGGGCGGCCCTCGGGGGGGTCGCCGCCGGTCTGCTGGCGTCATCGTCCCACTGGGGAATCGATGCGATAGCGGTGGTGGCGCTTGGGCTCGGATATGTTTTCGTGCAATCGACCCTGGCGACGCTGGCGTTCGAAGTCGGTTCCAGCGGCCTTTCTTCCGGCTTGGTCGGGTTGGGCCTGTTCGGGGGAGGGGGTATCGCCTCGGCAGCGGGTGGCTTCATCTTGGCGTATGACGGTTATGACGCGCTGTGGCATGCCTTCGTCATCGGAACCGTACTCCTCATCGTTGCCATTCTTAAGGGCCGAGATGCTTTCAGTGCCCCTTGTTAGAGGCGGCTTCGGAAAATCGGACAGAGCGATACGCTAATCCCGACCGATTGTTGGACGCCCGATCCGCTTTGGCTGCCTGCGAGGCCAGTTTGCGGTGCGCTTTGATCGATATTTACGCCGCCGCCGGGGCGGATGACGCGATGATGAGATTGTGGCTTACACTGTTCCCCATGCAGCCGACGGCGTCCTGGGCGTCACGTCATGATTGCGGCTCTGGGCCCCATAGCGTTGGGCCAGATCGATGTGATGCGTATGAAAAACCCCGACAGTCTGGCGATGGGCGATGCTGATGATGGCGGTGTCGGGCAGTTTGGCGAAGATCAGGCGGTAGAGCTGGGCCTCCGCCGCTTCGTCCAAGGCCGACGTGGCTTCGTCGAGGAACAGAAAATCGGGCCGGATCAGCAAGGCGCGGGCGAAAGCCAGGCGTTGCTGTTCGCCGGGGGAAAGGCGCTGGCTCCAGGTTTCTTGCACGTCGAGCTTGTCCGCCAGGGCTCCCAGGCCGCAGGCTTGCAGCGTGGCGCGGATGGCGTCGTCCTCATGGGCCTCGGCGGCTTGGGGATAGCAAACGGCGCGGCGCAGGCTGCCAACCGGCAGATACGCCCGTTGCGGCAGGAAAAGGGCCTGGGCGTTTCTGGGCAAGATGATCTGCCCGTCGAAATAGGGCCATATCCCGGCGATGGCGTTGAACAAGGTGCTTTTGCCGCAGCCGGACGCGCCGCTCAAGAGGGTGCGGCTGCCGGGCTGAAAGCGCAGATCGAGGTCGTTCAGCAACGCCCCGCCATCAGGAAGGTTCAGGGTCAGACCGTCCAGGACCAGTTCGCGGCTGGCGACGGGTTCGGCGCGGTGCGACGACGGCCCGGCCGCCGCCGCCGCCGTGGCTTTGCGGAACTGCCGCAGGCGGTCAAAGGTCGCCTTCCATTCGGCGATGCCGCTATAGGCTCCGACCAGCCAGGACAGCGCGCGCTCGGTCTGGATGAAGGCCGACGCGGCCTGCATCAGCGTGCCCAGGGTGATGGCTCCCGCGAAATAGTGGGGCATCACCACCAGATAGGACATCAACGAGCTGATCAGGCCGTGGGCGCTGACGAACGCGCCCAGCAGGGTTTCGCGGCGGATGATCTGTCTGAGATTGCCCAGCACATAGCCAAAGCGGCTTTTCAGATCGCGCAGTTCCTCTTGCTCGCCGCCATAAAGGGCGATGCCTTGGGCATATTCGCGGATGCGGACCAGACCATAGCGGAAATCGGCTTCAAACCGCTGATGGGTGACGTTGAATTCGGTCAAACGCCGACCGATCAGGACAGCCAGCCAGTTGGCGATTCCGGCATAAATCAGGGCGATCCACAAGATATAGCCCGGAATGGCGTGTCCTTCGACGGTGAAGGATTTCGAGATGGTCCAAAGGATGCTCACAAAGGCGCCCAGGCGAACCATGGTGCTGATGAAGCTGAAGATCAACGTGATGGTGCGGTGGCAGAATTGCTGGATGTCTTCGGCGATGCGCTGATCGGGATTGTCGGCGAGGGGTGCCGACCATTGCAGGCGGAAATAGGCCTGACGGTCCAGCCAATGCGACAAAGACAGACCCGTCAGCCTTTCGCGCCAGCGCAATTCGGCGGTCCGGCGCAGGAAATTCTGCGCCAGGCTGTCGGACACGGACGCGATGAACAACAGCGCCCACAACGTGATCTGCTGATAGAACGCATCGATGTTGCGTTCTTGCAAGGCGTTGTAGAACGAGGCGTTCCATTTGTTGAACCATACGCTGATCTGCACCCCGACAAGGCTTAGGGCCAGGATGACGACCAGCAGGGCGATGTTGCGCTTGTGCTGATGGCCGGTCAGAAACGGCTTGAGCAGAAACCAGAAATCCTTGAGCAGGGTCATGCTGGATCTCGTGGAGCAAAAGCGCTCGTCGGGACGTGGGCTGGGCCGCGATGGAGGACCAGGGGGCCGAACGCCAAGACGCAGATCAGGCCGGGCAGGCCGGCCAGCAGGGGCAGAACCGCTTCAACCGGATGAAAGCGTTTCTGACGCCGCCGGATGACGACCAGGATCAGGGTCGAGCCCAGGCAGCCCAGGGCCGCGAGAAGCGGCGAACTGGCCGGTTTGAGGCGCAACGTCACGCGGCCTTCGCCGGGTTTGAACTGGACCAGCGAGAACGGGAACAGCAGGGACGCCGCTTGCCGTTGGTTTTGGATGCGGGCGCGATAATCGTCGGGCCGCGCCGTTTCGAAGCGGCGAATCCGGTTGTAGCTGCGGTCGGTGACGACAGAGACGACGGGCAGGGTGTAGGGATCGCGCAAATCCGTCACCGCGACGGTGTAATTCAGCGGATCGCTGCGCAGCGTTGCCGCGTGGTCGCCGGCGTTGAACCCGTCTGCGGGCAGGCTGACCAGACCGCCGCGATAGGTGACCAGTTGGATGGCGTCGTCGCTGACCACCGCGCCGATGAATTCGCGGCGGGCATGTTCGCTGACGATCACCGAGCGCACAGGGCCGGATGCCTGCAGCCCCAAATCGCGCACGGACGGCTTGCCCTGGACCATTTTCATCTGGAACAGCCGCGAACGGGAATCGACCAGCAGATATCCTTCGTCGAATTCCTTGAGCGGGTTGGGATTGCCGCCAAGCGCCAGCAGCGGCCAGACCACGCCGGCCTTGTTCAAAGCATCGGTGAACTGGGCCGATTTAGCCTCGTCGGGGCTTCCGTCCGCCGTGCGCAGGAACGTCACGCCGGCGGGATCGACCCGGAACATGTCGTCGGGCAGGGACAGCCGGGTTTCCCAAGGCGCCGATTCCAGCAATGTGTTGAGATTGATCTGGGGCGCGTTCCAACGCTGCGGGTCGAACGGTTGCACCTGCATTTCGCGCTTGGCCAGATCGGGCGTGACGGCATGCCCGGCGACCGTGGCCGGGAAATCGCCATGCTTGGCCAGATCGGCGAAATAAAGGAACGGCAAGGCGCGCCGATAATCCTCGGCGGTCTGCGGCTTGCCTGCTTCGTCGCGGTATTGCGTCTTGTCGAAAGCATCGGTGCGGATGTGAAACTGGCCGGTGACGGCGCTGTAATAGGCGGTGGTCCGAACCCGTTCCGGCTGTGTCGCCCTGAGCAACAGATTGGGGGCAAGCCAGGTCAGGGCGACGATGCCGACGATCATCAAGGACAGGCGGGATAGGGAAATCATCAGCGTCCACCCTTCACGCGTTGGGCTGCCGCTTCGAGGGGCAGCAGCCAGGGGAGGCAGACCAGCACGTACCAAATAAGGCCGCCGGTCATCACGGCGAAGCCGAGAAGCGGGGTCAGCATCGAGATGTAGGCGAACGCGGCCAGGGCGATGGCCAGACGGCGAAATCCCGCCGGTTCGGCGATCACCGCCGCCGTAGCCAGATAGGCGACGGCTCCGGCAAGGGTCCATGGCAGGGCTGTTTCAACCATTGGTCCCACCAGTTCGGCTGGAAAGTGCAAGGCCAAGGCCAGGATCGCCCACAGGCCGCCCAGGGCCAGCAGCGATATCGCGGCCATGCAGGCCAGCCCGACGGCGGCGGGCAGATACAGCGCCCGCCAGTGCGATGTCGGCAAATGGAACAAAAGGCGCAAACGTTTGCCGGAGCATTCGGGCAGATACTGAACGCAGGCATACCACACGCCCGCCAGCGGCAAGGCGTAGGCCAACTTGTCGAAATAGATTCCCTGCTTGTAAACCAGTGCGTTCCACAACTGGGTCGGGCCGTGATTGGCGCGCAGGCCGCGCAGGGACAGCCAGGCATCGATCAGAGCGCCGATGATCAGCAACAGCGGAATCCAGGCCAGCTTGCGCAGCTTGATCCATTCCTTGAACAAAAGGGCGGTGTTCATGGGGCGAAGATCCTTCAATATCGGCCGGTCAGGCCGATGAACGCGTCCTCGAAGGACATTTCGACCGTTTCGAGAGTCTCGAAGGGCAAGCCCGAGGCCGCCAGATAGGCGGTCACCTCGGCGAGCGGCGCGTAGGAATAAAGCGAGAGGCTGCGGGGGTTGCGCTCGACATTGAGCAACGGCCCCGCCGCGACGATGGCGTCGCTGGCCTCGGTGCGCGGCATGCGGTATTGCTTGAACGAGGACGAGAAATCCCGCTTGTCGCAAGACGCGATGACGTGACCTTTTTGCAAGATCACCATCTTGTCGATATAGCGGTCCAGTTCCTGCACGACATGGGACGTCAGCAAAACGGTGGTGCCGCGCATCTGCACGTAATCGTAAAGATATTCCAGGAAAAGGCGGCGGTAGCCGACATCGAGCCCCATGGAATAATCGTCGAGAATCATCAGCCGGGGGTTTTGCGCCAGGATCAGCCCCAGCACGACTTGCGAGCGTTGGCCGCACGACAGCCGGGAAATCTGCTGGGACCGCGAAACGTCCAGCCGGCCGACCAGATCGTCATACACCGAGCGATCCCAACGCGGATAAAAGGGTGCATAGAAGCGTTCGATTTCGTCGATGGTCATGAAGTCGTACTGCACGAAGCCTTCGTGCAGCAGGCCGATGTCGCGGCGGACCTCGGGGGGGATGGCGTGGCTGGGGTGGCCCAGCACATGGCATTGCCCCGCCTGGGGCTGCAAAAAGCCCATCAGAATGTTGATGGTGGTGCTTTTACCCGCGCCGTTCTTGCCGAGCAGCCCGAAAATGCCGCCGCCATCGACGGTCAAATCAATGCCGTTCAGAACGGGTTTTGCGCCGTAGCTGTGGCGCAGCCCCGCACATTGGATTACCGGGCTCATTGTGCCGTCACCTTGGTTGGGGTTTCTTCGACGATGATTTCGGCGGGGGCGTTGGCCAACGGCTTGGCCGCTGCTTCAAGATCGCCGTCCGTGGCGGCGCGCAAAGCCGCCGTCTGGGCCGCGCTCCAGTCCGAAACCGGCTTGCCGCGCAGACTTTCCTGTTCGATCAGCCGCAACCAATAGCGGTTCTGCTGGCGGGCGGCGTCGCCGCCGCTCAAGGCCGTCGCCCGTGCTTTCTCCGCCGTGCCGGGGGGCAGGGCGGCGGCGGCCAGGGTGTTGGCGACGGCTTTGGCTGCCGCGCGCACCTGGTCGAGATGGGCGCGGTCGGTGGTGATCGTCATCAGGTAAAAGCCATAGCCGCCCAGCGTCGCGTCGGAACGATAGCGGGCCGTCGGGGAGTAGGACGCCCCCATTTCCTCGCGCACTTTTTCACGCAGGCGGTCGTTCAGAACTTCCGCCAGCAAGCGCCGCGCCGCCAACGGGCGTTGATCATTTTCGTCGGGATTGTCGGCCCGCCACGCCAACACCAGATTGGCCTTGCCGGTGACGCCGGGAACCTCGGAACGGCTGGTTTGTCCGGCGGGGAAACGGGGGGCGGGGCGTGCGGGCGCGTCCAGAGCCTGAGCCGGGGGGACCGAGGCGAACAAAAGCGCGGCTCGCCCGGCCAGGGCGTCCGGGTCGAAGTCCCCCACGGCGATCAGGGTGCGCGGTCCCTGCTGGCGGATGTCGGCCAGGACGCGGCGCATGTCGTCGAGGGACACCGACGCGGCGGCATCGTCGTCAAGTTGCGTCGAACGGCGCGCGTCGCCGAACAAAACGCGTTCGACGGCGGTTTTGGTTGCGTTGTCCAGGGTGTTCAGTCGGTCGTTGCGGCCAATCCGCAGGCTGGAAAGCACCCGCTGGCGGGCCTCGTCGCGGGGCTGGGGGTCGCTGAACTGGGTCCATAGCGCGGTCAGCAGCAGGTCTTGCTGATCGCGGTCGCCCGAAGCCGAGATTGTAAAGGCGTCGTCGCGGTAGCCTTCGCCGACCCGGATCGGCTTGCCCCCGAAGGCTTGGCGCTGCGCCTCGCGGTCAAGCGTGCCAAGCCCGGAATCGCGCAGCACCTGGGCGCTGACCAAAGCGGTCAGATGGTCACGCGCGGACAGGGAGTCCAGCCCCCGCCCGTACAGCAGCGTCAGACTGAATTGTCCCTTGTCGAAGGGCGTCGGCAGCAGGCGCAAGGTCAGGCCGTTCGACAATTCGATCCGCCGTTCGGTCAGTTCGGAACCGGCAAGGCGGCGTTCGATTGCTGGCGCGGCGTCCAGCGGCTTTTCCGGTTCCGCCAGATAAGGGAAGCGGCCTTGAGCGGCAACGCCTTGATAGGGCGCGGCCTGTTTTTCGCCGTCTTGCCAGGCCTTGATCAGGAGTGCCGATGGATCCTCTCCCAGATCGACGTCCCCGGACGAGGCGATCAGGCGGTTGCCGCTGTCCCAGGCGGCGCGAAAGGTCCGCTCAACCTCGGCCCGGTCGATCCGCTCCAGGGTTGGGATGACAAACTCGCGGGCCTGTTCCTCCGACTGGAAAACCTCATCGGCGTTGATGGCCGCGATGATGGTGGTGGAAATCTCTTTGTTTTGCCGGTCGGCGCTGTCTTTGAGCGTCGCCTCGAAACGGGTGCGCAGGAAGCCGCGCGCCGCCGCCAATTCCTCGTCGGTGAAACCGTAAGCCAGCGCCGATTCCAGCTCTTGACCCAGGGCCGTCAGGCAGGCGATGGCTTTGGACGTCTCGCAGCTCGCCGAGAGGGACGCCGATGGAAACAGGTTAAAAATTTGCCGCGATCCGGCATAGCGGGCCCCGACGAACGGCGCCGTCGCGGCGGTCTTTGCCTGCAAGCGGCGCTGAAAGATTTCGCGGCCCAGCATGTCGGCGATCTGGCGGCGCTGTTCGGCAAGGCTGTCGGGCCGCCGCTGGCGCGAATGCAGGGCGGTCACGGAAACGGAAAAGCCCTCGGTGGCGGTTTTTTCGTGCCGGGCGCTGACGCCCTGATGGTGCACATCGCCCCACCAGTCCGTCGGCGCGGCGTCCTTGCGCGGGGCGATGCCGGAAAATTGGGCAGCGATCCGGGACTGCAGAATGGCGGGATCAAGGTCGCCGACAGCGACCAGAACCATTCTGTCCGGGCGGTACCATGTCGTGTAGAACCGGCGTAGGGCGGGGGCGTCGATGGCGTTGATGGTTTCATCGATGCCAATGATGTCGTTGGCGAATTTGGTGCCGGCGAACATCGCTTCGACGCTTTTGCGCGACAACCGGCTGCGGTCCGACGACCGGGCCGATTTTTCCGACAAGATCACCCCGCGTTCCCTGTCCACCTCGTGCTGGTCCAGGGACAGTCCGTCGGCGATGTCGCGCAAAAACAGCAGGCCGGAATCCAGGTCGGCGCCTGATTTGGCGGTCAGGTCGAGATCGAACACCGTCTCGGTAAAGGCGGTGTGGGCATTGGCGTCGGCCCCGAACTGCATCGCGTGTTCTTGCAAGAAGGGAATCAGGGACCCGGCGGGAAAATGGCGCGAGCCGTTGAACGCCATATGTTCGAGATAATGGGCGATGCCGCGTTCGGGCTGTTCCTCCATCAACGAGCCCACTTGCACGTTAAGCGACAGGCGGGTCCGCCCGGCGGGCTTGCCGTTGGGGAAAATCACATAGCGAAACCCGTTGTCGAGACGGCCGAAGATGGCCTTGGGGTGGGGCGCCAGGGCGTGGCGTTCCTGCGGCCAGCGGCCGTCATACCATTCAGCCTCGCCGGTTTGCGCGTCGGCTTGCGACGGGGATGGCAGCGCGGCCATAAGGCCGACGAGAAGGCTGCCCAGACGAAGAAGCCGGGCGGAAGGGTGCAGCATCGCCATTTCCTAGAAACCGTAGCGAACGCCGAACCAGTAAGCGCGGCCGCGTTCCCACGGCGCGCTTATGGTGGCGGTTTGACTGCGGGCGTTGAAGATGTTTTCGGCATAGGCAAAAAGTTCGAGATTCTGGCCCTTGAACGTCTGCACTTTGTAAGACGCGGTCAGGTCGACGCGCGTGACCGGCTTACGGCTGACCTTGTCATAGATGGAATAGTTCTTGCCGCCGATATCGATGTCGCTGCCGGTGTCGATAATCTCGTCATATTTGTATTTGTATTTACCGGTGACGTTCAGGGTCAGGGCGTCTTCCAGCCATTTCGAGGTCCAACTGACGTTGAGCACGAACGGCGCGGCGAAGTTTTTGGCCAGCATGGGCAACTGGCCCGCCGGGATGACGCGGCCCTTGTAATAGATGCGGGTGGCGTCGGCGTCGTCGGCGGTTTCGATATAGCTCTCGCCGTTGCGTTCGGTGTCGGACCAGACGCCGCTGATCAGGACGGCGTGGTTCTGGTAGCTCTTGTTCCATTCCAGACTGAGCGACTTGTAGTCGGTCCAGCCATTATTGTTGGGCGTGCGGGTGATGGCCGTGCCCGCCGAAGCGAGAGTCATGGCGATTTCGTCGCGGGTGCGGCGGGTCAGCGCCTTGATGCGCCCGTCACCCCATAGCAAAGGCGTATCCAGGGCCAGGGTCCGCTCGTCCGAATGGGGCGTGTCCACATGGGCCGGATTGTATTGATAGCGGGGCGCCGCCGCCGACCAAGCACCCACCGTGCCGTTCGTCTCGACCTTGCGGGTTTGCGTCAGTACGGTCGGCGAGGCCTGATAAAGGGCGTAGACGAGGCTGTCGGTCGAGTAATAGCGGTTGGCCCCGAACGTCAGCTTGACCTTTTCGGGGAAGTTGACCGAAGACGAAAAACGCGGGGCGACATTGAAATTTTCCAACTGATCGCTGTAATCGGCGCGCAAACCGGCGCGGACGTCGAGGCTTTTCACAATCCCATAGTCAATGGGAAGGGTCTTCGCGCCTTCTGCCCAATAGCCGGTATCGAGCGTGTCGAGCTTTACATGCCGGGTTAGATAGGTGTTGCGGCTTCTAAGGGCTTGCTCGCCGCTGATGCAGGCAGTGTCGTTGGCGTCGCAGCGGATGTTGGCCTGCCCCAAGGGGTTGAAATAGAAGACGCTGGCTTGATCACGGTCGCGCTGCGCCCTGCTTTGATCCAGATCGAAGCCGGTGGACCAATCGACGCCCAGCAATCGCGATCCGATGTCGCCCTTGGCCTGGATGTTTTGCTGTTGGTCGGCGATGCCGCCATACCCGCCTTGGACGCAAGATGTGCCGCCGCTGCACACATTACTTTTGCTGCCGGTTCGTTTCCAGGTGTAGCCGACTCCGGCTGCGTCGCGTTCGTAACCGCTGTGGGAAAAACCTAAGGCGAGGTTGGCGGTGAAGTTTTTCCCGGTGTGACGAATTTCGCTGTTGAGCGAATAGTTGTCGCCTTCCGTGGTCTGCCGGTCGTCGGCCATGTTGCTGCGGGTGAATTCCTGCGAATAAGGGGCGTAAAGCCCTTTCAGGCTGACCGTGGTGTTATCGGAAAGATCGCCCGCCAACGATCCCAGATAGGACGCGCGCGTGCTTTCCGTCCCTGATTTGTCGCTGTTGGCGTAAGACGCGGCGGGTGTGCGCTTCTGTTCGGCGGTGATTTTCGACGCGGCGAAAAGGCTGCGCAGATTGGGCGCGATCGGCGCATCGAGGCTGACGTCGTAGTTGTTCTTGGTGAAGATGGGTTTGCCATCCGTCGCGCTGTTCGGCCCGCCGTGGTTCATGTAATGAACCCAGCGGCCGGTCTGACGGGAATACCCCACCGAGCCGCCGAACATGTCGGAAGGATCGCGGGTGCGCATATCGATGACGCCGCCGGTGAAACCGCTGTAGCGTGCCGGAACGTTGGAGTCATAGACCGCCACTTCCTTCAACACGTCGGTGTTGGTGAACAGCGCCATCGGGTTGTTGATTCCGATGACGTCGGCGTTGGCTTCGTTGTTGGTGGTGACGTCGAAGGCCGAGGTATTGCGCATGCCGTCGATCATGAAATTGTTTTCGTAAACCTTGCCGCCCGAGATGCTGACCCGCTCGGGGGTCAAATCCTGTTCGCTTAAGGTTCCGGTTCCGCTGGTGGAGCTGACCTGAAACTGATTCCTGTCCCAATTGACGTTGGGCAGGATGCGCAGCACGCGAACCGGATCCTTGTCGCCGGTGCCGACCACCTTGATCATGTCTTCGCCGATGATGGTCAGGCCGCTGTCGCCGTTGCCGGTCGGGATGGTGACTTGGGGCATGGCCCCCACCACCGAGACGGGCCGCAAGACCTCGATGCCGTCAGCGCCTTGCGGCGGTTTGCCGATGATGATGGCCCCATCGACGAAGCGATAGGCGATGTTGCTGCCGTCAAGCAGGCGGGTCAGGGACTGTTCGGCGGTCCATGGCCCATTGACCGCAGGAAGCGGACGATC
>JAYFRE010000049.1:0-3706 GCA_034926235.1 Rhodospirillaceae bacterium
CATCTGGCGGCGGTGATCGCAGCCGGGGTCCATTGCCCGCCGACATCAAGTGCCGGGCGGTTGTTCGACGCCGCCTGCGGGCTGCTGGGCGTCCATCCTGTCGCCGATTTCGAAGGTCAGGCCCCGATGGCGCTGGAGGCGATGGTGCGCCGGCCTCGGGCGCTGGCCGGCGGCTGGCGGCTGGGGGATGACGGCGTGCTCGATTTTCTGCCCTTGATGGCGGCGTTGACCGGCCTTGAACCCGAAGACGGCGCGGATCTGTTCCACGGCACCCTGATCGCTGCGTTCGCCGATTGGGCCGCCTGGGCGGCGGAGCGGGAAGGGGTGGCGCAAATCGCCCTGAGCGGCGGCTGCCTGTTCAACCGGGTGCTGCGCGACGGGCTGGTTACGGCGCTGACGGCGCGAAAGCTTCAGCCGCTGACGCCGATCCTGGCCTCGCCCGGCGATCCGGGCTTGAGCCTGGGGCAGGCCTGGGTGGCGGCCTTGGTTGTGGAAGAAGCGGGGCTGTGACCCGATTCACCGTGGCGCTGCCCTGGCGTCTGGGCCTGTTTTATGCCGCCTTGTTCGGCACCGTCGGCATTCAGTTCCCGTTCTGGCCGCTTTACCTGTCCGGCAAGGGATTAGGACCATCCGGGATCGGGGTGGCGGTGGCGGCGTCCTATCTGGTTCGCGTCCTCTCCAATCCCCTGGCCGGAATGCTGGCCGATCGGATGAATGGCCGCCGCCGGCTGCTGCTGATCCTGTCTTTGGCCAGCGCCGCCGCGACCGCCCTGTTCTTTGCCGCCGATGCGGCCTGGGCGCTGATCCTGGTCACGGTTCTGTCCTACGCTTTCTTTTCCGCCATGCTGCCTCTGGCCGACAATCTCAGCCTTTTGTGCGTGGCCCGCCACGGTTTGGATTATGGCCGTATCCGGTTGGGCGGATCGTTAGGCTTCATCACCGTCTCGCTGCTGGGCGGCCAATGGCTGATCGGCGCGCCGAACGAGGCGATTCCTTTGGCCTGCATCGGGCTGATGCTGCTGTGCTGGGCGGCGGCTTGGTTTTTGCCGGAACCCGAAATCGCCGCCGATCCGGATCGCAAGCCGGGTCACGCCTGGCCGTTGCTGAAAGCACCGTCCTTTATCCTGTTCCTGGCCGCAGCCAGCCTGATTCAGCTCAGTCACATCATCTATTACGGTTTCGCTTCGCTCCATTGGCGCGCCGCCGGTCTGTCGGGCGGGATCATCGGCGGGCTGTGGGCGGAAGGCGTCGCCGCCGAGATGCTGCTGTTCGCCCTGGGCATGGGGCTGGCGAGGTAATTGGGGACGGTAAAGCTTCTGGCCTTGGGGGCTTGCGGCGCGGCGCTGCGCTGGGCGGTGCTGGGATCAAGCGTCGATCCCCTGATCCTGGCGTCGGTCCAGGGGCTGCACGCTCTTAGTTTCGGCGCAACCCATCTGGGGGCGATGCTGTTCATCAGCCGCGCCGTGCCGGCGGATATTTCGGCGGCGGGCCAGGGTATCTACGCCTCGGTAGCGATGGGGGTGGTCCCGGGGTTGGGCCTTCTGGCCGCTGGAGAGCTTTACGGGGCGCTGGAAGGTCGCGCCTTCCTGGTCATGGCCTTGTGCGCCTTGGCCGGGCTGGCGGCGGCGCGGGCCTTATCCCGGCGCTGGGACGGCGGTCCGATCCGCATCGGATCAGGGACGAACGCCTAGGTTAAGCAATCATGCAGCCTTATTCGTGACGGTCGGAAAAGGCCCTGGTCTGTGTAAAAAGCATCTTTGAGCAAGCCAAATAAATCGGCTATATTTGTATAAATCGGCTTTTTTTACAAAAAAAGGAAGTGATCCTTATGTTCACCGCAGAATTCCTGGCGACACTGGAAAAAGAAGGCGTCGCTCCTATCGTAACCTGGAATGAGAAAGAGCC
This sequence comes from Rhodospirillaceae bacterium, assembly GCA_034926235.1. Lineage (GTDB taxonomy): Bacteria > Pseudomonadota > Alphaproteobacteria > Rhodospirillales > Magnetospirillaceae > JAYFRE01. Next base: position 1,906 of record JAYFRE010000049.1, read on the forward strand.
GAATCTTGCTGCAACCTGGAACAGCTATATCCACAGAACCGGCGACAACAAGCTGCTTATTCCCGTGCAGGGGATGCTGACGGTCCAGGATAACGTCGCTCGCAACAACAAAGTCAAAATGGTCATCGGCAGCAAAGAAGTGCAGGGAAAATTCGGCCCTGGTGCTGGTTTCCTGTTGGAAGGAACCGCCGCCTTCATTCGTGAAGGAAAGCAGCTTGCGATGATGCAGGAACGCTTCCCGTGGGCCAATTGCGTTCTGGAAGTGTCTGTCAGCAGAATTACACAGACAGTCTAAGAGGCCGTTTGATAATTCTACTTCAGCGGTCGTCTAACGGGGTTTTCTGCGCTTCCGGTGCTCAACAAACTGATGTCCGCTGCGCTCCGGTTCTCGAAAACCACGCTAGCCGCCTCGCCGAAGCGAATTCTAGAAACGGTCTCTAAGAGACCGCCCCGAAACATCCGCGGTTAAAAAAATAGGTGGGTTCGGGAGGCTTTAGCCTCCCGATTGGGGACCGGGGGTGAAAACCCCCGAAGGGCGCTAGGGCATTGATGCTTTCCCGCCAGCTCGTTAGCGCGGCAGGTTTTTCGCCTGCATGCCGAGATAATCGGATGGGATTACAAAGGCTTGAGGATCGGCCTTGATCCTAAGCAGGTTGCGCAGCGCGGTGTCGACCTTGTAGCGGCGGCCCTGGGCTTCCGCCGTTCCCGACGCTTTCATCAAGATGCCGTCTTTGGTGAACCACATCCGCCCGGAAAAGGAACTATCGCCGCCCGAGGCGGTGACGTCGTAGCGGGTGCAGGGTTCGCCGGCGACGGTTTCCTTGACGGCGTTGCGCCGTTCGATCGTCATGGCGTCGATGTCCGCGCCGGCGATGTTCGACGCCGCTTCAAAAGGCAAGGACAGATACCATTTGCGTTCCGGCCACAGCATCGCCGCCTGGCGGGTGTCGCGCCTAATCAACAGGATCTGGCGGCCCTGGGCGGTGGCGAATTCGCGCCGTTCGCGCCCTGGTGCGTGGATGACGGTGCCCCGGTATTCACCCCGGCCCTCGGCCGCGACATGATATTCCGCGCTGAACGCGACCGGCGCGTCGATCAGATCCAGAAGCGGCGCCCGCTCGGCTTGCGCGGGGACGGCGGGCAGGATGAGGATTGCCAGAAAGAACGCCGGCAGGATACGCATTTCGAGGAGGCTCCTTAACTCAAGGATAGGGGGATTTTAGAACGAAAAGGCATGTCGGACCGCAAAGATGGCGGAATTTGGGCCAAAATCGCAAGATTCTGGAAAAAATGAGGGTTACTCCGGTCACAGAGACTCCTATTAGATACGCATGGACCTGCCCCTTTACTCGTCAGGATGATATCGGCGGACCGTGAGGGGCGGGTAAGGTTGGCGCATGATAAAGGCGGGGGAAGCCTTTTTCCGCTCAAAGGGGGAGCGACCCGGCAGGATCGGGGATGAAGGAAGGGCGGCGGTGCCATGAGACAGCGGGATAATGCTCCGGCGGAAGAATTGATCCGCGCCAAACGGGGTTTGGTCATGTTGACCCGGGCCACGGAAGCGTTGATTCACGCCAATGACGAACAGCAGCTTTTGAACCGGATATGTCGCATCCTGGTCGAGGAAGGCGAATATCTTTTCTGCTGGGTTGGCTATGTCCAGCATGACGACGAGAAATCGATCTGGCCGGTGGCGCGGTTTGGCGATGACCGAGGTTTCCTCGCCAAAGCGCGGATGAGCTGGGACGAAAGCAAGCCTGGCGGTCGGACGCCGTCGGGTGCGGCGGTGCGCACCGGCCTG
>JAYFRE010000152.1:0-37873 GCA_034926235.1 Rhodospirillaceae bacterium
CCGAGGCCGAACGGGTCGCGGCGGCGGTACGGGACGGCGCGCATGGACGGCGGCGGAGCGGGGCAGGAGACGATTTCTGGCAAATCCGCCCCTATCGGCCGGGCGATCCGGCGGCGGCCGTGGATTGGCGGCAATCGGGCAAATCCGACCGGCTTTATGTGCGCGAGAACGAGTGGACGGCGGCCGAGACGGTCTGGTTGTGGGTTGATGATTCGGCGTCGATGCGCTGGCGGTCGGTGACGCGGTTGCCGGAAAAAAGACAGCGGGCCCATGTGATCGCGCTGGCGCTCGCTTTCCTCCTGATCGAGGCGGGCGAGAGGGTCGGCGTTCTGGGACAAGACGAAACGCCGGTTTCGGATCGGGCCGGGATCGCCCGGTTGGCGGCGATGTTGACCGCTCCGGCTGACGGCGAGGCCCTGCCCCGGGAGGTTCCGCGTGAGCGTGGCCATCTGGTGCTGTTTTCCGATTTTCTGTCGCCCGAGGATGTTGTCGATCCTTGGTTGCAGGGGCTGTCCGGGCGCGGGGCCAAAGGACATCTGGTCCAAATTCTCGATCCGGCCGAGATTGATTTTCCCTATCAAGGACGGGTGCTGTTTTCCGGGTTGGAAGGGGAACCGGCCTATCGGAGCGAACGCGCCGAGGATCTGGTCCACGCTTACACCGCCCGGTTGGCGGCGTTGCAGGATCGGCTTGCCGGGCAGGCGCGGCATTTGGGCTGGTCCATCGATGCCGCGCGGACCGACGAGGCGGCACAGGCGGCGCTGATAAGGCTGCATGCCGCGGTGGGGGGGATCTGACGCGATGGGTCTTTCCTTCACCACGCCCTGGGCGCTGTCCGCGTTTCTGATGCTGCCGCTTTTGTGGTGGCTGCTGCGTGCGGTGCCGCCGCCGCCGCGCCGCCAGGATTTCCCTGCCGTTCGGCTGCTGTCCGGCCTGTCCGTCCGACGCGGGACTCCGGCGCGGACGCCGCTTTGGCTGATGGCGCTGAGGATGGTTCTGGCCGCGCTGGCGATTCTGGCTGCGGCGGGGCCGGTTCTCGATTCCACGCCGTCCAAGGTCGATGGTCCGGTGCTGATCGTGCTCGACAATGGCTGGGCGTCGGCCAAGGACTGGTCCCGGCGTCGCGACGCGATGGAGGGGCTGGTCGAGGCGGCGGCGCGCGCGGGCCGCGCGGTGGCGATCCTGCCCACGGCGGAACCGGCGGATGGGCGCGGCGTGGCCGCCACCCGGCTGATGGCCGCCTCCGAGGCCAGGCAGGCGATCGGCGCTTTGGCGCCGCACCCCTGGGCTGTGGACCGTCGCGCCGCGCTAGCCGCGCTGGCGGGTTTGCCCGCTTTGCCCACCTGGCGCGTGGTGTGGCTGTCCGATGGCCTGGACGGTCCGGATGCGGCGGCGTTCGGCCGTGCGTTGAAAGCGTTGGGCCGGCTTGAACTGGTCGTCCCCGCCGAAGGGGGGGCGGCCCGGTTGTTGGCGCAGCCCGATCCGTCCCGCCCGGTTCTGGAAACGAGCGTGATGCGCGCCGATAGGAGCCATGCGGGGTCGGTGGCGGTGTTGGCGCAGGATTCGTCGGGGCGGGTTCTGGCGCGCGGAGAAGCCATGTTCGCTTCCGGCGACGATCAAGTCGCTCTGTCTTTGCCGATGCCGGCCGAACAGCGCAATCGCGTGAACAGTCTTAAGATCGAAGGTGAAGAAGGCGCAGGCGCGGTGGTGCTGCTTGACGAGCGGTTCCGCCGCCGTCCGGTGGGGCTGGCGGACCGGGGTGCTGCGGGGGCGACGCCTTTGCTCGACGATCTTTATTATGCCGAACGGGCGTTAAGCGCGCGGACAGAGGTTCGCCGTGCGCCGTTGGCCGATCTTTTGGCCCAGCCGCCGGCTCTGATCCTGTTGCCGGATGCCGGCGATCTGACCCGAGAGGACCGTACCGCCTTGCGCTCCTGGATCGAATCCGGCGGGGTTTTGGTTCGGCTGGCGGGACCGAATCTGGCCCGTAGTCCCGACGAGCTTTTGCCGGTTCGGCTGCTCCAAGGCGGGCGGACCCTGGGCGGGGCGATGAGCTGGACTCAGCCGATGGCGGTTGCGCCGATGGACCCGCGGGGACCGTTCGCCGGGCTTGATTCGCCACCGGATGCCGTCGTGCGCGCCCAAGTTCTGGCCGAACCCGCCATCGATCTGGCGGAGAAGAGCTGGGCCCGTCTGTCCGACGGCACGCCTTTGGTCACCGGAGAGCCCCTAGGCAAAGGATGGCTGGTGCTGATCCATACCACGGTTCGCCCGGATTGGAGCGATCTCGGCCTGTCGGGCCTGTTCCCGGCGATGTTGGACCGGCTGTTGGGGTTGGCGCAGGGCCAGACGGGGGGCGGGGCCGGCACGATGTTGCCTCCGTTCCTGCTACTGGATGGCTGGGGGCGGTTGGGGCCGCCCTCGGAGCGGGCCGAGTCGTTGCCGGCCACAAGCTCGCCGCCGGTCACGCCGGGGCCGGCGCATCCGCCCGGCTTCTATGGCCAGGAATCAGGCCGGGTTGCCTTCAATCTGGCGTCAGCCTTGCCATTGCCGGTCCGGCTCACCCCTCCTGCCGGCGTGACGCCATCGGTTCTGGGTGAAAAACGGACGGATATCAATCTGTCCGCTCCTCTGCTGCTGGCTGCCATGATCTTGCTGTTGGCCGACATGACGGCGGTTTCAGCTTTGATGGGATTGTTCCGCCGGTCGCGGGGCGCGGTTCTGCTGGCGGTGCTGATTTTGGCCTGTCCGGACCCGTCCGGTTCTGCGCGCGCCGCCTCTCCCGACGAAGAGGCGGCCTTAAGAATCCGGCTGGCTTTCGTGATGACCGGCGACGCCAAGACCGATGCGGTCAGCCGCCTGGGACTTAAGGGCTTGTCCGAAATGTTGGCCCTCAGAACCACCGTCGTTTTGGACGAACCGCAAGGGGTCGATATCGAGCAGGACGCGCTGGCGGTTTATCCCTTGATCTACTGGCCGGCGACGGAAACCCAGCCTGCGCCTTCCGCTGCCGCGCGGGCGCGGCTGAACGATTATCTGCGTCATGGCGGCATGATCCTGTTCGACAGCCGTGACCGGGGCGAGGGCGACGGAAGGCCGCTGGCGCGATTGGCCGGCGGTCTCGATATTCCGCGCTTGACGCTGTTGGGGGACGGGCATGCGCTGACCCGTTCCTTCTATCTTTTGAACGAATTTCCGGGCCGCTGGGCGGATGGACCGGTCTATGTCGCCGAAGATGGCGATCCGGCCAATGACAATGTCTCGCCGGTGGTGGTCGGCGGGAACGATTGGGCGGCGGCCTGGGCCGGGAACGGCTCGGGCGGGTTCCTGTTTTCCGTTCGGCCGGGCGGCGAACGCCAGCGCGAACGGGCGTTCCGTTTCGGCGTCAATCTCGTCATGGTCGCCCTGACCGGCAGCTACAAGACCGATCAGGTGCATCTGCCGGCGATTCTGGAGCGGATGCGCCGATGAGTGTTTCAGGTCTTTTCCCCTGGCTGCCCTGGTGGGTGGCGATCGCTTTGTTCGCGGCGGTTCTTGGTCTGGCGCTGTGGGGCTGGATCAAGGGCGGCGTTCGGGGACTGTTCTGGCATGCGATTCCGGCCTTGGTTTTCACGCTGGCCCTGGCCGATCCCCGCCTGATCCACGAACGATCCCATCCTTTGGACGATGTCGCCCTGGTCCTTTTGGATGAAAGCCCCAGCATGATGATCGGCGCGCGCGCGGCCCAAGCCGAGCAGGCGGCAGCCGAGGCGGTCGCCCGGCTGAAGGCGTTGCCCGGGCTCGATGTCCGCCTTGTCCGCCACCAGAACCGCGAAGGGCAGGATGAGGGGACGCGCTTGTTCGCCACCCTGGATGCGGCGCTGGCCGATCTGCCGCGCCGGCGTCTGGCTGGTGTGGTGATGATCACCGATGGCGCGGTCGCGGATGCTCCCGAACGGACTGATCCGTCCTTTCCGCTGCATCTGTTGCTGGCGGGAAGCAAAAACGAACGTGACCGCCGCTTGACGCTGGAGAACGCGCCTGCTTTCGGGTTGGTCGGCTCGACCGTGGCCGTGTCGTTCAAGATCGACGACCCCGGTCATGACGAATCCGTGCCCGTATCGATTAGGATCGATGGCGGCGAGCTGAAACGGCGGCCGGTGCTGCCGAACCGGCTGCAAACGATCGCGGTTCCGATAATCCATGCCGGACAGACCATCGTCGAAATCGAGGCCGAGGCCGCGCCGGACGAACTTTCCCGCGACAACAACCGCGCCATCCTGTCCATCTCAGGCGTGAGGGACCGGTTGCGGGTGCTGCTGGTTTCAGGCGAGCCGCATGTCGGCGGGCGAACCTGGCGCAATCTGTTGAAAGCCGATCCGTCCGTCGATCTGGTCCATTTCACCATCCTGCGCGAGACCGAGAAAAACGATCCCACGCCCTTGCAGGATTTGTCCTTGATCGCCTTCCCGGTCCGGGAACTGTTCGAGCGGCGCTTGAACGAGTTCGATCTGGTCATCCTGGACCGCTATCACCGGTCGGCCTTCTTGACACCGGAATATTACCAGAATCTGGCCGATTACGTGCAGAAGGGCGGTGCGCTGCTGATGGCGGCGGGACCGGAATTCGGTCATTCCGACAGCCTTTACGATACGCCTCTGGCCTCGGTGCTGCCCGCCGCGCCGACAGGCGAGGTCGTCGAAGGTCCGTTCAAGCCCAGGATCACTGCCCTGGGCCGGCGGCATCCGGTGACGGCGGATTTGCCGGGCGCGGGCGGGAAAGAACCGGATTGGGGACCGTGGGTGCGCCGGATCGGCGCCGAGATGCGAGGTTCGGGACAGGTGGTGATGGCGGCGGCGGACGGGCAGCCGCTCTTGGTGCTGAAACGAGCCGGGGCGGGGCGGGTGGCGTCGCTTTTGAGCGATTCGGCCTGGCTGTGGGGACGCGGCTGGCGGGGCGGCGGGCCGCAGGCGGAATTGCTGCGCCGTCTGGCTCATTGGCTGATGAAGGAAACCGAGCTTGAGGAAGAAAGGCTGAAAGCCGAAATCCGCGATCGCCGGCTTTGGATCGAACGGCGGAGTCTGACCCCCGGGCCGGTCAGGATCGAGGTGACCGCCCCCGATGGCGCGTCCCGGTCGCTTGATCTGTCCGCCGGCGAAGATGGCCGCATTCAGACCAGCTTGCCTGCGGATCAAGCGGGATTGTGGCGGGTGTCGGATGGTCTGCGGACGGCCCTGGCCGCCGCCGGACCGCTCGATCCTGTTGAAATGGCCGACCCGCGCGCCGGTCCGGAGCGGATCGCCCCAGCACTGGCGGCCGGCGGCGGCGGCGTACACTGGATTGAGGACGGAATGGTGGAGATGCGGCGCGTCCGTGGCGCGGCGGCGGGGCCGTCCTGGTTCGGATTTAGCGTCCGGGACGTACGAAGCGTCGATTCCGTCGAGGATATCCCGATGATTCCTCCCATTTTCCTGCTGTTCGCCGGATTGGGGGGGCTGGTGCTGGCTTGGTGGCGGCAGGGAAGATAACGAGGGTCTGTCCAACCCTGGCTCTTGTTAAGGAGGTGATCGTTCCCGTGAAACGTGATACCCCTTTAGAGGAGAGGACGAAGGCGGGGCGGCTCGTATGGAGAACGCGGTTCTGGCGGTGATGGATGGACGCCTGGCGTCTCTGCTGGAAGCATGGAACCGGGCTATGTCTGTGGCTGGCCGGATCGATGCCCCGCTGGAGGAATTCTCCGATCATGCCGACCATCTGATCGTGATCAATGTCGCCAACGGCCAGTTTCACTACGCCCATTACGGCAAGGCTTTCGCCCAGGAATTCGGGCTCGATCTGAGCGGACATACGATTGATCTGCTGCCGACCGAGATTCTGCCGATCAAACGGCGTCTCATGCTGGAATTCGAATATAATTTCGTCCGCAGCGCCGGACGTCCGTTGTGGCGGTCCTACACGGCACCCTTCGAAGGCGGCTATTCCATGACATGGCAGCGTCTGGTTCTGCCGAACGGTCCGGACCGGCTGATTACCAGCGCCTATCCGGTGCCGTCGATGCCGTCGGAAAAGGAAAGCGAAGCAGCCGCTCTTTTGCGGCTGGTGATTGAACGGGTGCCGGTGGTGCTGGACGCCGGCGGATGCGTGAACGATCTGGTGCTGTCGCTGAAAACCTTCACCGACGCCCAGCAGCATGTAGCCGAACTTGAAACACTGGCGGCTCTGGACGCTCTGACCGGAGTGGCCAATTTGCGCCATTTCCACCGATTGGCGTCGCTGGAACTGGACCATGCCCGCCGCATGGTGCGTCCTTTCTCGGTGCTGATGCTCGATCTCGACCATTTCAAGCTGGTCAATGACCGTTTCGGCCATGCGGCCGGTAATCAGGCGCTGAAACTGTTCGCCAATATCTGCCGCGGCGCGTTGCGCGACGGCGATATTTTGGGGCGCGTCGGCGGCGAGGAATTCGCCATTACCCTGCCCAACACCAATGCGGAAGGCGCGCTTCGGACCGCCGAACGCTTGCGCGCCCAGGTGGAGGCGGCGCGGCTGACCCTGCCCGATGGCCAGCAATTAAGCCTGACGGTCAGCATCGGGGTGATGTCCTGCATCCCGGGATACCGGCAGGTGGATATCGGCGACAACTCGCCTTTGACCCAGTTGATGGCCTGCGCCGATACCGCGCTCTATCGGGCCAAGGGGGGCGGACGCAACCGCGTCATGATTTATGAGGCCGAAGCCGAATCTCTAGGGTGAAGCCTTGCTGTGACCGACCCGTCCGGGGAAGGGAGCATCAATCGTCGGGTCCGCCCCAATGTACGACTTTCCAGACCCCGCCAGCTTCTGGACGGAGAAGAAAACGCTGCGGCGGTTCGCCTGTCGGCGGCGCGGATTTGCCCGGTTCTCCGTCGCGCAACTCGATGAGGTAGAGAATGTCGCCAGCTCGCGCCTGGGACAGGGCCGGTTCGGCTTTACCGACCGGGCGCGTCTCGACGATGCGATAGGCCAGATAGCCGGTCTCAGCTTGAGACGCGGCGAAAACCGAATCATAGACTCCCGCGCCGTCATCGACCATGCGGCACAGATCGGGCTGATTACGCTGGAAGCAGGCCAGCAGGGTTTCGGCTGCGCAGAGTGGATTTCGGGGCGCGCCGATGCAGGCGCTGGACGTGGTGGCGGGATTGGCGGTGATGTAGCGCCATGGGCCGGGCGATCCGCCGGGCGGCGGCGCCATCTGTGCGCAGGCCAGCAGGGGCGAAGCGGCGAGAAGTGTCGCTAAGCGGCGGGCAAGGCCGGATCGGGATAGGGGAGCGGACGGCATTGCGGCGGGTTCGGTTCCTAGCGGATGAGCAGGAAGGCCAGGATAACCAACCCAAGCAGGATGCGGTACCAGGCGAACGGTATGAAGCCATGACGGACGATGAAGGCGATCGCCCATCGCACGACCAGCAGTGCTGCGATGAAGGCTGCGACGAATCCGATTGCGATCAGCGTCGATCCGTCGAAGGAAAGCGACTCCCAGTTGCGCAGGATCGAATAGGCCGAAGCGCCCAGCATCGTCGGGATGGCCAGGAAAAAGCTGAATTCGGCCGCCGTCTTGCGTTCGACTCCCATCAGCAGCGCCCCCATGATGGTGGCGCCCGAACGCGATACGCCGGGGATCATGGCGATGATCTGGAAGATGCCGATCTTGAATCCGGTCATCGGCGTGACCGTTTCGACCGGCGGCGTTTTGCGCCGTTCGGTGTGGCGTTCGATGATGATGATGGCGATTCCGCCCAGCACCAGGGCGATGGCGACGACGATGGGCTCGTCGAGAAGCCGGCGGACCAGGGGATAGGCGATCGCGCCCACGACCATCGCCGGCAGAAATCCCGCCAGGATCGCGAGCACGAAGTTCCGTTCGTTTCGGTCGGAGAAGAAACCCAGAGCGGCGCGGATCAGACGGTGGCGGTAGAGAACGCAGATGGCCAGGATCGCACCGAGCTGGATGACGATCTCGAAGGTCTTGCCCGGCGGGGCCTGGAATCCGAGCAGATCGATCAGCAGCACGAGATGGCCGGTGGATGAGATCGGCAGGAATTCGGTCACTCCCTCGACCAGGCCGAGGAAGATGGCGAGCAGGATCAGAGTCAAGAGGAACGTCCTTATTATGGGGGTCTTAGGAGGCAAATCGGGCAAGCAATGGCACTGCGGCATCCGCTCGTCAATCCCGGCGAGCGTATAGAAATCCTGCTGGGTGTATAGATAAGGGCCGGCATCCGCCGCTTGCGCAGGGGATCGTTTTGTGTATAGTGCGCCCTTTCCAACTCCTTGCCGGCGGAGAACAGCCGGCTATGCCCGGCGGCCCGATGGTGGGCCGGATGGGAAGAGACAAGCCATAAGGAGTGCTTGTATGTCGTTATATGAATGCGTGTTCATCGCGCGCCAGGACATTGCCGCCCCGCAGGTGGAAGCCCTGAGCGATGAGATGGCGAATGTCATCTCGGCCGAAGGCGGCCAGGTCACCAAGCGTGAATATTGGGGCCTGCGCAACATTGCCTATCGGATCAAGAAAAACCGCAAAGGCCATTATGTGCTTTTCAACGTCGACGCCCCCTTCGCCGCGGTGAAGGAAATGGAGCGCCAGATGTCGATCAGCGAGGATGTGCTGCGCTGCCTGACCGTCCGCGTGGACGAGCTCGAGGAAGGCCCCTCGGCGGTTATGTCGAACAAGAATCAGCGTGACGAACGTCCGCGCCGTGATGGCGGGGCTCCGCGTTCCGCACGCGGAAACGAGGGAGGCGAGGCATGAAGCCCGAAGGCACCCAGGGCGCTCCGCGTCCGTCGTCCGGCGGCGCGCGCCGTCCGTTCTTCCGCCGCCGCAAGACCTGCCCGTTTTCGGGCGAAGGCGCGCCCAAGATCGACTACAAGGACGTCAAGCTGCTGCAGCGTTTCATCTCCGAGCGGGGCAAGATCGTCCCCAGCCGCATCACTGCGGTGTCGGCGAAGAAGCAGCGTGAGCTGGCCAAGGCGATCAAGCGGGCCCGGTTTCTGGGTCTTCTGCCCTACGTGGTCAAGTAAAGCGGCGGGCGGTCCGGCCACTGGACCGCGTCACGCCGCCGGAGGGATGCCGGGATGACGAAAGAGCTCGGCCTTTCCCTGCTGGCCGGACTTGCCAGCGGGCTTCTCTTCCTCTCGGTTCTCGCCGGGGGAGGGGTCGGGGCTCTGCTCGTCTATCTGACTCCCTTGCCCTTGATGGTGGTGGGGCTCTGCTTCGGCTTGGCCAAGGCGGCCATCGGGGCCGCGGTGGGGGCGTTCCTGGTTGCGGGATTGTCCCTGGCGGCGGTGCCGGCCTATGCGGTGCTTGGAGCGGGGTCGGCTCTCCTGGTGGTGCAACGCGCGCTGCTATGGCGTCCGACCGCCGACGGAACCATCGAATGGTATCCGCCGGGCCAAGTGCTGGCGTGGTTGACGGGCGTGGGACTGGCTTTGCTGGTGATCGGCATGCTGGTCCTGGATTCCGGCGATGGCGGGATCGAGGCGGTAATGCGCCATCAGGTCACGGACTTCGTCGATCGCCTGGTGATCGAGGCGAGCCCCGAGATCCGCGATGCGGTGATCGGCCTGTGGTCGTCGCTGCTGCCGGCGGTGGCCATGACCGGCTGGCTGCTGGTGGGTGTTCTGAACGGGGTTCTGGGCCAGGCTTTGGCGCAACGATCCGGCCGCGCCTTGCGTCCGACGCCCCGCTACAGAGACGCCGACCTGCCGGCATGGACGGGAGTGGCGTTGTGCCTGGCTATCGGCCTGGCGCTGCTGACGGGGACCGGCGATGCCGCCTATATGGCGCGCAACGCCGTCATGGGGCTGATGGGGCCTTATGTCCTGGTGGGGCTGGCGGTGGTGCATCGCTTCCTCGGGGGCAGGTCGCAGGCCCGGTTGTGGCTGACGCTGTTCTATGTGGCGTTTGTGATACTGTTCGGCTGGGCCGTGATCGCGGTCGCCGGATTGGGATTGATGAGTTTCTGGACGAGGCGGCGGCGGTAGAGAAACCGCACGCGGCCAGGAGGAAAAGTGATGGAAGTCATCCTGCTCGAGCGCATCGAAAAGCTCGGCCATATGGGCGATACCGTGAAGGTGAAGCCCGGTTTCGCACGCAACTATCTGCTGCCGCAGAAAAAGGCGCTGCGGGCCACGAAAGAGAATCAGGCCCGTTTCGAGGCCCAGCGCGCCCAGCTTGAGGCGATCAATCTGAAGCGCCGCGAGGAAGCCGAGGAAATCGCCGCCCGGGTTGGCACGCTGTCGATCCTGGTGATCCGTCAGGCCGGTGAATCGGGCATGCTGTACGGGTCGGTCTCGGGCCGCGACATCGCCGACGCGGTGAAGGAAGCCGGGCTGTCGATCGAGCGCCGCCAGGTGTCGCTCGATACCCCGATCAAGACTCTGGGCACCTATCCGGTGCGCGTCTCGCTGCATCCGGAAGTGGCGCTGACGGTGAATGTGACCGTCGCCCGCTCTCAGGAAGAAGCCGAGCGTAACGCCGCGAAGGTGGCCGAGGCCGAAGAGGTCGAGGTCGAAATCGAGGAAATCGTCGTTTCGGTGGATGTGGAAGCCGAAACCGACGGCGTCGCCGACGAAGCCTGAGACGGCTTTCCCGCTCCGGCTTGCCGCCGGGGCGGGAGTTTGCGCGTTTCGTCGTCCAGAATATGTCGATCTGGCCGCCGTTTCGGGGGATTTCAGTCCCCTGACGGCGGCATTTCGCGTCTCCCGAACGGGTTTCTAGCGGTTCCCGTCCGTTCGCAGCGGCACCGGGCAGGATGAGCGCATCGACATCGCGACCTCGTCCTTCTGATTGATGGTCTCGGTGCTGAAATGGATCATGCCGTGCTTCTTGCCCGGCCTGGGCTGCGTCACGGCGGTGATCTCGCTGACGGCGCGCAAGGAATCGCCGGGCCGGACCGGCACATGCCAGCGCAAGGATTCGACCTCGCGGCCGATCAGACCCCATTTGACATCGAAGCCGCTGGCGAGCAGAAGGCGCATCGTCAGCGACGCCGTCAACCAACCGCTGGCGGCGAGGCCGCGAAAGAAGGTCTTGCGGGCGGTCTCGGGGCCGAGATGGAAGGGCTGGGGGTCGTATTGCCGGGCAAAGGCGATGATGTCCTGTTCGGTGACGTCGATCGGGCCTGCCTGATAGCGTTGCCCGACCGTGAAGTCGGCGAGATACCGCATGTCTGGGTCGTTTCCGTCTATGGTCTAAGTCGTCTTTATCCGTGTATAGACAGGCGGTTTGGTAAGAATCAACCCGTCCTTGCGGTCATGGACTGAAAGGAGGGGCGGATCAGGGCAGGCGGCGGGCGGCGATCAGGAACTCGATATTGCCCTCAGGCCCCTTGATCGGGCTTTCGACGATGCCTTCGACCTGCCAGCCGGGCAGGGATGAAAACCAATCCCGGATGCGCGCGCAGACCTCGTCATGCAAGGCCGGATCACGAACCACGCCGCCCTTGCCGACGCGCCCCTTGCCGACCTCGAATTGCGGTTTGATCAGCGCCACCGCCCATGCGCCCGGCCGGGTCAGGGACAAGGCGGCGGGCAACACCAACTCAAGGCCGATGAAGCTTGCGTCGCAGACGACGATGTCGGCGGGTTCGGGGATCTGTTCCGTGGTCAGGGTGCGCGCGTTCGTGCGTTCCAAAACCACCACGGCGGGGTTCTGGCGCAGCTTCCAGGCCAATTGTCCATGGCCGACATCGACGGCATAGACGCGCGTCGCGCCATGGGTGAGCAGCACGTCGGTGAACCCCCCGGTCGAAGCGCCGACATCAATGGCGACGAAGCCTTTGGGGTCGATGGCGAAAGCCTCGATCGCCCGGACCAGCTTCAGTCCCCCGCGCGAAACCCAGGGGTGGTCTTCGCCGCGTATGGAAAGGGCGATGTCCTCCTTGACCATCTGCCCGGCCTTGCTCAGGCGTTCCTCGCCCGAATAGACCTTGCCGGCCATGATCAGCGCTTGGGCGCGGGCGCGGCTTTCCACCAGGCCGCGGTCGATGAGCAGATGGTCTAGCCGTTTCTTGGTCATGATCGGCGCATCTTGGCGCGGCTCGTCCGAAAAGGCCAGCGGACCGTGCCCGCCTTGCGACGGCGGGGGAAACGCCGTAGACTCCCCCTCCTTTTCAACGATGATGAAAGAGGCCGCGTCCGTGACCGACATTCCCGAGGACATCGTCGCCCTGGACTTCGAGGAAGCCCTGGCCGAACTGGAGCGCATCGTCCGCCAGCTTGAGGAAGGCAAGGGAAAGTTGGACGAGGCGATCGAAGCCTATGGCCGGGGCGTTGCCTTGAAGCGCCATTGCGAAGCCAAGCTGGCCCAGGCCCAGACACGGGTCGAAAGCATCATGGTCGGGGCCGACGGAACCCTGACCAGCCGGCCCGTCGATCCGGCCTGACGCCGCTTTCCCCCTAAACGCATGGCTTCATGGCGGAAAAGGCGGGCCTTTGTCCTTGCCAGGATGTAACCGCTCGGGTAAAGCTTGCTCCCCGACGGAGGTTTTGGCGATGTCCTGCCCCAAGGCAAGTCTGTTTTCGCTGCCCGGCGCTCGTGAAAGCGCCGCCGTCGTTCTTTTGCCGACCGCGACCCCGAAAACTAAAAAGACCCGGTTGTAGGCGGGCTGTCGGCTGTTTTCTATCAGCAGGCCCGCTGGAGCTTCCCGGCGGGCCTTTGTCGTTATCGGGGCCTTTCGGCGGCGGATGAAGGCGGGCCTCGGAACAGTGGAGTAGGATGAAATGGGCTATAAGGTTGCGGTGATCGGGGCGACGGGCAATGTCGGCCGTGAGATTCTTCAGACGCTCTATGAGCGCAATTTTCCCGCCGACGAGGTGATCCCCCTGGCGTCCTCGCGTTCCGCCGGGAGCGAGGTCTCCTATGGCGACGACAAACGTCTCAAGGTCCGGGATCTCGCCAATTTCGATTTCAAGGGCGTGGATATCGCCCTGTCTTCGCCGGGGGCCAAGGTTTCGGCTGAATTCTCGCCCCGCGCGGCGGCGGCGGGCGCGGTGGTGATCGACAACACCTCGCATTTCCGCATGGATCCCGACGTGCCGCTGGTGGTGCCTGAGGTGAATCCCGGCGCCATTGCCGGCTACAAGAAAAAGGGCATCATCGCCAACCCCAACTGCTCGACCATCCAGATGCTGGTGGCTTTGAAGCCGTTGCACGATCTGGCGACCATCCGCCGCGTCGTGGTCTCGACCTATCAATCGGTTTCGGGCGCCGGCAAGGAAGCGATGGACGAGCTGTTCAACCAGACCCGCGCCATCTATGTGAACGATCCGGTCCGGCCCGAGAAGTTCACCAAGCAGATCGCCTTCAACGTCATTCCCCATATCGATGTCTTCATGGATGACGGCTCGACCAAGGAAGAGTGGAAGATGGTGGCCGAGACCAAGAAGATTCTCGACCCCAAGATCAAGGTCAATGCGACCTGCGTGCGCGTGCCGGTGTTCGTCTCGCACGCGGAATCGGTTAATGTCGAGTTCGTTCACGATGTCGATGAAGAATCGATCCGCAATGCCTTGAAGGCGGCTCCGGGCGTGGTCGTGATCGATCATCGCGCCGATGAGGGCTACGCCACCCCGGTCGAGGCGACCGGCGAGGACGCCGTTTATGTCAGCCGGATTCGCATGGACCCCACCATCGATAATGGGGTGTCGTTCTGGTGCGTCTCGGACAATCTGAGGAAGGGTGCAGCCTTGAACGCGGTTCAGATCGCCGAAGTCCTGGCCCGCGACTATCTCAAGAAGTAAGCCTTATCCTTAAGGCCGGCGCGGATGTCAGGTAACGATAGTGATGGCCGCGCCGGCCAGGATGACGATGCCGAACAGGGCCAGAACGGAACCGGACAGCCGGTTCAAGCGTTGTAGTCCGGCCGAGGTGAAACGGTCCCGCGCCGCGCCGGCCATCACCGCCAGGAACAGCCACCACAAGGACGAGCCGACGAACACGCCGACGACGGTCAGGCGCGGATCGCCGGGTTGCCCTTTGACCAGGGTGCCGATGGCGGCGAACACACCCATCGCTGCCAGGATGGTGGCGGGATTGGTCAGGGTGATGAGAAAGGACGAGATGAAGTCCCGGATCAGGCCTGGACCGGTGACCGGTTCGGTTTCCTCTGGCGGCGGCTGGCGGAAAACATGCAGTCCCAGCACGATCATGAAAGCGCCGCCGACCAGCCGCAGCGCCAAGGCGTGGCTGGACAGGAATTGCGACACGACCGTCAGTCCCAGCACCGCGACCGCGCCGTAGAAGGCGTCGGCGCAGGCCGCGCCGAGCCCGGCGACGAAGGCAGCGTAGCGGCCATCGGCCAGGGCGCGGCGGATGCACAAAATTCCGACCGGCCCGACCGGAGCCGCCAAGGCGATTCCGACCAGAAGGCCGCGCAGGAAGTGGGAAAAATCCATCCCTACCCGCCTTGCCGCCGTGACAAGGAAATGGTGAGTGACGCCGCCATGCGCACGGTCAGTAAAGCCTGGTGAGCTTGACTTCAGCCGTCGGTTCGACGAATTCGTTCTGCGCCGCGATCAGCAGCAATTCGCGCGAATTCGCGGCAACGGTCCGTTCCAGGATGGCGAACAGCGCCGCCACCGTGCGCCGCAGCGCCTCGGACGGCTCGATGCCGGACAGAAGATGCCCCAGGAACAGGGAAGCGAACACATCGCCTGTGCCGTTGCGCGGCGGATCGAGATTGAGCAGCGGGGTTTGGGCCAGCCATGCGCCGTCGGCGGAAATCAGCGCCGAGCCCAGCATGCCGTCATCGGCCGCCGGGGCGCGGACGCTGGTTACGACGACCATTTTGGGGCCTCGGGCGCGCAAGGCGCGAGCGGCTTTCACCACCTCGTCCAAGGTCGTGACCTTGGTGCCGGCCAGGACTTCCAGCTCGAATTGGTTGGGGGTGACGATATCGGCATGAGGCAGGGCGCGGGTGGCGAAGAATTCCGGGATGCCGGGACGCACGAACAGGCCGCGCCCCTCATCGCCCATGACCGGATCGCAGCAATAAAGCACATCCGGATTTTGGGCCTTTACCCGTTCCAGGGCGTTCAGGATGACGGCTCCCGACGCGGCGTCGCCCAGATAGCCCGACAGAACGGCGTTACATTGGCCCAAGACGCCGCGCTCGGCGATTCCTTCGACCAGATCGGACAGATGTTCGGGCGGGAACACCATGCCGCGCCAGACGCCATAGCCGGTATGATTGGAAAATTGTACGCTGTTGATGGGCCAAACTTCGTGGCCAAGGCGTTGCAGCGGAAAGACCGCAGCAGAGTTCCCGACATGCCCAAAGGCGACGGACGATTGGATGGAAAGAATGTTCATCGGATCTAGGCTCATGCAAAAGTTTGCGTTGCCGGTTGTTCCTGGAAACGCCAATTCTATTGTCAATACCGCCGGTTAAGGGTTGGACGGCTCTGCGGGAGACCATAGCATGATCGTTGGGGCGCGCCGCAGTATTCTTTACGTGCCGGGCAGCAATATCCGGGCGCTGGAAAAAGCGGAAACGCTGCCGGCGGACGGGCTGATTCTCGATCTGGAGGATGCGGTGGCCCCCGACGCCAAGGCTTCGGCGCGCCGTCGGGTCATGGAACCCTTGCGTGGGAAACACTTTGGCCGGCGCGAAACCATCCTGCGCATCAACGGGTTGGACACGCCTTGGGGTGCGGAGGATTTGGCCGCCGCCGCCCGCTCGGGCGCCGATGGCGTTGCCGTGCCCAAGGTCGGTTCGGCCGAAGACCTGCTCCGCGCCGAGGCGGCGCTGATCGCCGCAGGCGCGCCGGGGGATCTGGCCTTGTGGGCGATGGTGGAGACGCCGGGCGGCGTTCTGGCCGCTGCCGCGATCGCCGCTGCTACGCCCCGTTTGGCCGGGCTGATCATGGGCACAACGGATCTGGCGTTTTCCCTCCATGTGTCGCCGGGGGTGGACCGGCCGGCTTTGCAGACCTCTTTGGGGCTCTGTGTGCTGGCGGCGCGGGCCGTCGGGATCGCCATCCTGGACGGGGTGCATCTCGATCTCGATGACGAAGCGGGATTTCTTGCCGTTTGCCGCCAGGGGCGTGATCTCGGTTTCGATGGGAAAACGTTGATCCATCCCAAAACCATTGCCACGGCCAACCGCATCTTTTCACCCACGTCCGAGGAAATCGCCTGGGCGCGGCGCGTCCTTGATTGTCTGGCCGAGGCGCGGGCCAGGGGGCAGGGGGTGGCCGTGCTCGACGGGCGATTGATCGAGGAGCCGCACGCCATTGCGGCCCGGCGCATGATCGCGCGCGCCGAGGCCATCGCCGCTGGGATGGGGCCGGACGGGGCAGAAGGCTAAGCGCAGCAGGGAAGTCTGGACGAAAAGATGTTCAGTCGCTAATTTTTAATCGGAACAAAGTTTCCTCTAACGCCTCGCCCGCAACCCGGAATGAAGAGGTGCCCAAGAGATGGCGACACAGAACCGGCCGCTTTCGCCCCATATCCAGATTTATCGGCTTCCCCTTCTGGCCTTGATTTCGATCACGCATCGCGGAACCGGCATGATCTTGTCGGCGGGGATGCTGCTGCTGGCCTATTGGCTGGGATCGGCGGCGGCCGGCCCGGAAGCCTTCGCGCGCGCCTCGGCCTTCATGGGCTCGGCCCTGGGGCGGCTTCTGCTGCTGGGATTCTCGGTCGCGCTGTTCTATCACCTCGCCAATGGCGTCAGGCATCTGTTCTGGGACGCAGGCTTCGGTTTCGAGTTGCCGCAGGCGAAGGCGTCGGGTATCGCCGTCATTGCCGCTGCGATCCTCTTGACCGCCGCCGCTTGGGCGGCCGGCTTGGCGCTTTGAAGGAGGGTCGGACAATGACGATGCGTTCGCCTTTGGGCCAGGTGCGGGGACTGGGTGCGTCCGGGACGGGGGCTAGGCTGTTCTGGCTTCAACGCTTGTCCGCCATCGCTTTGATCGGGCTCTGTCTCTGGTTTGTCGCCTCGGCGGTTTCGTTGGCCGGGGCCGACTGGCGCACATTTCAGATCTGGATTTCCGCCCCCTGGACGATGGCGCTGCTGTCGGCGACCTTGATCCTGGCCTTTCTTCATGCGCAGATCGGTTTGCAAGTGATCCTTGAGGATTATGTGGCGAACGAGGCGGCGCGGACGGCGGCGATCGTCGCCGTCAAGATCGCGGCCTTCCTGTTGTGCCTGTTCTCGCTGGCGGCCGTTCTGAAAACCGCGTTCATAGGAGGGTAAGAGGGCATGACGGCCTACAAGGTCATCGATCACAGCTATGACGTGGTGGTGGTCGGCGCTGGCGGCGCCGGGCTCCGGGCGACGCTGGGCATGGGAGCGTCCGGTTTCAAAACGGCCTGCGTGACCAAACTGTTTCCCACCCGCAGCCATACCGTGGCGGCGCAAGGCGGCATCGGCGCGGCGCTGGGCAATATGGGCGAGGATGACTGGCGCTGGCACATGTATGACACGGTCAAGGGGTCTGATTGGCTGGGCGACCAGGACGCGATCGAATATATGTGCCGCGAGGCGGTGCCGGCGGTCTATGAGCTGGAGCATTTCGGCGTGCCTTTTTCGCGCACCGAGGACGGGCGCATCTATCAGCGTCCCTTTGGCGGCCATATGCGCAATTTCGGCGAAGCCCCGGTCGAGCGCGCCTGCGCCGCCGCCGACCGCACCGGGCACGCCATCCTGCACACGCTCTATCAGCAATGTCTGAAGCATAAGGCCGAGTTCTTCGTCGAATATGTCGCCCTGGATCTGATCATGGATGCCAAGGGCGCCTGTCTCGGGCTGATGGCGCTCAATCTTGACGATGGTTCGCTGCATCGCTTCCGTGCGCACCGCACCGTGCTGGCGACCGGCGGTTATGGGCGGGTCTATTTTTCCTGCACCTCGGCGCATAGCTGTACCGGCGATGGGCACGGGCTGGTGGCCCGCGCCGGTCTGCCGCTTCAGGACATGGAATTCGTGCAGTTCCACCCCACCGGCATCTATGGCGCGGGCTGTCTGATCACCGAGGGAGCTCGCGGCGAAGGCGGCTATCTGACCAATGCCGCCGGCGAACGCTTCATGGAGCGCTACGCGCCCTCGGCCAAGGACTTGGCTTCGCGCGATGTGGTTTCGCGCGCGATGACGGTCGAGATCCGCGAAGGGCGCGGCGTCGGCAAGCAGGGGGATCATATCCATCTGCATCTGGAACATCTGGGGGCGGATACGCTGGAATTGCGTCTGCCGGGTATTTCCGAGACGGCGCGCATCTTCTCCGGCGTCGATGTGACGCAAGAACCGATCCCGGTCCTGCCGACCGCGCATTACAATATGGGCGGCATTCCGACCAATCTGCATGGCGAGGTGCTGCGGCCCACGGACGACGACCCCGACGCCGTTGTGCCGGGACTGATGGCGATCGGCGAGGCGGCCTGCGTGTCCGTTCACGGTGCGAACCGTCTGGGCACCAATTCGCTGCTCGACATCATCGTGTTCGGCCGGTCGGCAGCCCTGCGCACCGCTGAAACGCTGAAACCGGGCAGCGCGCTGCCTGCCTTGCCCAAAGATGCCGGCGATGCCGCTTTGGCTCGTCTGGACGGCATCCGTCAGGCGAAGGGAAGCTTGCGGACCTCGGAAATCCGTTTGGCGATGCAGCGGGCGATGCAGAACGACGCCGGTGTCTTCCGCACCGCCGATTCCCTGGCCGATGGGGTGAAGCGGATCGGCGAGGTTTTCGATTCCTTTGGCGATCTGGCCTTGTCCGACCGATCGCTGATCTGGAATTCCGATCTTGTCGAGGCATTGGAGCTGGCCAATCTTCTGGCTTGCGCCAAGACGACCATCGCCTCGGCCCAAGCGCGCGAGGAAAGCCGGGGCGCTCATGCCCGCGAGGATTTCCCTGCCCGCGACGACGCCCGATGGATGAAGCATTCCCTGGCTTGGCTGGATGAAAAAGGCGAGGTCGTCCTCTCCTATCGTCCGGTGCACGCCTATACCTTGAGCGGCGAAATCGACTATATCGCGCCCCGGGCGCGCGTCTATTAGCCGCCCCTTAAGGACGGCGGCGTTTTTTAACTTATAAACGGGGACGGACATGGCCGAATTTCTGCTGCCCGCCAATTCCAGAGTTCAGCCGGGACGGACGCACCGCGCTCCCCCAGGGGCCGGGCGCGTGAAGACCTTCCGCATTTACCGCTACGACCCGGAAGCGGGCGGGACGCCGCAGCTCGATTCGTTCGAGATCGATCTCGATTCCTGCGGGCCGATGGTTCTCGACGCGCTTTTGAAGATCAAGGACGAGATCGACGCTACATTGACCTTCCGCCGTTCCTGCCGCGAAGGCATTTGCGGTTCCTGTGCGATGAATATCGACGGGACCAATACGCTGGCCTGTCTGAAGCCAATCGAGGCGATCAAGGGCGATGTGCGCATTTATCCCTTGCCGCACATGCCGGTGGTCAAGGATTTGGTGGCGGATCTGTCCATTCCTTATGCGCAATTCGCCGCCATCGAACCCTGGATGAAAACGCACACGCCGCAGCCGCCCGACCGCGAGGTGCGCCAAAGCCCCGAGGAGCGGGCCAAGCTGGACGGTTTGTGGGAATGCATCTTGTGCTTCTGCTGCCAGACCGCCTGTCCCAGCTATTGGTGGACGGGAAGCCGTTATCTCGGGCCGGCGGTGCTGATGCAGGCGGCGCGCTGGATCGCCGATTCGCGCGACGAGGCGAGACCGGAACGGCTGGATGCGGTGGACGACGCCTTCCGTCTGTTCCGCTGTCACACCATCATGAATTGCACCGATACCTGCCCCAAGGGCCTCAATCCGGCCAAGGCCATCGCCGACATCAAGCGCAAGCTGACGGAACGGATTTTGTAGGAGCGGCGGTTAGCGTTCGGGGAAAGGCGGCGGTGTCGGGCGTTCCCGGTGTGCTCCCGGCGAATCGTCCCGGGGCCTGTCTTCGCAATGGAATAAGGCAAGATCGGGTGCGGTCCAGGCGCATTGCGCGGGCATGTAGCCGTCGAGCCGGGCCGTGCGTCCGAAACGGGCGCAGGCTGCTTCCGCTACTGCCGCGACCTGTTCGGGCGGGGTCTCGCCGGATACGTAGCAGACCTTGACGACGCCATGCCGGTGCGCCATGGCATCGGTCTGAGGGAAAGGCGGCTCGGACGCGCAAGCGGCCAGTAGCAGGACGACCCCCAAAAGGGGGAGGACGCGGACGGACATCGGATCCTCCGGAAGAACGGTTTCCTGTTTAACCGAGCCTTGCCTCGGGGAGAAGCGCAATGTTCATGTCAAGGCCGGCATCCGGTCTTGACAGGCTTCTCCGTCCGACCCCACACTTTCCCCTTCACCTGGGGAGCCCCGGCAAGGGGCTGAGAGTCCGCTGGCAAGGAAGGATTTTCCATCCGTGCGGCGCGGTGACCCCTTGAACCTGATCCAGTTCATACTGGCGTAGGGACGGTGCGGGCGCTTCAGGCCCGGTTGGGGTCCAGGAAAACGGCTCGGACCTTCTTTAAACCGGCAAACGCTCTTCCTTCATCCCACCCTGTCCGATCTGGGTCTTCCTTGCCAAGGCGAAGGAGCCTCGACCCATGACTATCGATCACACAATCTCAGCCGATTCCGAATCCGCGCCGGCGGTGACGTGCGGGCCTTTACCGGCGTCAGCGAAGATTTTCATGCCGGGCCGGATTCATCCCGGCATCCGCGTGCCGATGCGTGCGATCACCCTTGATCCCGGCGCGGGAGAGCCGCCGGTGGTTGTCTATGATTCTTCCGGTCCCTATACCGACTCGGCCGCTGAAATCGCCATTGATCGCGGCCTGCCCCGGCTGCGTGAGGGCTGGATCGCGGCGCGCGGCGATGTCGAGCCGTCGCCGGAGGCCCCGAAGGCGGGCGGGAAAGGCGGAGCGGTGCCGGCCTTTCCGGTGCGCCATTCCCCGTTGAGGGCCAGGGAAGGGCGGGCGGCGACCCAGCGCGCCTATGCCCGTGCAGGCATCGTCACGCCGGAGATGGAGTTTGCCGCGATCCGGGAAAATCTGGGACGCGAGCAGGCGAAAGCGGCGTTGGCGCGCGACGGCGAATCTTTCGGCGCAGCGATCCCCGATTATGTCACGCCCGAATTCGTCCGCGACGAGATCGCGCGCGGACGGGCGATCCTGCCCGCCAACATCAATCACCCCGAATCCGAGCCGATGGTCATCGGCCGCAATTTCCTGGTCAAGATCAACGCCAATATCGGCACTTCGGCGATCGGTTCCTCGATGGCCGAAGAAGTGGAAAAAATGGTCTGGGCGACCCGTTGGGGCGCGGACACGGTCATGGATTTATCGACCGGAGCGGGCATTCACGCTACCCGCGAATGGATTTTGCGTAACGCGCCGGTGCCGATCGGCACGGTGCCGCTTTACCAGGCGCTGGAAAAGGTCAATGGCCGGGCCGAGGATTTGAGCTGGGACATTTTCCGCGATACCCTGATCGAACAGGCGGAACAGGGGGTGGATTATGTCACCATTCATGCCGGGCTCAGGCTGCATCACGTTCCCCTGACCGCCGATCGCGTCACCGGCATCGTCAGCCGGGGCGGCTCGATCATCGCGGCGTGGTGCCTGCATCATCACCGGGAAAGCTTTCTTTATGAGCGTTTCGCCGAGATCTGCGATATTTGCCGCGCCTATGACATGGCCTTGTCGCTGGGTGACGGCCTGCGGCCCGGATCGATTGCCGATGCCAACGACGCCGCCCAATTCGCCGAGTTGGAGACGCTGGGCGAATTGACCCGGATCGCCTGGGAAAAGGATTGCCAGGTCATTATCGAGGGACCGGGCCATGTGCCGATGCACAAGATCAAGGAAAACATGGACCGTCAGCTCGCTTCGTGCGGCGAAGCGCCCTTTTACACGCTGGGGCCGCTCACGACCGACATCGCACCGGGCTATGACCACATCACCAGCGGTATCGGCGCGGCGATGATCGGCTGGTTCGGTACGGCGATGCTGTGCTTCGTGACGCCTAAGGAGCATCTGGGCCTGCCCGACCGGAACGACGTCAAAACCGGCGTCGTCACCTATAAGATCGCCGCGCATGCCGCCGATCTCGCCAAGGGACATCCGGCGGCGAAAGCCCGCGACGACGCGCTGTCGCGGGCCCGGTTCGATTTCCGTTGGCAGGATCAGTTCAACCTGTCTCTCGATCCGGAAACGGCCCTGGCTTTTCATGACCGGACATTGCCGAGCACCGGGCATAAGACGGCGCATTTTTGTTCGATGTGCGGCCCGAAATTCTGTGCGATGCGTCTTTCATACGGCGTCCGCGCCGAGGCGCAGAAGCAAGGCATGGCTCGGATGGCCGAGAAATACCGGGAAGAAGGACGGCTTTACGTTCCACTGGACCAGAACTAATGATTCCGGGCGGGGCGGGGTTTTCCACCCCGTTCCGCCCTTTTAACGGGCTGGGACCATGCTTATCTATGGATAAGCCGAAAGGCGTTTTTTGCCTGCCTTTGGGGGAACATGCCCGGACCTCTCGCCGTCTACCGACATCTTCTTGATGAAGGCCGTTTGAAGCCGGACCCCGCCCAGGCGGCGGCAGCCGAAAAGCTGGAGAGTCTCGCCCGCGCCCTGAACGGCTACCGCCCGGATTCTTCCGGCGGCTGGCTGGCGCGGTTCGGTTGGGGCGGCAAGGTCGTCAATTCCCTGAAATGGCGTTCCGGAGACGGCGAAGCGGCACTGCCGCGGCAGGGGCTTTACCTCTATGGCGATGTCGGGCGCGGCAAATCCATGCTGATGGATATGTTTTTCGAGAGGGCGCCGGTTGCGCTCAAGCGCCGGGCCCATTTCCACGATTTCATGCGCGGGGTGCACACCGAATTGTTCAACCGGCGCGCCGGTCAGGCGGGCAATGGCGTGGACCCGATCGTCCGGGTCGCCCGCACCATCGCCGCCGAGGCGCATCTGCTCTGTTTCGATGAGTTTCAGGTCACGGATATCGGCGACGCCATCATTCTGGGGCGTCTGTTCGAGACTCTGTTCGAGGAAGGCGTGGTCATGGTGGTGACCTCGAACCGTCCTCCCCGGGAGCTTTACAAGGACGGGCTGATGCGGGAGCGTTTTCTGCCCTTCATCGACATCATCGAACGCCGTCTCGACGTGTTGGAACTGACGGGACGGCAGGATTACCGCCTGGGCCGGAGCGCAGGTACGACGGTCTATCATACCGGTGCGGACAGTGCGATCCGGATGAAGGCCGATTTTGCCCGCCTGTCCAAGGGTGCGCCGCCTTCGGCCGATTATCTTTATATTGCCGGGCGCACCTGGCTTTTACCGCGCACAGCCGACAAGGTCGCGTGGTTTGCCTTCGATGAATTATGCGACTATCCCCGCGCCCCCGCCGATTATCTGGAACTGGCCACTCTTTTCCGCGCGGTCCTGATATCGGACATCCCGCTGTTGGGGCCCGAAAAACGCGACGCGGCCAAGCGTTTCTCGACGCTGATCGATGTGCTTTACGATCATCGGGTCCTGCTGATCTGTTCCGCCGCCGGTCCGCCTGAGGTGCTCTATCCGCACGGGGATGGCGCGTTTGAATTCCAGCGCACCGTCAGCCGGCTGAACGAAATGCAGTCGGCGGATTATCTGGCGCTCGACCATCTGACCTAGAGGAGGGCAAGGCATGGGGCGTTTGAGAGGCCTATACCGGCGATTAAGCGAACCGGTCTTGCGGGTATCCCCTCTCGACCGCAATGCAGGGTCCCCTTACAGTCGCAAGCGAGAATGGTGTGATACGTCCGGCTCTTCGTTTCAGGGAGGGGTCCGCTTTCTGCGCGCAGCGGCGCATGATCGCTCCCCTTGCCCGAGCGGGGAAATCGGGTTAGGACATCGATTCCTAGGCGTTGCCGCCTTAATTTGTCCCTACTCTCCAGCTTTCGCGGTTCTTTCCCGTGACGAGGCCCGACATCATGGCACGTAAGAAAATCGCTCTCATTGGCGCCGGCAATATCGGCGGTACTCTGGCCCACCTCATCGGTTTGAAAGAATTGGGCGATGTGGTCCTGTTCGACATCGTCGACGGGATTCCCCAGGGCAAGGCTCTGGACATCGCCGAATCGACCCCGATCGAAGGCGTGAACGCCGCCTATGTGGGCGCCAGCGATTACGCGGCCATCGCGGGCGCGGACGTCGTCATCGTCACCGCCGGTTCGCCTCGGCGTCCGGGTATGAGCCGCGACGATTTGATCGGCATCAACGCCAAGGTCATGGTTCAGGTCGGCCAGGGCATCGCTACATATGCTCCGAACGCTTTCGTCATCTGCATCACCAATCCGCTGGATGCGATGGTCTGGGCGTTGCGCGAGGCGTCGGGACTGCCGCACAACAAGGTCGTCGGCATGGCGGGTGTGCTCGATTCCGCCCGCTTCCGCCATTTCCTGGCCGAGGAGTTCAAGGTGTCGGTCGAAGACGTCACCGCCTTCGTTCTGGGCGGACATGGCGATTCGATGGTGCCGCTGGTGCGCTATTCGACCGTGGCCGGCATCCCGCTGCCCGATCTGGTCAAGGCCGGCTGGACGACTCCTGAAAGGCTGGAGGCCATTGTCCAGCGCACGCGCGACGGCGGCGGCGAGATCGTCAATCTGATGAAGACCGGTTCGGCCTTCTATGCTCCGGCAGCGGCGGCGGTGACGATGGCCGAATCCTACCTGAAGGATAAAAGAAGGGTGTTGCCGGCGGCGGCCTGGGTGGACGGCGCCTATGGTTTGTCGGGGCTTTATGTCGGGGTGCCGGTCGTGATCGGCGAGAACGGCGTGGAGCGGGTGGTGGACATTACGTTGAACGCCGAAGAGCGTAAGGCTTTCGAGGCTTCGGCCGCAGCGGTTCGCGGTCTGATCGAAAAGACCAAGGAACTGATGCCCCGCTAGGGCCGCCCGGATGGGGAACGGGATCACGATTTGATGGGGACGGGACCATGAATATTCATGAATATCAGGCGAAAAAACTTCTCGCAGGTTATGGCGTGGCCGTGCCCCGGGGTGGTGTCGCCTATACGCCGGCCGAAGCCGAACGGGTGGCCAGCGATCTAGGCGGCGCGTTGTGGGTGGTCAAAGCGCAGATTCACGCAGGCGGGCGCGGGCGCGGCCATTTCAAGGGCCGCGAGACCGAAGGCGGCGGCGTCAGGGTCGTAAAATCGCTTGAGGATGTGCGGCGGGCGGCGGGAGCCATGCTGGGCGGCGTGCTGGTGACCCGGCAGACCGGGGCGGTGGGCCATCCGGTGTCGCGCATTCATATCGAGGAAGGCTGCGCCATTGCGCGCGAGCTTTATTTGGGGTTGCTGATCGACCGCGCTACCGCCCGCGTCACCATCGTCGCCTCGACCGAGGGCGGGATGGAGATCGAAGAGGTTGCCGCCACTCAGCCCGAGAAGATTCTGAAGGTCGCCATCGATCCGGTGCAGGGCTTCCAGTCTTATCATGGGCGCAAGGTCGCGTTCGGATTGGGGCTCGCCGACAAGCAGATCGGCGCACTGACCAAGCTTCTGGCCGCGCTTTACAAGGCGTTCATCGCGCTTGATTGCTCGGTGATCGAGGTCAATCCCCTGGTCGTCACCGATCAGGGCGTCGTCCTGGCCCTGGACGCCAAGATCAATTTCGACGACAACGCCCTTTACCGCCATGCCGATATCAGGGATCTGCGCGACGAGTCGGAGGAAGACCCGGCGGAACAGGAAGCGGCGCACCACAATCTGAACTATATCAAGCTCGACGGACAGATCGGCTGCATGGTCAACGGCGCGGGGCTGGCCATGGCGACGATGGATATCATCAAGCTTTACGGCGGGGCGCCGGCCAATTTCCTCGATGTCGGCGGCGGGGCGACGCGCGAGCGCGTCTCGACGGCCTTCAAACTGATTCTGTCCGACCCCAATGTCGAAGGCATCCTGGTCAATATTTTCGGCGGGATCATGCGCTGCGACGTCATCGCCGAGGGCGTGGTCGCGGCGGCGCGCGAAATCAGCCTGAACGTGCCGCTGGTGGTGCGGCTGGAAGGCACCAACGTCGATTTGGGCAAGAAGATCATGGCTCAGTCCGGGCTTCCCATCATCACCGCCGACAGTCTGGCGGACGCCGCCGAGAAGGTGGTCAAGGCCGTCAAGGAGGCCGTGTAATGGCTATTCTCGTCAACAGGGACACCACGGTTATCTGCCAGGGCTTTACCGGGGCCCAAGGGACTTTCCACTCCGAACAAGCGGTGGCCTATGGCACCCGGATGGTGGGCGGCGTCACGCCGGGTAAGGGGGGCAGCACCCATCTCGACCTGCCGGTGTTCAACACCGTGGCCGAGGCCAAGGCGAAAACCGGCTGCAATGCGACGGTCATCTATGTGCCGCCGCCTTTCGCCGCCGACGCCATCCTGGAGGCGATCGACGCCGGTATCGAGCTTGCCGTGTGCATCACCGAAGGCATACCGGTCCTGGACATGGTGACGGTCAAACGCGCCCTGCAAGGGTCGCGCACCCGCCTGATCGGGCCGAACTGCCCCGGCGTCATCACGCCCGGAGAATGCAAGATCGGCATCATGCCCGGCCATATTCACACCCGAGGCCGGATCGGCATCGTCTCGCGGTCGGGCACGCTGACCTATGAAGCGGTGGCGCAGACCACGGCGGCGGGGCTGGGGCAAAGCAGTTGCGTCGGCATCGGCGGTGATCCTGTCGCCGGCACGGATTTCGTCGATGTGCTGGGGATGTTCCTGGACGATCCGGAAACCGAGGGCATCGTCATGATCGGCGAGATTGGCGGCTCGGCCGAGGAAGAAGCCGCCGAATTCCTGCGAAGGAGCCCGGTGAAGAAGCCGGTGGTCGGCTTCATCGCCGGCGTTACCGCCCCGCCCGGACGGCGCATGGGCCATGCCGGCGCGATCATTTCGGGCGGCACCGGCGGCGCGGCCAGCAAGATCGAGGCGCTGAAAAGTGCCGGAGTCGTGGTGGCGGACTCGCCAGCGGCGTTGGGAAGCACCATGTTACGGGTAATGACGGACCGTTGAGTCGTCCTTGTCGGGAGAATGATGAGGGCGGCCCTTTTTGGGTTGGGGTATCGCATGCAGCAGGACACGGCCTCTTTTCTGAACGGCGGCAACGCCGCCTATGTCGCCGAACTCCATGCCCGTTTCACCGCCGATCCTAAATCGGTGGACCCCGGCTGGGCCGCTTTCTTCACCACCTTCGACACCGAGGATGCGGCCGCTCTCCGGAACGGGAACGGTCGCGCCGCGCCGGCAACGGTTGCCGGGATATCCGCCGAAACGCCGGAAACGGCAGAAGCGCGGATCCTCGATTCATTGCGCGCCTTGATGCTGATCCGGCTATTCCGCGAACGCGGCCATCTGCATGCAAGGCTCGATCCTTTGGGGCTTGCCCGCCCGCCTTTCCATTCCGAACTGGATTTCAGGACTCACGGTTTTTCCGACGCCGATCTCGATAAGCCGATCTTCATCGGAGCTGCGCTCGGCAACGAGGCGGTTCGGAACGGCGTCGCCACCTTGCGTGAGATTCTGCGCATCCTGGAAGAGACCTATTGCGGCACGGTCGGCGTCGAATACATGCATATCCAGGACCCCGAGCAGAAAGCCTGGGTTCAGAAGCGGGTCGAGTCGATCCGCAACCGCACCGAATTCACCGAACGCGGCAAGCAGGCGATTCTCGAACGGCTGACCGAGGCCGAAGGGTTCGAGCGTTTCCTGCAACTGAAATACACCGGCACCAAGCGCTTTGGGCTGGAAGGCGGCGAGGCGCTGATTCCCGCCCTGGAACAGATCATGAAGCGCAGCGGCCAGCTCGGCGTGCGTGAAATCGTGCTGGGCATGGCGCATCGCGGACGGCTTAACGTGCTGACCAATCTGATGCAGAAGCCGCCCCGGGCGATCTTCTCGGAATTCCAGGGCAATCCCGCGCTGCCCGGAGACGTACAAGGGTCGGGCGACGTCAAATACCATCTCGGCACCTCGGCTGTGCGGGATTTCGGCGGCGTGACGGTCAGTCTGTCCCTGACCTCGAATCCGTCGCATCTGGAAGCGGTCGATCCGGTCGTGCTGGGCAAGGTGCGCGCCAAGCAGACCCAGGGGCATGATGTTTTGCGCGACGGGACCATGGGTGTGCTGATCCATGGCGACGCCGCTTTTGCCGGCCAGGGCGTGGTGGCCGAATGTTTCGCCATGAGCCAGCTCGAAGGCTACTCCACCGGCGGAACCATCCATGTCGTCGTCAACAACCAGATCGGTTTCACCACCGCGCCGCGTTACTCGCGTTCCGGCCCCTATTGCACCGATGTCGCCAAGATGGTTCAGGCGCCGATCTTCCACGTCAATGGCGACGACGCCGAGGCGGTGGTCCATGTCGCGCGCATCGCCGCCGAATTCCGCCAGACCTTCAAGTCCGACGTGGTTCTGGACATGGTCTGTTACCGCCGTCACGGCCATAACGAAGGCGACGAGCCGGCCTTCACCCAGCCTTTGATGTATCGCCGGATCGCCAAGCATCCGACCGTCCGCCAGATCTATGGCGAGGAGTTGGTCAAAGAGGGCGTCCTTGCCGAGGCCGAGGTTCAGGCGATGGTGGCCAAGGTTCAATCCCGGCTGGAAGCGGAATTCGAGGCGTCGAAAAGCTTCAAGGTGGATAAGGCCGACTGGCTCGACGGCAAATGGGCCGGGCTCGGCGTCCTCGAAGGCGAGGAAGAGATGCGCGAGGAGCGCACCGACGCCGATACCGGATTGTTGCAGGACATCGGCGAATCTTTGGCCGAGATGCCTAAGGGAATGCACGCGCACCCTAAGGTTCTGCGCCAGATCGAGGTGCGCCGCCAGCGGGTTCGCGAGGGCAGTGACATCGACTGGTCCACGGCCGAGGCGCTGGCGATCGGATCGCTTCTGGTCGAAGGCACGCCGGTGCGTCTGGCTGGGCAGGATTCAAGGCGCGGCACGTTCTCGCAGCGCCATTCGGTGCTGGTCGATCAGGAACGGGGCGTGCGCTATGTGCCGCTGAACCGTCTGCGTCCGGGACAGGCGCATCTGGAAGCGGTCGATTCGCTTTTGTCCGAAGAAGCGGCGCTGGGGTTTGAATTCGGCTACACCCTGACCGCACCCAATTCGCTGGTGATGTGGGAAGCCCAGTTCGGCGATTTCGCCAATGGCGCGCAGGTGATCATCGACCAGTTCATCGCCTCGTCCGAGGCCAAATGGCTGCGCATGAGCGGGCTGACCCTGCTGTTGCCGCACGGTTATGAGGGGCAGGGGCCGGAGCACAGCTCGGCCCGGCTCGAACGCTATCTTCAGCTTTGCGCCGAAGACAATATGCAGGTTTGCAACCTGACCACGCCGGCCAATTATTTCCATGCCCTGCGCCGGCAGGTGCGACGCAATTTCCGCAAGCCCCTGGTGGTGATGACGCCGAAATCGCTGTTGCGCCACAAGCTTGCCGTCAGCACACTGGCGGCGATGGGGACCGGGTCGCGCTTCCGCCGCGTCCTGCCCGAAACCGAAACCCTGGTCGCGGATGATCGGGTGACGCGGGTGATCCTCTGTTCCGGCAAGGTCTATTACGATTTGTTCGAGGAACGCGCGCGGCGCGGTCTGGATCATGTCGCCATCATCCGTGTCGAACAGCTTTACCCCTGGCCCAAGGAAACCCTGAAGAACGAGGTCGGACGCTATCCGAACGCCGAGATCGTCTGGTGTCAGGAGGAACCGGCCAATATGGGGGCCTGGATGTTTGTCGATCGGCGCATCGAATATCTTCTGGAAGAACTGATGCATCAGTCCCGCCGCGCCGTCTATGTCGGGCGCAAGGCTGGGGCCTCGACCGCAACCGGTCTGCTCAAGAATCATCTCTATGAACAGGCCGAGCTGATCGACCATGCCTTGAGCGGCGTGTTGTTCATTCTGCCGCAGCCCTTCCGCAAAATGACTTCGATGGCCTTGCTCCAGTCGCAGGCGAAACAACAGGGGAATTGAGCCATGACCACCGCGATTCTGGTGCCGGCCTTGGGCGAATCCATCGTCGAAGCGAGCGTGTCCAAATGGCTGAAGGCCGTGGGCGAGACAGTCGCCCTTGATGAGCCGCTGGTGGAGCTGGAAACCGACAAAATCACCATCGAGGTGCCGTCGCCCGCAGCTGGAACGCTTGGCGCCATCGCCGCCGAGGAAGGGGCTGTCGTCGCCGTCGGCGCGGTGCTGGGCGAGATCGCCGCTGCCGCGGTCGGGGCTATTGTCCCGCCGCCTCCGGCCGCACCCAAGACCGAGACGACTGCTCCGGTGGCGGCTGCTCCCGTCGGCACGGCTCCGTCGGCGCGCAAGCTGATCGCGGAACATCATCTGGACGCAAGCGCGATCCCCGGCAGCGGCAAGGGCGGACGGATCACGAAATCCGATGTGCAGGATGCGCTGACCGGCGCGGTCAGGGCGGTGGAGCCGCCCAAACCGGCGGCCCCCGTTTTGGCGCCGTCCGTTTCCGCTTCTGCCCAGCCGCGCGAACAGAGGGTGAAGATGACGCGGCTGCGCCAGCGTATCGCCCAGCGGCTGAAAGAGGCGCAGAACAGCGCCGCCATCCTGACCACCTTCAACGAGGTGGATATGAGCGCGGTGACGGAGCTGCGCACCCGCTACAAGGATGATTTCGAGAAGAAATACGGCGTGCGGCTGGGCTTCATGTCCTTTTTCGTCAAGGCCTGCGTCGCCGCGCTGAAGGAATGGCCGGCGGTCAACAGCGAGATCGCGGGCGACGAGATCGTCTACAAACATTATTACGATATCGGGGTCGCGGTGGGCACGCCGAACGGGTTGGTGGTGCCGGTGGTGCGCGACGCCGACCGGCTGTCCTTTGCGGCGTTGGAGGCGGCGATCGCCGATTACGGACGCAAGGCGCGCGACGGCAAGCTCACGATCGAGGAAATGAGCGGCGGCAGCTTCACCATCTCGAATGGCGGTGTCTATGGCTCGCTGATGAGCACGCCGATCCTCAACCCGCCGCAATCGGCGATCCTGGGCATGCACAAGACCATGCTGCGTCCGATGGTTCTGCCGGACGGGCGGATCGAGGCCCGGCCGATGATGTATCTGGCCCTGTCTTACGACCATCGGGTCATCGACGGGCGCGAGGCGGTGTCCTTCCTGGTCCGGGTCAAGGAATCGATCGAATCCCCGGATCGGCTGCTGCTCGGCCTGTAGCGCCGGGGGACGTACGTTTTTTCCAGTGAAATGAGAGGGGTTCGGGATGAGCGGGACGAGCTTCGACATGATCGTCATCGGCAGCGGCCCCGGCGGCTATGTCTGCGCCATCCGCGCCGCCCAGCTTGGGCTGACGGTGGCCGTGGTCGAGAAGGCTCCGACACTGGGCGGAACCTGCCTCAATGTCGGCTGCATCCCGTCGAAAGCGTTGCTCGAATCCTCGCATCTCTATGAAGAAATCGGGAAGGGGCTCGACGGACACGGCATCAAGGTCGCGCCGCCGGTGCTGGACCTGGCGGCAATGATGGCGCGCAAGGACCGGATCGTCGCCGATAACGTCAAGGGCGTCGAATTCCTGTTCAAGAAACACAAGATCAAGCGTTTTTCCGGCGAAGGTCGGATCGAGGCTCCGGGCTTTGTCGAGGTTGCGACGGCGGACGGCGCCGTCAGGCTGGAGGGGCGGCACATCGTCATCGCCACCGGGTCCGAGACCGCGCCGCTCGATGTCCTGCCGATCGACGAGGAACGGATTCTGTCATCGACCGGCGCGCTGCGTCTGGCCAAGGTTCCGGCCCGCCTCGCGGTTGTCGGCGCGGGCGTGATCGGACTGGAACTGGGATCGGTCTGGCGGCGTCTCGGCGCGGCGGTGACGGTGATCGAATTCACCGGCCGGGTTCTGCCTCAGCAGGACGCCGAGATATCCAAGCAGGCCCAACGGCTGTTCGCGCGTCAAGGCATGACCTTCCGTCTGAGTACGAAAGTGACCGCTGCGGCGTTGGACGAAAATGGTGTCCACCTCACCTTGGAACCGGCCGGCGGCGGCGCAGCCCAGATTCTGGATGTCGATGCGGTCTTGGTGGCGACGGGACGGCGGCCGGTCACGCGGGGGCTGGGGTTGGAGGCGCTGGGCGTGGCGCTGGACAAGCGGGGTTTCATCGCCGTCGATGCGCATTACGCCACCAATCAGCCCGGATTATACGCCATCGGCGACGTCATCGGCGGACCGCAACTGGCCCATAAGGCCGAGGATGAGGGTGTGGCCCTGGCCGAGCGTCTGGCCGGCCAGGCCGGCCACGTCTCCTATGACGCCGTGCCGGCCGTGGTCTATACCCGGCCCGAGATCGCGTCGGTGGGGCGGACCGAGGAAGAATTGAAAGCCGCGGGGATTGCCTATAAGAGCGGCAAGTTCCCGTTCTCGGCCAATGGCCGGGCGCGGACATTGGGCGAAACCGATGGTTTCGTGAAGATCCTGGCCGACGCCGCCACCGACCGCGTGCTGGGCGCGCATATCATCGGTCCTTCGGCTGGGGAGCTGATCGCCGAGATCGTGCTGGGCATGGAATTTTCCGCCGCCGCCGAGGATATCGCGCGCACCATGCACGCCCATCCCGGTCTGGGCGAAGCCGTGCGCGAGGCGGCGCTGGACGTGGGCGGAGGGGCTATTCATATCTAAAGGCAGATTTATCCCCTTCGCTCCTTCCGGGGGTGACAGGCCGCGCGCGCCCCGATAGACTGCCGCCTCGACCTAACCTTTTTTCCGATCAGAGCCCAATCCTTTGCTCCCACCCCGGACATCGATGCGGCAACCGGTCCCGCCGCGATCCTCGTCGCGTCCTGGGTCTCGCAGCACTGCGCGATGGCGTCTGCGCGTCCTGGTCCGGCTGCGCCGGCTGGTGATGATCTGTTGCGGTTGCATCCTGATGGCGCTTGGAATCGTTCTGGTGCCAAGCCCGCTGCCGGTCGGTTTCGTGCTGTTCGCGGTCGGGCTTTTTCTGACGGCGCGGGCTTCGCGCTGGGTCCGCCGTCTGGTCCGCCAGGGCCGGCGCATGCTTCCGGCCTTTTCGCGCGGTCTGAACCGGCTGAAGCATCGTTTACCCGGCCCGATGCGCGCCTTTATCGAACAAAGCGATCCGGGCGAATAGGGCCGAATCGGCTTTCAGCGTTTCGTTCAGGCCGTCGGCAGGGTAGAGGTTGCGGGTAAGTGGCCGCTGTGCCGGGAATATTCTTCGGTCAGGTCCAGCCAAGCCCGCACGGAAGGCGACAGATAGCCGCCGCGCCGCCAAATCATCGCCAATTGCCAGCGCAGATCCGGTTCATCGACCAGTGCCAGATGGATCGCGGGATTGACGCTCTGGGTAGCGACCAGGCGCGGCAGCAGGGCTACCCCGAGACCGGCCGCGACCAGGGCGGCGATGAAATCGGTTTGGCTGCTATGGGCGGCCGCTTCGGGTTCGAAGCCGTGCTTGCGGCAAGCGTTCTTGATTATGGAATTCAGCGTGAACCCGCTTTCAAACAGGACGAAGGGACTGTCGGACAGTTCCTTCAGCCGCACGCTTTTCCGTCCGGCGAGCGCGTGGCCCGGCGGCAGCAAAGCGACCATCGGTTCATCGCAGACCTCCTGATGATCGTAGATGTCGGAAACGGGCAGCAGCGAGGCGCACAGATCGATTTCGCCCGCCAGCACCAGTTCCTCCAGCCGAGCGCTGCCATGTTCCTGAAGCATGATGTCGATTCCCGGATTATGGAGGCGGAATTCGGCAAATAGGGGGGCGAACAGGATGCTGCTGCCGACAGGCGGCAGACCGATTCTGAGAGTGCCGCGTTTCAATCCCCGCAATTCGGCGATTTCGGCTTTCAGATGATCGCGTTCGCTCAGCATGGCGACGGCGCGCGTATAGACGATCCGTCCCGCTTCGGTCAGTTGGACGCCGCGGCCGATGCGCATCAAAAGCGGTGCGCCGATCTCGTCCTCAAGCTGCTTGACCGCTTTGCTGATGGTGGGCTGGGAAGCGAACACCGTTTTGGCGGCGGACGAAAAACCGCCTTGGCGCACCACTTCAACGAAAGCCCGCAATGTTCTCAAATCCATAACATATTCCCTAAAAGAATAATTATAATTCACTCAATTCATTTTTTGAAATGATCATAACCATGAGACTATATCTTTAGAGATGATCGTTGCGGTCGTCCAATAGGACCGAATGTTTGTCAAGGATAGGAATAGATCATGAAACCGATGCGGATTCATCATATCGGTATCGTCCTTCCCACCCGCCAGGCAGCCCAGAACATCATGGATCTCCTGGGCATGGAGGTGGATTACGAGGGGTATGTGAAAGCCTATAGCGCGGATCTGGTTTTCACCAAATACGGCCCGCGCGAGTGTCCGATTGAGTTCATCATACCCAGGGAAGGGGTGCTGAAGGAATACAACAACGGCAAGGGCGGCATCGCCCATGTCGCCTTCGAAGTCGAGGACGTCGCCGCTGTCGGCCGGGAGATGGAAGAAAAGGGATTGGGGATGCTGGAGCAGGAACCCGTTCAGGGGACCGACGACATCATCGTGAATTTCCTGCGCCCCAAATATTCCGAAGGAATCCTGTTCGAGTTCGTCCAAACCGTCGCACCGATCGCACGCTAGTCGGGCGGAGTTCTCGAAAAACCATCATCGGCGCCGGTTCATCCGACACCGGGGCCTGTCGGCAGGTCCCGGCGAACGGGGATGCTTACCCCGATGACCGGGCGGAGGCGAACCATGTACACATTGGGAATAGACGTCGGTTCCGCGTCGAGCAAGGCCGTCATCTTGAAGGACGGACATGAGATCGTCGCCCGGGCGGCGGTTCAGGCGGGCACCGGGTCGTCCGGGCCCGCTCGCGTGATCGAGGAAGTGTTCAAATCCTGCGGTCTCAAGCCGGAGGACATTGCGTTCACGGTGGCGACTGGCTATGGCCGCTTCGCGATCAAAACCGCCGATAAGCAGATCAGCGAGATCACCTGCCATGGCAAGGCGATCGCCCATCTCTGTCCGAACGCCCACACGGTCATCGATATCGGCGGTCAGGACGTCAAGGCGATCGCGCTCGACGATCGCGGCTCCATCGTCAAATTTTTTATGAATGATAAATGCGCTGCCGGTACGGGGCGTTTCCTGGAAGTCATGTCCCGGGTGCTGGAGGTCGATCTGGCGGATATGGCGGCGCACCATTTCCAATCGAAGAAACCGGCTTCGGTCAGCAGCACCTGCACGGTGTTCGCGGAATCCGAGGTCATTTCCCTGCTGTCCCAGGGCATCGACAAGAACGACATCATCGCCGGCGTCTCGAAATCGGTCGCTTCCAAGGCCTGCGCGCTCGCTTATCGCGCCGGCGTTCAGGACGACGTGGTGATGTGCGGCGGCGTCGCCCGCAATGCGGGCGTCGTGGACGCGATTTCCAAGGAATTGGGCAAACCCGTCACGGTCGCGCCGGACCCTCAGATCACCGGAGCGCTGGGCGCGGCGCTTTTGGCCTATGAAGAGACGAAAAAGAAAGAGGTGTTGTCATGAGCGAGCAAGAAAAAGCGGCTCCCCAGGATGTGGACTCGATGTCCGCCAAGGAGATGCTGGCCTATTACCAGGCCAAACTCGATGGAGACGCGCGTGAGGCGAAGAAGGCAGGCAAGCTGGTCTGTTGGTCGGCCTCTGTCGCGCCGCCGGAAATGTGCGTGGCGATGGACATCGCCATGGTCTATCCCGAAACCCACGCCGCCGGCATCGGCGCGCGCAAGGGATCCCAGGATCTGCTCGATATCGTCGAGCAAAAGCGCGGCTATTCGGTCGATATCTGTTCCTACGCCCGGGTCAATCTGGGCTATATGGAATTGCTGATGGAATACGCCAAGACCGGCGTGAAGCCTCAGAAACTGATCGATTCCCCGGCCGCCGATGTGCCGCTGCCCGATCTGGTCATCACCTGCAACAACATCTGCAACACGTTGTTGAAATGGTATGAGACCATCGCCAAGGAATTGAATATTCCGTGCATTATCATCGACGTGCCGTTCAATCACGATATGCCGGTGCCGGAATACGCCAAAGAATATATTGCCGAGCAGATCAAGGAAGCGGCCCGGAAGCTGGAAGTCATCTGCGGCCGTCCCTTCGATTGGGACCGGTTCTTAGAGGCCCAGAAGCAGACCCAGCGTTCGGTTACCGAATGGAATCGGCTGGCCACCCTGGCCTGCAACAAGCCGTCGCCGATCAACGGCTTCGACTTCTTCAACTACATGGCCCTGATCGTCTGCGCCCGTAGCCTTCCCTATGCCGAAAAGACCTTCCGCAAATATGCGGACGAGCTGGAAGAGAACATGCGGAACGGCAAGTTCGCCATGGGCGCCAATGAACAGGTCCGGGTCACCTGGGAAGGTATCGCCGTCTGGACCTATCTTGGCCAGACCTTCAAGACCCTGAAGGGCCATAACGCCCTGATGGCCGGTTCCGCCTATCCCGGCATCTGGAACCTAAGCTACAGGCCGGGCGATCTGAAATCGATGGGCGAGGCCTATACCCGCGTCTACATCAACACCTGTGCCGAGAACCGTTCGCGCGAATTGGCGGCGGTGGTTCGGAACTCCAAATCCGATGGCCTGATCATGCATCAGAACCGGAGCTGCAAGCTGATGAGCTTGCTGAACATGGAGGGCGGGGAGCATGTGCGCGAATCCCTGAACGTTCCCTACGTCATTTTCGACGGCGATCAGACCGATCCTCGCAACTTCGCTCCGGCGCAGTTCGAGACCCGCGTTCAGTCGCTGATGGAAATCGTCGAGAAGAAGTAAGGCCGAGGGAGCAAGGATCATGAACCGCATTGACGACATCGTAAAAACACTGAAGACGATCGCCAGCGATCCCCGAAAGGCGGTCGAGGATTATAAAAAGAAGACCGGAAAGGGCGCGGTCGGGGTCATGCCGCCCTACGCGCCTGAGGAGATCGTCTACGCTGCCGGTTTCCTGCCTGTTGGCATGTGGGGGGCCGAAAAGAAGCCGATCGCCAAGGCGCGCGCTTATCTGCCGCCCTTCGCCTCCTCGATCGCTCAGTCGATCATGGAGCTGGAACTCGAAGGCTATTACGACAATCTCGACGCCGTGATCTTCTCGGTGGTGTCCGACACGCTGAAATGCATGTCCGACAAATGGCATGGCAAGGCGCCTGTGGTCGTTTTCACCCATCCCCAGAACCGCAAGATCGCGGCGGCGGTGCCGTTCCTGGTCGAGGAATACCGTCTGCTCACCTACAAGCTCGAACAGGTCTTGAAGGTGCGTATCAAGGAAGAGGCGCTCCAGAACGCGATCGAAGTCTACAACGCCAACCGCAAGGTCATGCGTGAGTTCTCCGATCTTGCCGCCTTGCATCTCGACCTCATCACTCCGGCGGCGCGCCATGCGGTGATCAAGGCGCGCTGGTATATGGACAAGGCCGAGCACACCAAACTGATCGAAGCCTTGAACGACGAGTTGAGAAAAGCTCCGGCGTCCGCTTTCAAGGGCAAGCGAGTCGTCACCACCGGCCTGCAGGTCGAACCCGACGACGTGCTCGACATTTTCCAGGAGTTCGGCTTCGGCATCGTCGCCGACGATGTCGCGGACGAAAGCCGTCAGTTCCGCCTGGATGTCCCGGCGGGCAACGATGCCCTGACCCGGCTGGCGAAATGGTGGCAGGATTTCGACGGCTGTCCCTTCGCGACCGATCCTTTGAAGCCGCGTGGGCAGATGATCATCGATCTGGCGAAAAAGCACCGGGCCGATGCCGTCATCGTCTGCATGATGAAGTTCTGCGATCCGGAGGAATGGGACTACCCGATCCTGGTCAAGGAATTTGACGCGGCGGGTTTGGCGAACATCATGATCGAGATCGATCAGGAGGTGAACTCCTTCG
>JAYFRE010000050.1:0-5045 GCA_034926235.1 Rhodospirillaceae bacterium
TCGAATCAGGCTGCGAAACCAAGCCGTTAGACGAACGGCTTCCCTTCTTGATCTGGTCGACATACTCCATGCCCTTGACCACCTGGCCCCAGATCGAATACTGCCCGTCCAGGCTGCGCGCCGGCTCGAACATGATGAAGAACTGGGAATCGGCGCTGTTCGGGTCCTGGGCCCGCGCCATCGAGCAGGTGCCGCGCACATGCCGGGCCTTTGAGAATTCGGCTTTCAGCTTCTTGCCCGATCCGCCCATGCCAGTGCCGGTCGGATCGCCGCCCTGAGCCATGAACCCATCGATGACGCGATGGAAAACAATGCCGTCATAGAATCCCTGACGCGCCAATTCCTTGATTCGCGCCACATGGTTGGGGGCAAGATCGGGCAAAAGTTCGATCACCACCCGGCCATCCTTGAGGTCGAGATACAGCGTGTTTTCCAAATCCGGGGTCTGGGCCGTGGTCATGAGGAGGCTCCAAAAGGGGGTTTAGGGATCAATCGACTGGGTCGGAAACGCGCATTTCGGCCCAGCGTTCGGTCAATTTCTGGCGCACGCGCGGGCTGACGAAGGACGAGATGTCGCCGCCCAGCCAGCCGATCTCCTTGACGAAACGCGAAGAGATGAATTGGCAGCGTTCCGAGGCCATCAGGAACAGCGTTTCGACCGAAGGATCGATGCGCGCATTCATGCCGCCCATTTGGAATTCATATTCGAAATCCGACACCGCGCGCAGCCCGCGGACGATCAGGCTCGCTCCGCAATCCTTGGCGAAATGCATCAGCAGCGAATCGAAGGAACGCACCTCGATCTCGATGCCATGATCATTGTGCATCATGGCAATGTCCTCCTGGACCATGGCCACGCGCTCGTCGAGGGAAAAAAGCGGATTCTTGCCGATATTCCTCGCCACCGCGACGATCAGCTTGTCCACCACCGCGCTGGCGCGGTGGATGATGTCCTGATGCCCATAGGTGATGGGATCGAACGTTCCCGGATAAATCCCGATACGCTGCGCCATCTCAGTCCTCCGCTTCAGCGGCCCCGTCCACTTCGCCGTCTTCGCCGGAATCGTCTCCGTCGCCATTGGCGCCGACATCCTCGATCCGGGCGACCGACACCACGCATTCATTCTCGGCCGTGCGCAAAAGCATCACGCCCTGGGTCCGGCGTCCGGCGATCCTCACCCCGTCCACCGGAATGCGAATCAGCTTGCCGCCATCGGTCACCATCATGACTTCGTCGGTGTAGCCGACCGGGAAAGACGCGACCACCGGGCCGGTCTTTTCGGTCAGATCGATATTGGCGATGCCCTGCCCGCCCCGGTTGGTGATGCGGTATTCATAGGCCGAGGTACGCTTGCCGAAACCGTTCTCGCTGACGGTGAGGATATATTGCTCCTCCGCCGCCATGCGTTCGTTATCCTCGGCCGGCAGTTCACCCTTGAGATAGGCGTCGCGCGCCTCCATGGCGAAATCGACATGGCGCAGGATCGACATGCCGATGACTTCGTCCCCGCCTTCCAGCCGAATGCCGCGAACGCCGGTCGAATCGCGGCCCTTGAAGACGCGAACCGAATCGTCGGCGATCTGGAAACGGATGCATTTGCCATGACGGGTCGCCAACAGCACGTCCTCGCCCGGCGCGGCGGTGCGCACCGCGATCAAGCGGTCGTCGTCGGCCAGCTTCATCGCGATCTTGCCGTTGGCGCGGATATCGACGAAGTCCGAGAGAAGGTTGCGCCGCACATTGCCCGACGCGGTGGCGAACATGACATGCAGATCGCCCCAGCTCGTCTCGTCTTCAGGCAGCGGCATCACCGTCGAGATGGTTTCCTGCGCGCTCAAAGGCAGCAGATTGACCATCGCCTTGCCGCGCGCCTGCGGATTGCCCAGAGGCAGGCGGTAAACCTTCATCTTGTAGGCGATGCCCGAGGACGAGAAGAAGATGATCGGCGTGTGCGTATTGGCGACAAAGACTTCGGTGACGAAATCCTCGTCGCGCATGCTCATGCCCGAACGGCCCTTGCCGCCGCGCCGCTGGGTCCGGTATTCGGACAAGGGCACCCGCTTGATGTAGCCGGTGTTGGTCACCGTCACCACCATGTCCTCGCGGGCGATCAGATCCTCGATATCGGCCTCGAACTCGTTATCCTCGATATCCGTGCGCCGAGGGGTGGCGAACTGCTCCCTCATCGACACCAATTCGCCGCGCAGCAGCGACAAGCGGTGTTCGCGCGAAGACAGGATATGCAGATATTCCTCGATTTCCTCGC
Organism: Rhodospirillaceae bacterium; assembly: GCA_034926235.1. Taxonomy (GTDB): domain Bacteria; phylum Pseudomonadota; class Alphaproteobacteria; order Rhodospirillales; family Magnetospirillaceae; genus JAYFRE01. The sequence continues at coordinate 2,268 of JAYFRE010000050.1, forward strand.
CGATGCCGATCAGTTCCTCGTGGATCTTGTCGCGCTCCAGCCCGGTCAGGCGGTGCAGACGCAAATCCAGAATAGCCTTGGCCTGGGTTTCGGACAGGCGGTAATGCCCTTCGACCACGCCATGACCCGGTTCGTCGATCAGACGGATCAGATGCTCGACATCGTTGGCCGGCCAATCCCTGGCCATCAACTGCTCGCGCGCTGAGGTCGGATCGGGCGCCCGGCGGATCAGCGCGATCACCGGATCGAGATTGGCGACCGCAATGGCGAGACCGACCAACACATGCGCCCGGTCACGGCATTTGTTCAGCTCGAAGATCGTGCGCCGGGTAATCACTTCCTCGCGGAAGGCGACGAAGGCGGCGATGATGTCCTTCAAGGCCATCAGTTCGGGCCGCCCGGCCCGCAAGGCCAGCATGTTGACGCCAAAACTGCTTTGAAGCGGCGTGTAGCGGTAAAGCTGGTTCAGCACCACATCCGGCACGGCGTCGCGCTTGACCTCGATCACGACGCGCACGCCGTCCCGGTCGGATTCGTCGCGCAGATCGGAAATGCCCTCGATCCGCTTGTCGCGCACCAGATCGGCCATCTGCTCGATCATACGCGCCTTGTTGACCTGATAGGGCATCTCGGTCACGACGATGGCCGTGCGGTCCTTGCCGAAGGTCTCGAAATGGCAGCGTCCACGCAGGATCACCGAACCGCGCCCGGTGGCAAAGGCGGACCGCACCCCGGCCCGGCCCAGAATGATGCCGCCGGTGGGGAAATCGGGCGCCGGCACCAGCGCCATCAATTCTTCCAGCGTGATGTCGTTATTGTCGATATAGGCGCAGCAGGCGTCGATCACCTCGCCCAGATTGTGGGGCGGGATATTGGTCGCCATGCCCACCGCGATGCCGCCGGTGCCATTGACGAGCAAGTTCGGGAATCGCGCCGGCAGAACCGACGGTTCGCGGGTGGTGTCGTCATAGTTCGAGACGAAATCAACCGTGTCCTTGTCGATATCGTCCAACAGGCTGGTGGCGGCGCGGGTCAGGCGCGCTTCGGTATAGCGCATCGCCGCAGCCGGATCGCCATCCATCGAGCCGAAATTGCCCTGGCCGTCGACCAGGGTAAGACGCATCGAGAAAGGCTGCGCCATGCGCACCATGGCGTCATAGATCGCGCTATCGCCATGGGGGTGATATTTACCCATGACATCGCCGACGATGCGCGCCGATTTGCGGAACGGCTTGTTGAAGTCATAGCCGCTTTCCCGCATCGAATAGAGGATGCGCCGATGCACCGGTTTCAAACCGTCGCGCACGTCGGGGAGCGCTCGGGAGACGATCACGCTCATGGCGTAATCGAGATAGGAGCGTTGCATCTCCTCCTCGATCGTCACCGGCGTGATATCGAAAGGCGTCGATGTGGGGGGTGTTGTCACTCTGGCCTTCTAGTCGGTAATGGGAAATACAGCCGATGGCCGACCCCGGTACCCGGACCGGACATAGGACGGGCGTCGGGGCGGCACGCTAGCAGATATAGCCGTTCGGGCCTAGAACGGAATCTCGTCGTCGAGATCAGACGGCGCGTCCCAGCCGCCGCCAGCGCCTTGCGCCGGGCTGCTTTGGGCCGGACGGGTCCCGCCGGCGCGCGGCGCGTCATAGCCGCCGCCATCCATCGGAGCCGAACCCGAATCGCCCCGGCCGTCGAGCAGCGTCAATTCGCCCTTGAAACGGCTGATGACCACCTCGGTGGTGTATTTTTCAGCCCCCGACTGGTCGGTCCATTTGCGGGTCTGCAAAGCACCTTCGACATAAATCTTGGAGCCCTTGCGCAGATAGCGTTCGGCCACGTCGGCGACGCGATCATTGAAGATGACGACGCGGTGCCATTCGGTCTTTTCCCGGCGTTCGCCGGAATTGCGATCCTTCCAGCTTTCCGAAGTCGCCAAATTCAAGGTGACGATCTTGCTGCCGTCCTGAGCGTGCCGGATTTCCGGATCGCGGCCAAGATTGCCGACCAAAATGACCTTGTTGACGCTTCCCGCCATTGTTTTTCGCTCCCGATATCGATTGAGCGCAATAGATAGCGCCCCCCCGCCCGCGCGGCAATGAATTCCTGATTCCGACCTGGATACAGCCGGTACAGACGGAAGGAATATTGCGCACAATCGTGGCATTTGGTAAAAATATTTCTTTTCCCTGTCCTAGGGTATGGAGAAATCATGACCCGTTTCCACAAATATATGGGCGCGCTGGTTGGGGCCGCCGCCGCGCTGGGCCTGGCCCAAGCCGCCGCCGCCCAGCCTCAGCCGCTCAAAATCGGCGTGATCATGCCGCTCACCGGCGAGCTGGCGGATTACGGCGCAACCTCCTTGAACGGCATCAAGCTGGCGGCGGATGAAATCAACAAGGCCGGCGGCGTCCACGGCGCGCCGGTTACCCTGGCCATCGGCGACGACCAGACCAGCCCGCAGTCGGGCGTGAGCGCGGCTCAAAAACTGGTTTCGGTCGAAAAGGCCAGCATCCTGATCGGCCCAATGGGCAGCGGCGTCTTCATTCCCGTGGCCAAGACCGTAGCCCTGCCCGCCGGCATCCCGATCATCACCGGTTCCGCCACCTCGCCCGTGATCAGCACGCTCGACCAGGGCAAGGGGCTCGTCTTCCGCAGCGTTCCCTCGGACGCCTTTCAGGGCGTCGCTCTGGCCGATGTCGCCCAGAACAAGGGGTACAAATCGGTCGGCGTCATCTACATCAACAATGATTACGGCAAAGGCTTGGCCGAGAATTTCGA
>JAYFRE010000136.1:0-3089 GCA_034926235.1 Rhodospirillaceae bacterium
TTGCCGCCTGAATGGTGAAATCCAGAATCCGGGCCTGACCCTGCCTTAAAGACAGTCTTTCCTGCGCGCCCCCTCCTTTTTTATCCCCCGTCATGACCGGGCCATGCTGAGCACCGCCAGCCTGTTACTGAATTTCCCCGTTCCCGCCCTGCATACATGGCTCGACTCATATATCGGCCAATCCTGGCGAACGATGTGTGCGCATATCATCACCGGAACCTTCGGCATCGTCTCGCTTGTCGTGCTGTGCGCGGTTTCAGGCAGTCTGGCCAAAGGAAGCCATGCGCGCGGCATCCCTGCCGGTATGCTGACGATCGCCGCCTTCGCCCTGCTGAACATCCTGCTCGACGGCATCGGCGTCACCAACATCCACCAGACGGTCAGCACCATTTTCACCGTGCCGCTGAGCGGACTGCATGACGGCCTCGTCCTTGCGCTCGGCTATACAGAACTGAGCCAGACGATCTGGTTTTTCGGCGTCCATGGCCTTTTTCGCGCATCGGCGGATCGGGCAGCACTCTGTCCCTGTGCCTGGCCATTCTGATCACGAGCCGCGATGGCGGCGCGCGCAAACTGTGCCTGGTCGCGTTGCTCCCGGCTCTATGCAACCGTCAATGAACCCATCTTGTTCGGCATTCCGATCGTCTTGAACCCTGTTTATGCAGTTCCTTTTCTGCTGGCGCCCCTGCTCCAGATCTTAAGTGCATGGGCAGCCACCCTGGCGGGGTGGCTGCCCATTACCATCCAACCGGTGAACTGGACCATGCCGGTGTTCCTCAGCGGTTATGTCGCGACCGGCAGCAATGCCGGAAAATCATGCAGCTTTTCAATCTCGTTCTCGGTGTGGCGGTCTATCTGCCTTTCGTGACCCTGTCTGACCGGCTGCGAAGCAATCAGAGCAGGACTTCGATGCATAATCTGGCCCTGGCCGCCGAATCGGTCTTGCCCGCCGTACCGGAACGACGCCTGATCGGCCTTTCGGGAATGGCCGGCCATCTTGCCCACCGAACGACGTCAATGACCAAATCGTACGCAGCATCGTCGATCTGTGCCATTCCGTCGACGCGACGCCGGTGATCGAAGGTGTGGAAACCCAAGAGCAGGCGGAGCGATTTCAGGCTTTCGGCTGCATCGTTTTCCAGGGCTATCTTTATTCCCGCCCCCTTTCAGGCAGGGAATGCCAGACATTCATCCAGACCCGCGCCCAGGTAAGGCTTATTCCGCTGCCTCCCGCCTATTGATGACGGCATAAACCGGGCCGCAGCCACGGCTCGCGCCAATTCCCTTTTGTCGGGAAAATCCTTCCCGATGGATCGGCGGGAATGCCAAACCGTCTATCTCCCTCTTTCTCCTTCCGCCCTCCCTCCCGATCGTTTCAGAGACGGAATGTGCGCTCATTCCGTCCCGTATAGAGCATGGTGCACAATGTTGATTGGATAATTTTTTTATTTAGGATAAAGTCGTTAGGGGAATTAAGACGAATGAGAGTATTGAATACTTTAATACTCACTTTCGTTCAGTCCACTATATTTATTGAGCATCGTTTCGGGCGGAAAAAGACGGCGTGACGGATCGGGACTCTGGGTAACAGAGCCCGGAATGCTTCGTGCGACGTCATCATATGTGGAACGCCAATGGAAACCGGATGGCTCTCGCTCTCTCCCCCCACGATTGCGCTCAGAAATAACACCCGTGTTACGAGATTTTTTCTGAACTCTTCAGAACCGTTCACGGCAGCGCTTGTTCCCGCGCCGCCGGAAACGACGGGAAAGAATGAAGCCGGTGGAAACCTCCAACTGCTTTCAAGGGGTGGGACATCATGGGTAATCTGACCATTGTAAAACGTCTTTATCTCGGTTTCGGACTTCTGCTGATCTTGCTGCTCGGGCTCGCCGTTACCGCGACCCATACCCTGTCAGTCGCGAATAAAGAGATCTTTGAAACCGTCCGCCTTTATAACCAATCGTCTCAAATCCAGAGCGCCCTTAGGGATGTCGCCCTGATCCGCGGCTATATGTGGGGCGCCATCGCCACGCCGGACAAAGCGACCGCCACCGAACAGGTCCGGAACCTGGACAATGCGTTCAAAAGCGCGGACCGGACATTGGCTCAATTGATCTCGGGTATCCAAAATCCGGAGCGCAAGGCCAAAGCCGAGGAAATTTCCCGTCTCCTGCAAAGCTATCAGAAAGGCACCATGGCGCTGGTCGAGGCGTCCGAACATGGAATGAACAGCCAGAATTTCGAGGAAATCCGACAAAAAACCATCGTCACATTCGACACCTTGAACGGCATGGCCAATACCATGGTTGCGGAATATGTCGAGCGTGCCCAAACGAACGGCCTGCAATGCGAGAATCAGGTCCAGAAAAGCCAGTTCGTCGTGATCGGGTTGGGTGTCGCCGCCGCGGTCATCGGCCTCCTTTCGGCCTGGAGCATCGTCATTTCCATCACCCGCCCCCTGACCGGCATCATCCAATTGGTCCATGCCCTGGGGCGGAACGAAACCGACATGATCGTCCAGGCGGCACAGCGCAAGGATGAGTTTGGTCCCCTGGGGCAGGCGCTTGAGCAATGGCGGCTGGGCATCATCGCCGGACGTGAGCGGGAGCAACGCGAAAAAGCGGACCAGCAGCAGCAGATCGAGCGTCAGCGCCGCATCGACGATCTGACCGCTGATTTCGACCGCAAGGTCGGCGACGTTCTCGCCATGGTCACCGGAGCTTCGACCGAGCTTAACAGCACTGCCCAAACGATGGCCGCCAACGCCGAACAAACCCGCCGCCAGTCGGAACGAGTCTCTTCGGCCAGCGCCGAGGCGGCCAGCAACGTCCAGGCAGCAGCCACCGCCGCCGAAGAATTGTCGGCCTCCATCCATGAAATCGCCCGCCAGGTCGAACAATCCAGCATCGCCTCCCGTTCCGCATCCGAAGAAGCCGATCTTGCCGACCAGACCATCAAGGAACTGGCCGACATGTCGAACAAGATCGGCGAGGTCGTGCGGCTGATCACCGATATCGCCAGCCAGACCAATCTGTTGGCCCTGAACGCCACCATCGAGGCGGCGCGCGCCGGCGATGCCGGCAAGG
>JAYFRE010000051.1:0-45827 GCA_034926235.1 Rhodospirillaceae bacterium
CATCGAGCGCATGTTTAATAGGCTCAAGCAGTTCCGACGCATCGCCACCCGCTACGACAAGACCGCCAAATCCTTCCTCGGTTTCCTGCATCTTGCCGCCGCCAAGCTCTGGCTACCGGCCTTTGTCAACAGGACCTAGTCGCCTACTCCCGCTCTGCAGCTATCGGAAAATCCGAAAAGCGCTTTTTAAATCCAATCCGCCTTAATCTTGAACAAATGGCTGAGGTCTTTGTACACAGCCAATAGTACCTCTAAAATCATTATGGATTATACCGCAAGGGTCAAGCGGCGAATATGGCGCAGCGCCGCCAGCAATCGAGCCGCAACGTGCGCGCCGATTTGACCATGACGACGCCTTATGACGATCAGCGGGAACACCGCCACGGTTTCCGATGTGCAAAAGATTCGCTACCTACGCAGCCCTTGTCCGCGCAGTAAAAATGGGCCACACGCTCGCGGATGAAATCGAATTCAATCGCTCCCACCGCAGATGTTCCAGCGAAACCAGCGACTTAACCGTCACCCTTTCCAGTTCCGTCTGCTGGAGCGCTCCGTTCTTAAGCATGCCCATTGAATCAAAAGCCCCCGCTTTTGGCGAGGGCTTTGCCGGCAACCTGGATATCACCTTGTCGTGAGATTTATTTTTTTTCTGGGGGGCAGGGCGTGTGGCCGCAGCCTGGAGACGCCGAAAAACTGCCCGCCGACAATCACCTCATCCTCTCCAACACCGAGAACCTTTTGAAGGGGGGCGTATTTCACGCCCATCGAGGTAAAATATCCCGCCCAGCAGCAGCCGACCCCATGGGCCAGGGCATGCAATTCAAAATGGGTGAGGGCCACAGCGCCATCTTCCCTTCCCCATGGCCAGTCTTTCGGGGCCACGGCAATCATCAACTGGGGAGCCCCCCGAAAATAGACATCCGTACCGGAGCGCCATGCTGCGACCGTGGAAAGAAGATAGGCATTATCAGGAGCCAGTACTTCTATCCCTTGAGCGACAAGATCGCCGACTTTTTTGATGGTTTCACGGGAGTTGATCAATATCCATCGTAATGGCTGCGTATTTGCTGCACTGGGCGCATAACGCACCCCTTCCATAATTGCATCAATTGTGGATTGGGGGACGGGTTGCTTGCGATATTGACGGATGGAGCGTCGGCTCAGCAAAAAAGCCGTAAGCTGCTCCTCGGGCGGCTTTTTAGCCAAATCCGGCGCAGGCGTATCCGCAGCGGCGACACCTTCCAACGAACAGGCCCCATGAGGACAGAAGGCGATGCATTGCCCGCAGGAAATACATCGTGCGGCTCCTTCCGGGGTATTCTCAGGGAATTTGTCACCGTTCAGACGTAACGCAGCGACAGGACAAACACTGACGCAAATGCCATCTCTTTTACATTTTTGTGTGTCTACAAGAAAAGCAGGCATAGCATTTTTCCATTGAATATTGTGTTGTTCTTATCTTTCGACGCCATACAAGAAGCATTGCATGCCTTTTTAGGCACATAGATGCTGATTGAAGGACGAAAGATGCCAGTATGTGGAAAAGTCAGAGACAAAAAGTCACGCTCCGTATCCCCTTTCAGGCGGGTATAGAACATTCTGGATTTCGGATGCGCCCCGTTGGCAGATTGGGGGCTGTCTCCAGAAGGCCTTTCGGAGACAGCCCCTTACCTCCGCAACAACCTATAAAAACGGCGCATCGATATCGACGATGCAAATCAGCTTGTGGTTGACGAACTCCTTGATGCCAAGATCCGTCAGTTCACGCCCAAAACCGGAGCGGCGGATGCCCCCGAAAGGCAGGTCCGCTTTCGGGGATGTTGGATGGTTGACAAACACCATGCCCGTGGAAATGCGTCCGGCGACTTCAGCGCCGTGCTGAGGGTCGGCCGTAAACACCGAACCGCCCAGCCCGTAAGGCGAGTCATTGGCGATTTGAATCGCTTCTTCTTCGCTTTTTGCCCGGAAAATCATGGTGACCGGGCCGAAAAACTCCCAGTAATAGGCCGGATTATCCGGGGTTAGATTGCTGAGAATGGTCGGCTGCACAAAAGCGCCGCGCGACGGCACCTTTGGCCCCATTTCGGTGGCGGTTGCGCCGTGGGACACGGCCTCACGGATCTTGGCCCGGATTTCATCGGCCGCCGCCTGCGAGGATAATGGCGCCAGCGTCGTGGAGGGATCAAACGGATCGCCCGCTTTCAATTGGGCCACACCTTCGATGTAACGGCTTAAAAAGGCATCATACACCTCATCCGCCACAATCATCCGCTTGGAAGAGACGCACACCTGGCCGGCGTTCCAGTGACGCCCGAACACGGCCCAGCTTACGGTTTTGTCGAGCTCCGCATCGGCAAGCACCACGAAGGCGTCAGAGCCGCCAAGCTCCATGGTGGTTTTTTTCAAGGCTTTGCCGGCCTGAGCCGCGATTATCGCCCCGGCCCCTTCGGAACCGGTCAGAGCCACACCATGGACTCGCGGGTCGTTGATGATCTTTTCAACCTGCTGCCGCGTGGCGAAAAGATTGCGGAAAGCCCCGTTCGGCAGGCCGGCGTCGTGCATCAATTGGTCAAAGGCGGCGGCGCATTGCGGCACATTCGAGGCGTGCTTCAGCAGCATGGTGTTCCCCGCGGCGAGCTGCGGAGCCAGAATGCGCGCGACCTGGTAGAAGGGGAAGTTCCAGGGCTCAACGGCCAGAATGATGCCGAGCGGTTCATACACCATTGTCGGCTTGCCCTCGTAAGGGTGCGCGACGCTCAACGCTTCCGGCGCCAACAGCGTTTCCATATGGTTGGCGTAATATTCAAAAATGCCGGCGGATATTTCCACCTCGGCCAGACCTTCGGCCGTAATTTTTCCCATTTCCAGCGTCATCAGGTCGGCATAGTCGCCAGCGCGCCTGCGCAACAGGTCCGCCGCATCTTGCAAAATGACCTTGCGTTCGGAGAAAGGGGTGTCTTTCCATAAAAGAAAGGCATTGTGGGCGTCGTCGAGCGCCTGATCCACCTCGCGGTCAGTCGCATCAGGGAAAGTTTTCAGCACTTCGCCGACATACGGATTGGTTGTAGCGTAGGCCATGGCTTGCTCCAATATTGTCTGATATTGCGTTAATGTTGATGAATATTTCGGATTACGCGGAATTATAGGGCCGCCTCCAATATGTGCCGGCTGGCCTCCAAGGTAAGGTCGCCCCTTTCGCCAAGCGCCGTCATGCCGTGCGCTGCGAGCTGCCCGATAAGGACGTCTACATCCTGCTGCCCAAGACCGTATGCGGGCAGCGTGGTCGGCAAGCCGAGATTTTCAAAAAACGCCCGCGTCTTTGCGATGGCGGCATCAATCCGTTCTTCTTCATTTCCACTGGTGATGCCCCAGACCCGGGAGGCGTATTGCAGCAGTTTTTCGCGCTTCGCCGCTCTGCGAACCTGCAAATTGGCCGGCAGCACAATGGCCAGGGTGCGCGCGTGATCAATGCCGTACCGGGCGGTCAGTTCATGGCCGATCATGTGGGTTGACCAGTCCTGGGGAACGCCCGCCCCGATCAGTCCGTTGAGCGCCAGGGTCGCCGTCCACATCAGGTTGGCGCAAAGGTCGTAGTTCTGCCTGTCGGTCATGAGTTTCGGACCGATCTCAATCAGGGTTTGCAGCAGCCCTTCGGAAAATCTGTCCTGAACGCGGGCATCGACCGGATAGGTCAGATACTGTTCGACAATATGGACAAAGGCATCGACAACGCCGTTGGCCACTTGTTTTTCAGGCAAGGTAAAGGTCTTGGTCGGGTCAAGTATGGAAAATTGCGGAAAGACATGGGGGCTGATGAAGGGCAGCTTGGTCTGCGTCGCGCTACGGGTTATCACCGCCCCGTTATTCATTTCCGATCCGGTTGCCGGCAAAGTCAGCACGCTGGCAAAGGGCAGAGCCTGGGTTACGTTGGAGCCCTGCGTTTCCATAATGGACCAGGGGTCGCCCTCAAAATAGGTGGCTGCGGCAATGAATTTTGTGCCGTCGATAACCGAGCCTCCCCCGACGGCAATCAGAAAATCATTGTTTTCGCGCTTGATCTGCTCAACGGCCCGCATCAGGGTTTCAAAAGTCGGATTGGGCTCTATGCCGCCGAACTCCTGAACGTCACGGTCTCCAAGGGCCGCGCGGACCTCTGCCAAAGTGCCGTTTTTGCGTGCGCTTTCCCCTCCATACAGCACGAGCACGCGGGCCTTTGCAGGGACAAGCGCGTCTAGTTGCGCGATGGTGTTTTTGCCGAACACGATGCGGGTCGGGTTATAAAAAATGAAATCGTTCATGACAGGCTCTCTTTTTGGTGACTGATTCAAGCGTCTTCTATTAGACCGGTCGTCTATTAAATGGGCATAGATTTAGCTGCCGGCGATGCAGTACAGCGCAATAAAGTTCTTATTTCTTGGGGGGAATATTGAGAATACGGTAAGTGGCAGCCATAGCCGTTTTCAGCGGTTCGTCATTTCTGGTAATTTTTTCAAGAAGACTTGCCCCCATCCACAACTCGTACAGGGCCTCGGACAAGAAAAGGGCATCGCCCTCAACAGACAACGAGCCATCAGCGCGCGCTTCTTCTATTGCCTTGGCCAGGCGCTGCATAATTCTGGCGGTGCCAATCTGCAACGCGCTGCGCATGGCTTCGGACAAATCCGCGACTTCGGCCCCAAGCTTGACCGCCAGGCACTTGCCCTGAGGGTCGCATCCCGCCTGAGTCCTGAGCCATTTTTCCCAGTAGGCCACCAGGCGCTCCGCGCCGCTTTGCCCAGGCTTTTCCAGTATTGCAGTGAGTTCCGCCATGTAGTCAGCGAAATACTGCTCAAGCAGGGCTTCTCCAAAGGCATCTTTGGATTTGAAATAATAGTAGAAGGATCCCTTGGGCACACCCGCTGTGGTCAGAATTTCGGTCAACCCAACGGCTGAAAACCCCTTTCCGCCCATGATGGCCTGACCGGTTTCGAGAATGTGACGCCGAACTTCGGCTGCTGGTGTGATCGTCTTCATGGGGCATGATATAGTTTATAGTAGACCGGTTGTCTAGTAGGTAATTGAGTTCAATCTGGGCCATGTCCTATTCCTGAGCGCGGCCCCATTGTTCGGACGGTTTGACGGCAAAAATAAGCTCATCCCGGATGGTGCTACGCTGCCATTTCGGTGCCAGCACCGATGGACGTCCTGCCAGCGCCGAATGGGGGCCTGGGCATTATAGCGGCCGATCCACCACTTTCCCCTGCAACAGGAGCGTTTCCAGGGCCACCTGGCGGACAAAGCCTCCGCCGAGACGTCCTTTCCGACTCCCGAAGTTCCGGCCTTCCCCCAGCCGTCTGCGCACGTTCTCGGCGACTGCCTGGGCTGTGAGGATCTGCTCTTCGTCTCCGAGACGCTAAACCGCATCGGCCAGCCTCCGCACCCGGCCGCGCACAGTGGCCAACCGCCGCTTCAGCGCCCGGCGTTTCGCATGCTCGGCCTTGATCTCGGCCCAGGCCGGGCGCAATGCCGGCAGAACCGCACGAAACCCCGTAAGGTCGAGGCGTTCCGCGCGCGTCATCGTCCCGCCTTCGGAGGGTGTGGACCATGGCAGGCAAAAAGGACGAGCCAATCCGTGCGGAAAACAAACATGTTTTCCGTTGGCCATGGCGGCCTTTTCGCTATCTATATCTTTGAAATATCCACGCATCCCCACGCAAAGCTTGGCCTTGCGGTTCCAGTCCGTCTTCTAGACGTCAAAGACGATAAAGATTCTGTCGGGGAAATTGGTGGAGCCGAGGAGGATCGAACTCCTGACCTACGCATTGCGAACGCGTCGCTCTCCCAGCTGAGCTACGGCCCCACATCGCTGAGGAGGCGGATAATGTGAGAAGCATCCTCGGCTGTCAAGCACTTGAAGCAAGGCTTCCGCATCATCGCGCTTTTTTTTCGATAGCAACGGGACGGAAAAAATTCCATCTCGCCCGGACACAAAAACGGCGCCGTGGACCCTCTTCCCTGAAAGGGATCGAGGGTCGCTACCGGCGCCGTTCGTCGCTTGATCGCAGCGGAGCTTACAGCGCCTTCAGATTGACGGCCGCCGTCTTGCCCTTGCGGGGATCGCGCTCTTCTTCAAAAGAAATCTTCTGGCCATCTTTGAGGCCATTCAATCCGGCGCGCTCAACCGCCGAAATATGCACGAACACGTCCGCACCGCCGTTGTCCGGCTGAATGAAGCCGTAACCCTTGGTGCTATTGAACCACTTAACAGTGCCAGTCGGCATGTGTTTCTCCAAAGTTCTAGTCATCGCCGCACCGATGTGAGGCGTATCAAATGCCGGACGAGCGTATAGGCTTCCCAGAGGCAGGTTGACCTTCAACCTTTCGCAGGGCTTTAACAAAAACACAAGCAAAAAAAATTCCGACAACCTTTTCTCCAAGCCCTCCACCAAATAGGCTTATATCCGAAAAAGATGAAAAACGCACAGCTACGCCCTTTGATTTAATGGATAATCCAGCCTTTTTAACGCCTGAATGACGCTTGCGCCGCGGAAAACCATCGGAACGCCCCGGGACGGATCTATCCAAATCCCCTAAAAATCTTGGCGCTATTCATCCGCTTCTTGCAGAATCTCGATTGATTTCGCTCCGATTCTCGGCGCTATCTAGAATCCCATGCCGCACGCTACGATCCCCCCGCTTCAAACAGTTCCCCCGAACCGCACCGTCACAGGCATCGTCTCGATGCTGATCGGCATCAGCTTCCTGTCAACGATGGGGGTGCTGGCCAAGCTGGCCACCGAAACCGTTTCGCTGGCCGAAGTGGTTTTCTTCCGCAACGCCTTCGGGATGCTGGCTCCCTTTTTGATCATCGCTTCACGCGGGCGCTGGGAATTATTAATGACCCGCCGCCTGCCCGGGCACATCACCCGCGCCACCATCGGCGTTACCGCCATGGTCTTGACCTTCTGGGCGCTGCATCTCTTGCCCCTGCCCGACGCCACCGCCCTGTCCTTCACCTCGCCCTTGTTCCTGACCGCCCTGTCCTGGCCGGTTCTGGGCGAGAAAGTGGGGCCGCATCGCTGGGGCGCGGTCATCGTCGGGTTCCTGGGCGTATTGATCCTGGCCCGTCCTTCGGGCGACATCATCAATGCCGGATTCCTCGTCGCCATCTCGGCCGCTTTCGCCACCGCGATGGCCGGCTTGATGCTGCGCCAATTGGGGCGGACCGAATCGGCGGCGACGACGGCGTTCTATTTCGCGCTGTTCGCCACGCTTTATTCCCTGCTGCCGCTCCCCTTTTTCTGGAGCACGCCGTCCTGGAAGGAACTGGCGCTTCTGATCGGTATGGGATCGATCGGCGGGCTGGGGCAGCATTTCATGACCCGCGCCTATGCGATGGCTCCGGCGGCGGTGGTCGGCCCCTTTACCTATATCAGCATCGTCTGGGCCTGCCTGTTCGGCTGGCTGATCTGGAACGACACGCCGGACGTCTATGTGCTGACCGGCACCAGTATCGTCATCGCCAGCGGTCTTTACATCCTCTACCGCGAGACCCGGAAGCGCCGCAGCGTCTGAAGCCGGGCAGCAGGACCATCACGGCCCGCTTTTTTTCCGAGATTGTCTTAAAGGCCCAGATTTCCTACAGTAACGGCATCGGCGTCGGTGATTTTTGCCGCCCGGTCAATGGGGATTGGATGTCAGAACTTGTGTGACTAAGGCTCTCTAGAAACTGGGAGAGCCTCGTGACTTCAAAGCCGCCGGGCGCTTATGCGCTCGGACGTTTTTGTACGTCCGTCATACGAGACATCCATGAATATTTCACGCAATGAACAACGTGCCCTGCACGTTCTGGCCCTTGGCGGCCACGTCCTGCACAAACGCGGCGACGGTCCTAAAATCACGTCCGTGACCTGCGTCACGCGCAACGGAATGATCCTCGCCGATTTCGATCTGACCGTCTTCAAGCGTCTACGTCAGAAACGGCTGATCGAATCCCGGTCGGGCAGCCCATACCGGATATCCAAACGCGGCCGGATTTTCGTCCGCGCGCAATATGACAATCAAGGAGCATGACATGCGGATTCGCGATGAAACCGCCGGCGACATTCCGGCAATCAGCCCGCTCGTCACCGAAGCCTTCCGGATGCTCGTATATTCTTCGGGAACCGAGGCCCGCATCATCGAGACACTGCGGGCGGAAGGCGCGCTCGCCCTCTCGCTCGTCGCCGAGGAGGACGGCAATGTGGTCGGTCATCTGGCCACCTCGGCAGCACGGATCGGAACGCAAGACGGCTGGGGCCTGATCGGTCCGCTCGCCATTTCACCCCCCAGGCACCGCCAAGGCATCGGCGCGGCGCTGATGACAGAAGCCCTTCGCCGGTTGCGGCAAACCTGCCGAGGCGCGGCTCTGGTGGGCGATCCCGCCTATTATGGCCGATTCGGCTTCCGCTCCTTCCCCGGCCTAAGCGTGGCCGGCTGTCCGCCAGAAGTGGTTCAAGCCCTGCCCTTCGACGGCGCCGCACCGTGCGGAGAGATGATCCATCACCCGGCGTTCGGCCTGAACCAACCGGCGTAACGAAAGGCCGGGCCGTATCTTGCTCAAGGATGCGGCCCGGCCCGATCCGCGCGACAGAATTTCCCCATAACCCCGCTGAATCGGCGAAAGCCTAACGCGATTCAATACCGCTATCGAACGATCATTCCCAGACGATGAAACATCACTTGCGATAACGCAGTGCGCCAATCAGCGCGGCAAGAGCCGACGGATGCTGCCTGCGGCTGGGATAGTAGAGGTGATAGCCCTCGAAGGTCTTGCGCCAATCGGCCAGCACCTCGACAAGCTCTCCGTCGGCGAGATGGCCGGCCACGAAATCGAGCGGCAGATAGGCCAGACCAAATCCGGCGAGGCAAGCCTGGCGCACCTGCACGACGCTGGTGAAGACGAGCCTGCCTTGCGTCGTGACGCGCAGGTCTTTTCCACCCTTGCTGAATGTCCAGGCGAAGAACTCGCCGTGGGTAGGCAGGCGCAGATTGATACAGACATGATCGGACAGGTCTTGCGGCCGTTTCGGCCTTTCCCGCTCCGAGAAGCAGGACGGCGCGCCGACGACGACCATCGGAATATCCGGCCCGATGCGCTGCGCGATCATGTCCTTGGACACGAGCTTTCCGCGACGGACACCCGCATCGAAGCGCTCGCGAACGATGTCGGTCCGCCCATAATCCGTCACCAGCTCGACGCTGATTTCCGGAAACTCCACCAGAAACCGCTCCAGCGCGGGCCACAGCAGGCTCTGGATCGCATATTCGTCGGCCGAAAGCCGGATCGTGCCGGATGGTCGCTCTCGCAGGGAACCGAGTTGGGCGAAACCTCGGTCGATCTGTTCCAATGCAGGCGTCACGTCCGATAGGAGCCGCTCACCCGCCTCGGTCGGCGACACGTTGCGCGTCGTGCGATTGAGAAGACGGATTCCCACCCGCTCTTCCAGATTGCGCACGGTCTGACTGAGCGCGGACTGGGAAACGCCGAGCCGCGCGGCCGCCCGCGTGAAGCTGCCTTCTTCTGCAACGACCACAAAGGCGTTCAGATCGCGAAGATTCTCATTGGACATTCATAAGCCCAGCTAATCATAGCATACAGATTATCCTGTCTAATCCAATTCCTGCGCACGCGCTATCTTTCGCGTCAACTGAGTGAACCCGCTTGAACAGAGAAGGAGGCCGAACATGAAACCTGTGACGTTCAGGAACAAGACCTGGGACGTGGCCGCCAATCTCCACTTGCCCGACAGCTTCGATAAATTGAAGAAATACCCGGCCATCGTCGTGGCTCACCCGATCAGTTCCTGCAAAGAACAGACCGCCGCGATCTACGCGTCGAAGCTGGCCGAACTGGGCTACCTCTGCCTGGCGTTCGATGCTTCCACGCAGGGCGCGAGCGGCGGGCTCGGCAAATATCTGGAGGACCCGGCGACTCGCATCGAGGATTTCCACTGTGCGGTCGACTATCTTGTGACGCTGGATTTCGTCGATGAGAGCCGCATCGGCGTACTCGGCATCTGCGGTGGCGGCGCCTACGCCGTGAATGCGGCAATGACCGAGCGCCGCTTCAAGGCGGTCGGAACAGTTGTGGCCGCCAACTATGGCCGGATCTGCCGCGAAGGCGACCTGACACCCGACGCTGCGATCAAAGCGCTGGAAGGCATCAGCGCGCAACGCACGGCCGAGGCACGCGGAGCAGAACCGGCGCTCACCGCCTATATCCCGCAATCCAAAGCGCAGCTTGAATCCTATGGCATTACGGACGTCGATGTGGTCGAGGCGGTGGAGTATTACACCACGCAGCGCGGCCAGAAACCCGGCTCGCCCAACAAGCTGAACGTCGTCAGCACCGGCGCAGCCTTCGCCTGGGATGCGTTTCATCTGGCCGAGAAACTGCTGACCCAGCCTCTGCAGATTATTGTTGGCGGCGGCCAAACGGGCGGCTTCCGCTCCTACCGCGACGGCTTCGAATTATTCAACAAGGCGCGATCCGAAAAGAAGAGCATCCTCGTCGTTCCCGGCGCCACGCATTACGACATGTACGACAAGCCCGATTGCGTCGATCAGGCTATTGCGAGGCTTAAGGAGTTCTACGGCGAGTGTCTCTGAGCCGACGCAGTCCAACGTTCATGAGAAGGTTGCAGGCGCGGGAACCAAAGCGTCCTTGCGTTTATAAACGAGCCGGAACCGTTGAGAACGAGGCGGGCCTGTCCTCTCTCGGTACAGAAGCACTGTTCAGGCGGCCCGCTCACAGTGTGAGGAGGTGAGTTCGCCGCTGCTCCGTCGTCGGAAAGCAGGCCGTTATTCGCTCGAAGGCCATCCTGAAGAAACTCTCGGACTCATGGCCGAGCGAGAAGGCGTGCGCAGCGACGCCATCAATCCAGTTGAGGCCGAGCGTCTGTGGAAGCTGTCGGTCACGCTGACCGGCATCGACGCCTTTGGCAAAACGTAAGACGACAGGCCCGCCGGTCTCAAATCTCTCGAACAAAACCTAAGGAGGTTCCCATGAGCAAAGTATGGTTCATCACCGGCGCATCGTCCGGTTTCGGCAAGGCGCTGGCCGAGGCCGTTCTGGCCAAGAGCGACAGCGTAGCGCTCACCGCGCGCCGGCTGAAGCCGCTGCAAGCGATCGCGGCCACCCATGGCGAGCGCGCCCTGGCGCTGAAGCTGGACGTGACCGAAGCTGCCTCGCGCACGGCCGCACTGAAGGCAGCGACCGAAAAGTTCGGTCGCATTGATGTGCTGGCCAACATCGCCGGCGCCGGCTCCTACGGTGCGCTGGAGGAGTTCACCTCCGAGCAGATTCTCGCACAGATGGAGCTGAACTTCTTCGCCGCCGCCGAGCTGTCGCGCGAGGTGCTCCCGCAGATGCGCGCGCAGAAATCCGGCCACATCCTCAACTTGACGAGCATCGCCGGTCTCGTGGCCTTTCCCGGCAGCGGCCTCTACAATGCGTCGAAGTTCGCGCTGGAGGGCTTCACCGAGGCGCTGCACCATGAGGTCAAGCCCTTCGGCATCCGCGTGACGCTGATCGAGCCGGGTGCCTTCCGTACCGGATTCGCGGGCAGTGCAGCCATGAAAGCCAAGATCCGGATTGCTGACTACGCGCCGCTGGATGCGGATATGGACGCGTACTACGCGTCCCAGGACGGGCGGCAGATGGGCGATCCCGCCAAGGGTGCGCATGTCATCATCGACATGGTGGAGAGCGGCACAGCCCCGGTGCGTCTGATGCTGGGTGAAGACGCTTACCATCTGTGGGAGGACGCAGTCGCATCGCGTAACCGCGACCTCGCGGTGTGGCAGGCACGGGGCAAGGACACGACTATTCCGGGCGCGGTGAAGAACACGGCTCAAGCACTCTGATGAAAAATTGGGGAGAAACAAAGCTACCGCCATTCAAGACGGCTGCTCTTCAATGCCCGCGCGGCGGGTTGGCGTGGTGTCGTTCGCGCGGTGGCGCCGCCAGGGCAAAGGCGTCATCGCCCGCCGGTTCGATCCGCAAGGTGGCGTTCGGGGACCGAGCAGGAACTTGACCTGCGCAGTGGCGTTGCCGGTTGCATTTGGTCGGGCGCGATGCCGCAAGCGGTCAGCACATCCACCGGCGCGATCATGACCGGGTCGTCTGCTCATACGCCGCCGCCGATGAAGATACTGCCGCCGCTCGTCCTCCGCTCCTTACTCGGGCGTAGTTCCGGCGATTATCGGCAGCAATGGAAGGTAATCGGTGGAAAATGGCGCGCCCGAAGAGATTCGAACTCCTAACCCTCAGATCCGTAGTCTGATGCTCTATCCAATTGAGCTACGGGCGCGCATGCCATCGCGGAAGAGCAATTATCTCCCTGACGACGAGGCCGGGAACATACTCAAAAGTCAGGCCTTCTAGCAAGGCAAAAATTTCAGCTTTCGACGATAAGCTTTTCAGCGGACTGAATCGAGGCTGCGAATCCGGCCTTGTGGCCCCAAGACGGTTTGAGTACACTCACCGGTAAGTTTTGCTGGGGGAGCAAACGTCTTTTCTCTGCGCGAGAAAAATCATCCCTGCGCGAGAAAATTTAAAGCAATCGACCCGGCCGCATCGAACATAACCCGCGAGTCTCTCTAAGGTGTCAAGCTAACATGGCCATCCTAAGAACACATATTGCCGTGGCCGCCGCGGCTCTTCTCGTCGGCAGCTGCACGTTCGCGAACGATGCGCTGTTTCCCAGCCTGACACCCAACGACCTCGGCTCCACCGAGTCCGGGCAGTCGTCAGTGCCGCCGCCGGTGGCGGTCGCCGAAAGCCAGGGAATCGACAGCGCCACCCTGTCGGCGCTCAAGGTCAGCGCCGGCCCGGAAACCGGCACCTTCGTCGGACAGAAGGTTTCCGCGCTCAGAAGCGATCTTTCGCGGCTGCAATCGACGCTCGCCGCCCAGAATGGCCAGTTGCAGCAAATCCGGGCCCGGACCACACAGGACACCGCGCGCTATAACGGCACCGTCGCCGCCATCAACACCCGTCTGCAGTTGGGCACCACGCCCGGCAACCCGATCCTGACCCGCCAGTGGAATGAAGCCCAGGGCGAGCTTAACCAGGTCGGCGACGACGTGTTGCAATTGAGCCGTTTGTCCAGCGACGTCGCTTCGACCTCCGGCATGGCCGCCTATCTGCTCGATTCGGTCCGCGCCGCCCGCGCCCTGCCCGGCGCGGTGGACGAAGACCATCGCCAGCTTCGCGCGCTGGAAGACGACACCAACGCCACCACCGTGCTGATCGAACGTCTGCTGGGCGAAATCGCCGGCGACATCCAGCGTCAGCAATATTATGTCAATTACGAACGCGCCAATCTCAACGCCTTGGCAGTCGGCATCAAGAACGGCCAGTTCTACGGCCGCTCCTTGAATGACAGCCGCCAGCCGGTGGACAGCCAGCCGATCGCCGGCGGGCCTGCGCCGGGTGAAAAGCCGTT
The DNA here is from genome assembly GCA_034926235.1 of Rhodospirillaceae bacterium. Classification (GTDB taxonomy): domain Bacteria; phylum Pseudomonadota; class Alphaproteobacteria; order Rhodospirillales; family Magnetospirillaceae; genus JAYFRE01. Next base: position 13,470 of record JAYFRE010000051.1, read on the forward strand.
GGTGATCATCCGGTTCGACCGCCACAATGTGGCGTATGAGGATGCGCTTTATACCGCCGTGCGCAGCGCTCTCGACCGCCGCCCCAACGCCGTCTTCGACGTGGTCGCCATGGCTCCCACCTCCGGCACGCCGGGCAGCGTCGCCATCGGCGGCACCAATGCGCGCCGCAACGCCGATTCCGTCGTCCGCTCGCTGACCCAGATGGGCCTGCCGCAGGATCGCATCCGCCAGTCTGCGGCGCAGAACGCCCAGGCCAGTTCGGGCGAAGTCCAGGTCTTCGTGCGTTAAGCACCCGCCTGGAATCGATTATCCGTTAAAAACGCCGGCCCTTCATGCCGGCGTTTTTATGCTCCCCCTTCATAAACAGAGACATCAAGAAATCGATGAGCGAGGAAAACGCCAAGGTTGCGGTCATCAAGATCGGCTGGGACGCATTGCATCGCGACGCCATCATCCTGGCCCAGAAGCTGCGCAATAAAGGTCCCTTCAAGGGCATTATCGCCGTCGCCCGGGGCGGACTGACTCCGGCTGCGATCGTCGCGCGGGAATTGGGCATCCATCTGGTCGATACGGTGTGCATCTCGACCTATGACGACCGCAAGCAGCGCGATGGCGAAGCCCTGGTCTTAAAACCGGTGGAAGGCGACGGCACCGGCTGGCTGGTCGTCGATGATCTGGTCGATACCGGCAACACCTTCCGCCATCTGCACAAAATGCTGCCCAACGCCCATTACGCCGCCGTTTATGTCAAACCCGGCGCGCAGGACACGGTGGACACCACCGTCATCCCGATCGAACCCGACATCTGGCTGGTTTTCCCGTGGGAAGACGATCCGCCGAGCTGGCAGATGAAGCGCAACTGAACCGGACGATTTCGGGTAGGGGCTGACCGCGCTTGCGGACGAGGTCCCTACCCGTTCAGGGATGGGACCGGCACATTGTCGATCAGGCGCGTGCGTCCCAGATGGGCGGCGGCCAGAATGCGGCCCGGACCGTCCAGCCGCTCCAACCGGGCCAGACTGTCGGGGTGCCTGGTTTCCAGATAATCGATCGAACCGAAGCCGGCGGCCTCGATCTGACGCCGGCCCCATTCTTCCTGTCCGGCGATGTCCGCGCCTTGCGCCATATTTTCCGCCATGGCCGAAAGGATGCGGAACAAGGCCGGAGCCGCCGCGCGTTCCGCCGCCGACAGATAGGCGTTGCGTGAACTCAAGGCCAGACCATCGGCCTCGCGCACCGTCGCCACGCCCTGGATGCGCACCGGAATATCCAGATCCAGCGCCAGACGGCGGATGACCTGAAGCTGCTGATAATCCTTTTCGCCGAACAGGGCGACGTCGGGCAGCACACGCAGCAACAGCTTGGCGACCACGGTAGCGACGCCGGCGAAATGACCGGGGCGCGAGACGCCGCACAAACCTTCCGACACGCCGCCGACCGTGATTCTTGTCGCGAAACCTTGCGGATACATGGTTTCGACCGTCGGCGCATGCACCAGACTGGCCCCGGCCTGGGACAAAAGCGCGACGTCATCATCGAGACGGCGGGGATAGGCGTCGAAATCCTCGTTCGGGGCAAACTGCGTCGGATTGACGAAGATCGAAACCACGACCCGGTCCGCCTGTTCCAATCCCCGGCGCACCAATGTCAGATGGCCCTCATGCAGCGCACCCATGGTCGGCACCAATGCGACCTTAAGCCCCCGGGCGCGCCAATCTTGAATTTTTGCGCGCAAGGCTTCGGGTGCGACGATGACGGGAATGGACAGAGAAGAGATCACGAGGCACACCCTTTGGCTTTGGCCCAGCCGTCACGAGGATCGGCGGTCGAGGAAACAATGTTCGGGCGCGGGAAAAGCGCGCGAACGCACATCGGCGGCATAGGCCGCTGCCGCCGCCTGAACCTGTTCGCCCAACCGGGCGTAACGCTTGGCGAATTTCGGCGTAAAGGTCCCGAACAACCCCAAAAGGTCGTCCACGACCAGAACCTGTCCATCGCAGGCCGGCGACGCGCCAATGCCGATGGTGGGAATCGGCATTTCCCCGGCGATCCGGTTCGCCACCGGTTCCATGGTGCCTTCGATCACCACCGAGAAAGCCCCGGCATCGGCAACGGCGCGGGCGTCGGCGCGGACCAGTTCGGCCTCATCCCCGCGCCCCTGGGCTCGGAACCCGCCCATGGCGTTGACCGATTGCGGCTTCAGCCCGACATGGCCCATCACCGGAACGCCGCGTTCGACCAGAAAGGCAATGGTGTCGGCCATTTCGACGCCGCCTTCGAGCTTGACCGCCCCGGCCCCGGTGACGCTCATCAGCCGGGCGGCGTTGCGGAAAGCGATCTCGCGGTTTTCCTGATAGCTGCCGAAATGCATGTCGATAACCACCAGCGCTTTGGACGAGCCGCGCATCACCGCAAGCCCATGCGCCTCCATCATCGCCAGCGTCACGCCCAGCGTGGTGTCCATGCCATAGACGACCATACCCAGCGAATCGCCGACCAATAACATATCGACGTGAGGATCGAGCAACCCGGCCATCGACGCCGTATAGGCCGTCAGCATGACGACCGGCTGCTTGCCCTTCATCGCCTGGATGTCGCGAATCGTGGTTCTACGCCCCTGCCCCTGAACGCTCATCGTCCCAGCCCCTATCCCCCTGGGTTTGAGTGTCGGTGTTTGTACAATTTTTTGCTCAAAAGAGAAAGAAAATGTCGTGCCCGCCGGTCTTTTCAGGAGTCCTTGCGGATGGACGCGACCTCTGTACACTGCCGCCATGACCGACCTTGTTCTTTCCGGGGCCCAGCGTCCCGACATTCATATCCAGCCCGGACGTTCACGCCGTTTCCGCAACGGCCATCCCTGGCTTTTTTCCAATGAAATCGTCATGGACGCGGCGGCGAAAGCGATCGCCCCCGGCAGTCTGGTCGGAATCACCGATGCGGGCGGCGAAAAACTGGGTGTGGCGACCTTCAACCCGCATTCCCTGATCGCGGCCCGCATCCTGTCCCGCGACGCCGGCGCGGTGATCGACGCCGACTGGATCGCGGCCCGGCTGGAACGCGCCCGCGCCTTGCGCGACCTGACCATCGGGCGGCCCTTTTACCGTTTGATCCATGCCGAGGCCGACGGACTGCCCGGCCTGATCATCGACCGCTATGGCGACGTGTTCGCGGTGCAAACCAACAGCGCCGGCATGGAAAACCTGCTCGGGCTGATTTTGCCGGCGCTGGAAAGGCTGTTTGCCCCCCGCGCCGTGGTGCTGAAAAACGACAGCCCTGTCCGCCGTCTCGAAGGTCTCGATCTCTATGACCGGCTGGAACAGGGCGAACTGGACGGCCCGGTCGAGATCGAAGAGAACGGCGCGCGTTTCCTGGCCGATCTCATCGGCGGGCAGAAGACCGGCTGGTTCTTTGATCAGCGCGACAACCGCGCCGCCGTGGCCAGCCTGGCCCAGGGCCGCTCGATGATCGATTTTTACAGCTATGCCGGCGGATTCGCCATCCAGGCGGCGCGAGCCGGAGCAGTGCGGACGGTGGCGGTGGACCGCTCCGACGCCTCGCTCGATCTGGCGCGGCGTTCGGCGGCGCTGAACGGGATCGAGCTTGAAGCCGTCCGCGCCGATGCTTTCGCCGAGATGGAACGTCTCAAAGCCGCCGGAGAACGATTCGGAATCGTCGTCGCCGACCCGCCCGCCTTCGTCAAGAGCAAGAAGGATTTGGCCGCGGGAGCCAAGGGCTATCGCAAGATGACCCGCCTGGCCGCCGCCCTGGTCGAGCCAGGGGGCTTCCTGCTGGCGGCGTCCTGTTCGCACCACATGACTCCCGATCTGTTTGCCGAAGAGGTGCGCCACGGTTTGTCCCAAGCCGGGCGGGATGGACGGATTTTGCGTGCATCAGGGGCCGGCGCCGACCATCCCGTCCACCCATTCCTGCCGGAAAGCGCCTATCTGAAGGCACTCCTGCTGCAACTCGATTAAAGGCCGCGGGCAGGCCCTGAACAGGACCCGCCCCGAATAAAGAGGCGCTTGTCGATTGACTCGCGCCTCTCAACTCCTTATACAGCGTAGCTTCGTTTTCAATCGCTATCAGGCTCGGAGTTTTAGTCCCGTGAAGCGTACTTATCAGCCCAGCAAGCTCGTCCGCGCCCGTCGGCATGGTTTTCGCGCCCGCATGGCGACCGTCGGCGGCCGTCGTGTTCTGTCCGCCCGCCGCGCCAAGGGTCGCAAGCGCCTGTCCGCTTAAAGCGGCGGCCATGGGGTCTCTCGTCGGCCGCCTGAAGCGTCGCCCCGAATTTTTGAGGGTCGCCGCTGCGCGTCGTAAATGGGCCGCCCCGGGCCTTGTCCTGCAGGTCGCAGAAACCACGATCCCAGCGCCGCCCCAGGGCGGCGCAGCCATATGCGGAGATCGGTTGCGCGTCGGCTTTACCTGTAGCAAAAAGGTCGGCAACGCCGTGGCCCGGAATCGGGCCAAGCGGCGTTTACGCGCCATCGCCGCCGCTCTTTTGCCCGATATGGCGGCCGAAGGTTACGACTATGTTCTAATCGGGCGCGCAGAAACCGTGCGCCGTCCCTACACGCTGCTCTTGCAGGATTTGCAGACCGCGTTAAAACGTGTGGGCGCATTAAAGAGCGGGCAGGATATGCCGGTAAAGGGGGGGGACGAAACAGGATGAGCGATCCGCTGAGCCTTATGCTTCGCGGCCTGATCCGCGTTTATCAGCTCTTCATCTCTCCGATCCTGCCGGCTTCCTGCCGCTATTTGCCCACCTGTTCGGCCTATGGCCTGGAAGCCATCCAGACGCACGGTCCTCTAAAAGGGTCCTGGCTGACGGCCAAACGCTTATTGCGTTGCCATCCCTGGGGGGGATCGGGCTATGATCCCGTGCCTCCCGCCCATGGGGGGCGACCACAGTCCCATTCCCGTCATCACTGACCAACGCCCGTTCTTACCGGAAAGACTCCCGATATGAGCCAAAACAACGAAAAATCCAAGATGGGCCTGGCGATCGCCATTTCGCTGGCGATCTTGCTGGGCTGGCAATATTTTCAGGGAGAGACGCAAAAAAAGCGGGCGCTCGAAAATCCGCCGCAGACAGCCGAAGGAACGGTCAATCCCGGCCTGCCCACTGCGCCGTCCTCGGCCGCCGCCCAGCCCGGCGTTCCGGGTGCTCCGGGTGTCCCCGAAGGACAAGCCGCCGCCCCGCAGGCCCTGTCGCCCGAGGCCGAACGCCAGGCCGCGTTGGAAGCCGGGCCCCGGTTGCAGATCGACACGCCGCGCTTCAAAGGCTCGATCGCGCTGAAAGGCGCGCGTCTGGACGATCTGCTGCTGATCGATTACCGCGAGACCACCGCTCCCGACAGCCCCTATGTGTCGCTGCTCAAGCCCGGTAACGGCATCGGCGCCTATTACGCCGATTTCGGCTGGGTGTCCGAGGACAAGACCTTGGCGCTGCCCGGCCCGGACACCGTCTGGCACACCCAGGATGACACCCTGACGCCGGAACGTCCGGTCCGCTTGGTCTGGGACAACGGCCAGGGCTTGCGTTTCATCCGCACCCTGTCGGTCGATGCCGACTATATGTTCACCGTTTCGCAGACGGTCGAGAATTACGGCACCGCCCCGGTGACCTTGTACCCCTACGGGCTGATGGCCCGCGTCGGCACCCCGCACACCAGCGACTTCTACATTCTGCATGAAGGCGCGGTCGGGGTTTTCGACGGCACGCTGCAAGAAGTCAAATACAAGGCCCTGCGCGAAGACGACCACCGCATTGAATCCAAGGGCAATAATGGCTGGGTCGGCTTTTCCGACAAATACTGGCTGACCGCGCTGGCCCCCAATCAGGGGGACGCGGTCACGCTGCGCATGAGCTGGTACCGGCTGAACGCCACCGACCGCTATCAGACCGACTGGATGGGCCAGGCCGTCACCGTAGCACCAGGTGCGAGCGGCGCAAGCTCGGGCCATCTCTTCGCCGGGGCCAAGGTCCTTAGCCTGCTCAACGCCTATGCCGACCAGTACAAACTGCCGCTGTTCGACCGCGCCATCGATTTCGGCTGGTTCTGGTTCCTGACCATTCCCTTCTTCTATTGCCTGCGCTTCATCCATCAGCATGTCGGTAATTTCGGCATCGCCATCCTGATCTTTACCGTGATGGTCAAGCTGGCCTTCTTCCCCATCGCCAACAAATCCTACCGGTCGATGAACAAGATGAAGAAGCTTCAGCCCGAGGTGAAGCGGCTGCAGGAGCTTTATGCCGACGACAAGCAGCGCATGAACCAGGAGGTCATGGCCCTTTATAAGCGCGAAAAAGCCAATCCGGTGTCGGGCTGCCTGCCGATCCTGATCCAGATCCCGGTGTTCTTCGCGCTCTACAAGGTCCTTTATGTGACCATCGAAATGCGCCAGGCGCCGTTCTATGGCTGGATCCACGATCTGTCCGCGCCCGACCCGACCAGCTTGTTCAACCTGTTCGGCCTGATCCCCTGGGCTCCGCCGGCAATGCTGATGATCGGCGCCTGGCCGGTGCTCATGGGCATCACCATGTGGCTGCAGCAGAAGCTGAACCCTGCGCCGGCCGATCCGATGCAGGCCAAGATCTTCATGTTCCTGCCCTTCATCTTCACCTTCATGCTGGCGCAGTTCCCGGCCGGTCTGGTGATCTATTGGGCCTGGAACAACATCCTGTCGATCGGGCAGCAATGGCTGATCATGAAGCAAGCGGACAAGGCGTGAGCCTGTCCGAGGACGATGCCGAACGGACGGCGGCCCTGGATGCGGGACGCCGCCTGTTCGCCTCGTCCTGCCGCTTCGTCATGGGCGGGGCCGATCTGGCCGCCATCCCGGCGGCGGTCCTGCCCGAAATCGCCTTTGCCGGACGGTCCAATGTCGGCAAATCCAGTCTGATCAACGCCCTGACCGGCCAGAACGCCCTGGCGCGCACCTCGAACACGCCGGGACGGACCCAGCAGCTCAATTTCTTCGATCTGGGCGGACGGCTGATGCTGGTCGATCTGCCCGGCCACGGCTTCGCCCAAGCGCCCAAGGGATTGGTCGAACGCTGGACCCGGCTGGTCAACGCCTATCTCAAGGGGCGGCCGGTGCTGAAGCGGACCTGCCTTTTGATCGACGCCCGCCACGGCATCAAGGACAATGACCGCGAGGTCATGGCTTTGCTGGACAAGGCCGCTCAGAGCTATCAGCTTGTCCTGACCAAGACCGACAAGATCGGACCGACCTTGCTGGCGGAACGCCGCGCGGACGTTGCCGCCGAAATCGCGCGCCGGCCGGCGTCCCATCCTGTCATCATCTCGACCAGCTCGGCGACAGGCGACGGCATCGCCGAGTTGCGCGCCGCACTCGCCGCCCTGGCCATCCCTGCATCCCGGGAGAACCCGACATGACCCATCCCGTGCCCCCCCATGACGACCACGATGTCTGGCTGGAAAAAGCTCGCACTTTGTCCGAGGCGCTGCCTTTCTTCCGCGAACACAGTGATCAAACCTTCGTCATCAAATATGGCGGCCATGCCATGGGCGACGAAGGGCTGGCGCAATTATTCGCCCGCGACGTCGTGCTGCTGCGTCAGGTCGGCATCCATCCGGTGGTGGTCCATGGCGGCGGGCCGCAGATCGGGGCGATGCTGGAACGGCTTAAGATCAAAAGCGAATTCATCGACGGGCTGCGCATCACCGACCGCGCCACGGTCGAAATCGTCGAAATGGTCCTGGCCGGATCGATCAACAAGGCGATCGTCACCGCCATCAATCAGGCCGGCGGGCTGGCGGTCGGATTGTCGGGCAAGGATGGCGGGCTGATCCGCGCCCGCAAGCTGCGCCGCACGCACCGCGACCCCGGTTCGACCATCGAACAGGTGCTGGATCTGGGGCTGGTCGGCGAACCGGCCGAGATCAATCCTTATGTGCTGAAGCCGTTGCGCGACGCCAACATCATTCCGGTGATCGCGCCGATCGGCGTCGGCCCGGCGGGCGAGACCTACAACATCAACGCCGATACCTCGGCCGGAGCCATCGCCTCCGCCACCGGCGCTGCGCGTCTTTTGTTCCTGACCGACGTCGCCGGGGTGCTGGACCGCCAGGGCAATCTGATCCCGGAAATGACCGCCCGTCAGGCGCGCGACCTGATCGCCGACGGCACCATTTCGGGCGGCATGATCCCCAAGGTCGAAACCTGCCTTGCCGCCGTCGATTCCGGCGTCGGCGCGGCCGTCATCCTGGATGGACGCATCCCCCACGCCATGCTGCTGGAATTGTTCACCCCGCACGGGGCCGGCACGCTGATCGCGCGCGATCCGGACTGACGCGAAGATAAGACCGTCACGCGGGGCGGCGAAACCCGCCGCCCCGCGCAAAGGAAAGCCGTCCCTTCGGCCTTAGCCGTAATAGGCGGCGTGGTAAAGATCCCGGACATCCGCCACCGTCGGCGATCCGGGATTGGTCAATGTGCAGGGATCGGCATGGGCGTTGCGGCTCATCCGATCCAAGACCGCGGTGAAACGGCTTTCGGCGAAATCGACTTCATCGCAGTCCCGGAACGTCGCCGGGATGCCCAGCTTTCCATTCAAATCCTCGACTGCCCGGGATAAATCCCCGATACCCAGCCTTTTTTCGGCCCAAGCATATTTGTCTGTCACCCGCCGGTTGAAGCGGATGACGTAGGGCAGCAAAATCGCGTTCGCCAACCCGTGAGTGACGCCGAACTCGCCGCCGATCTTGTGCGCCAGCGAATGGATCAATCCCAGCGAAGCGTTGGTGAAGGCCATGCCGGCCAGGGCCGAGGCGTTATGCATATTGGCGCGCGCAACCATGTCGTCCGGTTCGGCATAGGCGGCGGCCAGATTGTCCAGCACCAGCCGGATCGCTTCCAGCGCATAAGGATCGGTAAAAGAGGTGGCGGCGGTCGAGGCCAGCGCTTCGACGGCGTGCGCCATCACATCCATGCCGGTATTGGCTGTAACCGACGGCGGCATCAAGGCCGGCAGGGCCGGATCGAGGATGGCGATATCGGGCACCATGTCGGCGGCGACGATCGGATATTTGATGTGATTGTCGGTGTCGGTGATGACCGAAAAGGCGGTGATTTCCGATGCCGTGCCGCTGGTCGAAGGAATCGCCACGAACCGCGCCTTATTCCGCAAGGGGGGCATCGACCCCGGTTCGATGATATCGGCGAAGCTTAAAGAGGGATGCTCGTAGAAGCACCACATCACCTTGGCCGCGTCGATAGCCGACCCGCCGCCGATGGCCACGATCCAATCGGGCTGGAAGGCCTGCATCGCTTTCGCGCCTTTAAGCACCGTAGCGACCGACGGGTTGGGTTCCACCCCATCGATCACGATCGAATCCATTCCTCCCGCCTTCAGCAATTCCGCGGCCCGGTTCAGAAAACCGAAACGCCGCATCGAACTGCCCCCGGTCACCAGCACGGCCTTGCGGCCCTGCAATTCCGATAATTTCTCCAACGCGCCGTCCCCGTAGAAAATATTCCGGGGAACGGAAAAACTCATGATCGACATGCCACGTCTCCTATGCTTTTCGTCATAGACAAAATGGCCTACCCCCATTCCTCTTGTAGCGGAAAAAGGCGTGCATGCAAACAGAGATGAAAAAGCGGCGCGCAGGATGAGCCGAAAAAGGGAATTATCCGGGAACCGAAGCACCGGTGCAGGATAGGGCGGCGAATCGCCGGGGGACAGGGAATGGCCGGAACGGACGGATCACACCTTCCCCTGATACCTCCCCGGCGGCCGGCGCCGCGCCCCCCGACCAAGGGACGCCATCGCGCCATGGGGGTCTTTTGAGCGTTACTGACCGCCACCCTGCCCTTTTGCCGGCGGAACCTCGGCTCCCCCCGGCTCGGCCAGGGTTTGCAGCGCCGACAGATACGCGCCCAACCCCGAACGGCGCACCGGCAGGAACAGGCGGTCCTGGCGGCGGCAATGGCGCTTCAATTCGTCCTGGGCGGCGTGGCTGATATTGTCCACCGCGAACAGCACCGCATCCGCCCGCCCGACCAGGCCGGGCAGAAGTCCCAGGCTTTCCTCCAGCCCGCCATCGTGATGGGCAAAGGTTCCGTTGCTGGCTTCAACGATCTGGCGCAGATGCGGGACATGCTGATTGCGCCCGCCCACCACCAGAATACAGCGGCCGCACAGATCGAGATCGCGGCAAGAGGCGTCACACCCGCCCAAACCGTCGGTAAGGGCCGGCGTCATCCCGGCCAGCCTGGCCTCGGCCAGACGCATTTCTCGCCTCAAACTGTCATTATCGTCGGTCAGGGCCTGGATACGCCGTTCGGTTTCGCGCCGCGCCGCTTCCGCCACGCGCCATTGCGCCTCCAGCGCTTCATGCTCGCCGCGCTCGATCTTCAGCCTTGCCTCCAGTTCCGCCGTTTTCTTGCGCAACGCGTCCAGTTCCGCCGCCGCATCCTCGGCGCGGGCAAGACGGTTGGCGCGCAAGCTTTCCGCGTCCAGCTTCGAACGCAAATCCTGGATTTCCGCGTCCCGGGCGCTCAACACCTCGTTCTGACGGCCGCGCAGAGACGCGACCTCCTGACGTAGTTCCCGGTTTGCCGTTTCCAGGGCGTGGGTCGCCTTGATGTCCGAACGCACCACCGCGCTGACCTGATGCGACAGCATGTGCACCTCGCCATAGACACGGGCGCACACGGACTCGCTGGCGTGAGGATGCGACAATACCGCCCACAACCCGCCGGCGATGTCACCCCGGCCAAAGGAATCGGTCCAGGCGGACAGGATCTCCTCTTCCCGTTCGGCCTTGGCGAAGCGCGCGATGACCATCGCATATTTGCGGTCCAGCATCTTGGTCAGGACCTTGGCCAGCTTCCGATCCTGCATCACCCGATGCACGACCGTGGAATGAAGATCGTAGTCGCTGGCACCTGGACGAACATAACCGTCAAATTTGTTCGCGACCGACCTTAGTTCCGGCAACGACAGACAGGTGCCGATGATGGCACAGTGCCGCGCCTGATCGATATCCGACAATCCCGCGCGGCGGGCGCGGCGGCCGGGGGGAACGGTTTCGCAAGTTTCGCACATGACGATGATCCCTGACCCTGAGCGATAGAGAGAGAGAAAGACGGCGTACGAGGGCATCGCGTGCCCCGCATCCGCATATGAAAATGATATTCATTCTCAACTCACGGCCATAGTGCCACGCTCGCCGTTCCGATATCAACGGAAAAAATGGGGTTTTTCGCAGTGCGAAATCAGCCGCGCCCGAGCCGGGCGCTTACCCTCTTGCGCCGGTCAGATGCTTGAAAAGAACGCTGTTCGGCAAAGGATCGAACGCTTTCAGGTCCAGCGCCGGACGGCCGAACAGATAGCCTTGGACATAGTTGCAGCCGCAATCTCTACAGAATTCCAGCGTTTCCGGGGTGTCGATCATCTCGGCCACGGTCTGCACATCCATGCGCCGGCACAATTCGGTCAGGGACGACAAAAAGGCCCGCCCCTTGGGCGCGCGCTGGGCATTGCGGATCGCCGATCCGTCCAGTTTGACGACATCGACGTCCAGGACCGAAAGATATTGGAACGACACCGCGCCCGCGCCGAAATCGTCGAGACAGACCGAATAGCGCCGGGCGCGCAGGGCCTGGATGAAACGGTTGGCGCTTTCAAGATCGCTCATGCGCGAGCTTTCGGTGATCTCGAACATCAGCTTGCCCTGGGTCCAGGGATTGTCGCGCAGCAAATCCAGCAATCCCGACAGATAGGACGCCTTGCCGATGGAAAAGCCCGACACATTGACCGCGACGCGGTAGCGGTTGTTATTGCGCGGGAAACGGTTCAGCCATTCGATGACCTTGCGCGCCATGGCCAGATCGAAAACATCGATCAGCCCGACCTCCTCGGCGAAGGTGATGGTCTTGAAGGGCGAGCCGCCGCCATCGCTGTCGAAGCGGCATAAGGCCTCGTAATGATGGATATCGCCGGTATCGATATGCACGATCGGCTGCAGGGCCACGGAAAAACTGCCCCTGGCCACCATCTGCTTGAATTCATTGACCTTGCCCACCGCTTCATCGAGCAGGACAGGCATATTGTCGGCGAAACTGCGGATGCTGGCGGCGCCGCCGTCCTCGCCGCGGAAATGATTCATGGTGTAGAGCAGGCTTTTGGCCAAATCCTCGCCGGTGACGGAATCATCGACGGCGATGGCTGCCGACGAGGACAACACCTTGGCCCCCTCTCCGGACGGGTCCATGCTCCGCGTCAGACCTTCGATGCGCCCGACGATATCGTCGAGATTGGCCCCTTCGGCGCAGACCAGTGAAAAGCGGCCCTCGCCCATCTTGTTGACGGTGTTGCCGCCCATCGATCCGGCGCGCAAGACCGCGTCCACCGACGAATCGAGTTCCCTGTGCGCCGGCCCGCTGAGGCGGCTTTTCAGTTCGGCGAATTCCGGGATCGATACCAGCGCGAGTTCGGTATTCTCGCCAAGGGCCTGACGTTTCTTGAGTTCGGTCGCCGCCCGCTCGGCGAAACCGGCGGCGTCGTCCGTTCCACCCGCTGCCTGCGCCGGTTCGGGCGGCAGGAAAAGCGCCTTTTTCACCCCGACATAGATGTCGCCCCGAACGGGATTGAGGCAATAGGCCGACAGCACCGCCCGCAGGGGAAACCCGCCGGGCCCGTGCAGCCTTAAATGTTCTTCGCCGATGCGCCCCGTTCTCAGTGTCGAGGCCAGCGCCTGTTCGACCGGATTCGCATCCTCGGGCAGCACGATGGTTGAAAAGGGTTTGCCGATCAGACTTTCCGGATCGCTCCCGACGAACGCTTCCGCCGCGCCGGCGACGAAACGGATGACCAAATCCGCGTCCAATTCAAAAAGCAGGTCGGCCCAACAGAACGCCAAAGATGCGAATTTGTCGCGTTCCGCCTTCAATGCCTGGATGCGGTCCGCGTCCGCCTTCTTAACCTTCATGAAAACACACAACCCGCCTTATCGAGTTAGACAGATTACAAAATATCGCGTGGTGGATCAATTCCACCTACACGATATTTCTTATTGGCGAATTTTACACCCTTGGCGTTTCCAGGTCGAATGCCGCCGCCATCAATGCGCGTGTATAAGCGCTTTGCGGGTTGGTGAAGATGGTGTCGGCCGCACCCGCTTCCACAACCCGGCCATCCTTCATCACCACCAGCCGGTCGGCCAGAGCCCGGACGACGCGCAGATCGTGGCTGATGAACAGATAGGCCAGACGGCGGCGTTCTTGAAGGGCGCGCAAAAGATCGACGATCTGGGCCTGAACCGACAGATCGAGCGCGCTGGTCGGTTCGTCCAGAACGATGAAGCGGGGTTTCAGCACCAGCGCGCGGGCGATGGCGATGCGCTGACGCTGCCCGCCCGAGAATTCGTGCGGATAGCGATCGACGGTTTCCGGCTCCAGCCCGACCTCGGCCAGGGCCTCTTCGACCAGACGCCGCCGGCCGGCAGCCTTGCCGCCCAAGCCGTGCACCTCCAACCCTTCGGCGACGATCTCGCCCACCGACAGGCGCGGGCTCAAGGAACCATAGGGGTCCTGGAACACGATCTGCATTTCCCGCCGCAAGGACCTGAGCGCCGCACCGTTCAGCCCGTTCAAGGGACGGCCCAGGAAAGCGACCGGCCCATCGCTTTTGATCAGCCGCAGCAGCGCCAGCCCCAGCGTCGTTTTGCCCGACCCCGATTCGCCGACCACTCCCACCGTCTGGCCTTCCCGGATCGACAGATCGACGCCGTCCACCGCCTTGATCTGGCCGATGGTACGTTTGAACACCCCGCCTTTGACCGGGAACCAGACCTTCAACCCCTGACAGGACAGCACTTCGGGCGCGTCCATCGCCGCCTGCGCCGGCCGGCCCTTCGGCGTCGCGGCCAAAAGCTTCCTGGTATAGGCATGCTGCGGCGCTGAAAAAACACTGGTTACAGGACCGCTTTCGACCACCAGCCCCGCCTGCATCACCGCGACCCGATCGGCCATCTTGGCGACGATCGACAGATCATGGGTAATCAGCAGCAACGCCATGCCGAACCGGCGCTGCACATCCTTCAGCAAGGCCAGGATCTGCGCCTGGATGGTGACATCCAAGGCCGTGGTCGGTTCGTCGGCGATCAAGATGTCGGGCTCGTTGGCCAGCGCCATGGCGATCATCACCCGCTGGCGCTGCCCGCCGGACAATTCATGCGGCAGGGCGGATAAACGCTTTTCGGCGTTTCCCAACCCGACCAGGCGCAAAAGCTCGATCACCCGCGCGCGGCAGGCTTCCCCGCGCAACCCCCTATGGACCTCCAGCGTCTCGCCGATCTGACGGCCGATGCCGTGCAGCGGATTGAGACTGGTCATCGGCTCCTGAAAAATCATGGCGATGCGGTCGCCCCGGACCCGGCGCAAGCGGGCCTCGGGCGCGCCCAGCAGTTCCTGGCCGTCGAAACGGATGCTGCCTCGTTCGTGAAAGGCGCGCGGATAGGGCAGAAGCTGCAAAATCGACAGCGCCGTCACCGATTTACCCGACCCTGATTCGCCGACCAGGGCCAGCGTTTCGCCGCGGGCCAGATCGAAAGAGATGCCCCGCACTGCCGGCGCATCGCCATCCAACCGGCGGAAACCGACATGAAGATCGGAAACGGACAGAAGCGGGGCGGTCATAGCGTCGTTTTCCGGGGATCGAGAGCGTCGCGCACCGCTTCACCGATAAAGACCAAAAGCGACAGGATCAGCGCCAGCACCATGAAACCGGCAATTCCCAGCCAGGGGGCCTGAAGGTTTTCCTTGCCCTGCCGCAACAGATCGCCGAGCGAGGCCGACCCCGGCGGCAGGCCCAGCCCGAGGAAATCGAGCGAGGTCAGCGAAACGATGGAGCCGTTCAGGATGAAAGGCAGGAAGGTCAGCGTCGCCACCATCGCGTTGGGCAGGACGTGGCGGATCATGATCCGCCATTCCGGCACGCCGAGCGCACGGGCGGCGCGCACATAGTCGAAATTGCGTCCGCGCAGGAATTCGGCGCGAATCAACCCGACCAGACCGGTCCAGGAAAACAGCACCATGATGCAGAGCAGCGTGCCGAAGCTGGGCGTCAGGATCGAGGCGACGATGATCAGGATGAAAAGCTGCGGCAGCCCGCCCCAGATTTCCAGGAAACGCTGGAACAAAAGGTCGGTCACGCCGCCAAAATAGCCCTGCACCGCACCGGCCAGGATGCCGATCGCCGAACTGATCGCGGTCAGGGCCAGGCCGAACAGCACCGACAGCCGCAATCCATAGATCAGCCGTGCGGCGACATCGCGGCCCTGGTCGTCGGTGCCTAAAAGATTGTCTCTGGTCGGCGGCGACGGCACCGGACCGGGTGTGTCGTAATTGACGGTGCCGTAGCTGTAGCGGATCGGCGGCCAGACCGCCCAGCCCTTTTCGGCGATCCGCTCGATCAGATAGGGATCGCGGTAATCGGCTTCGGTCTGGAAATCGCCGCCGAATGCGGTTTCGGGGTAATCTTGGACCACCGGCCAATAAAATTGGCCTTCATAGCGGATCAGCAGCGGCCGGTCGTTGGCAAGCAGTTCGGCGCACAGGCTGGCCCCGAACAGGAACAGGAAAATCCACAAGGACCAAAAGCCGCGCCGGTTGCGGCAAAAGGCATCCAGCCTTCTTGCGGTCATCGGCGTCATCGGCTAACCCCTCGCCTCGAAATCGATGCGCGGATCGACCAGATGATAGGCGATGTCGCCGGCCAGATTGAGCAGAAGCCCGATCAGGCCAAAGGCGTAGAGCGTGCCGAACATCACCGGATAATCGCGGTTGATGACCGCCTCGAAGCCCAAGAGCCCGATCCCATCCAGCGAGAAGATGATCTCGACCAGCAGCGCGCCGGTAAACAAGATGCCGATCAGGACCGCGGGGAAGCCCGCGATGATCAGCAGCATGGCGTTGCGGAACACATGGCCATAGAGCACGCGCCGTTCGCTCAACCCCTTGGCGCGCGCGGTAATCACATATTGCTTGTTGATCTCTTCCAGGAAGCTGTTCTTGGTCAGCATGGTCAGCCCGGCAAAGCCGCCGATCACCAGCGCCAGGATCGGCAGGGCCATGTGCCAGAAATAATCGGCCAGCTTGAGCCAGAAGGGGAAATCCTCCCAGCCCGGACTGGTCAGGCCGCGCAAGGGAAAGATCGACAGATAGGTCCCGCCCGCGAACAGCACCACCAGCAGGATGGCGAACAGAAAGCCCGGCACGGCATAGCCGACCACCACCGCCCAGCTTGTCGCCACATCGAAGGGCGAGCCGTCGCGCACCGCTTTGCTCACGCCCAGGGGGATCGAGACCAGATAGATGATCAGCGTGCTCCACAAGCCCAATGAGATCGAGACCGGCATCTTTTCGATCACCAGCGAGACCACGCTTTCGTCACGAAAGAAGCTGTTGCCGAAATCGAAGCGCGCATAATCGCCCATCATCTTGACGAAGCGTTCCAAGGGCGGCTTGTCGAAACCGAACTGGGTTTCCAGTTCCTTGAGATAGGCCGGGTCCAACCCTTGCGCGCCGCGATAGGCACCTTCCTGCCCGCCGCCGCCCCGCGCCTCGGCCACTTCAGAGCCGCCGCCCGACAGGCGCGACGTCGCCAGCGAGGTCTGATCCTGGACACGCGCCATCATCTGTTCGACCGGTCCGCCCGGGGCCAGTTGGGCGAACAGGAAATTGACCGCCATGATGCCCAGCAGCGTCACCGGAATCAGCAGCAGACGGCGGATGACATAAGCGAGCATCAGGAGTCCTTAAAATAAGACCGGTCAGTTGCGCGGAGCGGGCTGGGCGGCGGCGTCCTTGGCCCACCAGCTATTGAACTGCACACCCTGGCTGGGCACGGTGTCCGGCATGCCGAACTTATCCCAATAGGCCACGCGGTCCACGATCATATGCCAATGCGGAATGACGTAATGATTCCACAACAGCACGCGGTCGAGCGCACGGGTGCGATCGACCAGGCTTTGGCGATCGGGGGCTGCGACCAGCGAATCGATCAGACTGTCCACCGCCTTGTCCTTGATCCCGATCAGATTGCGCCCGCCGGGCAGATCGGCGGCTTCCGAGCCCCAATAGCTGCGCTGTTCATTGCCGGGCGTCTCGCTCTGCCCCCAAACGGCGACCAGCATATCGTAATCATAGGTCTTCATCCGCTCTTCATACTGCGCCGAATCGACGGTGCGCACGGTGGCGGTGATACCGAGCCGTTTCAGATTGTTGACGAAGGGCAATGAGACCCGCTCCCAGATCGGCTGATCGAGCAGGATCTCGAAGGTAAAGGGCTTGCCGGTCGCGCCATCGACCAGCACCCCGTCCTTGATGACATAGCCCGCCTCTTCCAACAGTTTCGCCGCGATGCGCAGATTGCCGCGCACCCCGTCCGGCCCGTCGGTCCTGGGGACGTCATAGACGGTGGTGAAGACCTCGTCCGGGATCGCTCCCCGCAACGGTTCCAGGAATTTCAACTCGCCCGCCGAAGGCAGGCCTGAGGATGCCAGGTCGGAATTCGAGAAATAGCTCTTCGTGCGCGTATATTGGCCGTGGAACAGATTCTTGTTGGTCCATTCGAAATCGAAGGCATAGGCCAAAGCGCGGCGGACGCGCGCATCCTGCCAGATCGGGCGGCGAAGATTATAGACATAGCCCTGCATGCCGGTCGGGCGCTTGTTGGGAAAGGCCGATTTCTTGACCCGCCCATCCTTCACCGCCGGAAAATCATAGCCGGTGGCCCATTTACGCGCCTCGTTTTCGGACCGGATATCGTAACGACCGGCCTTGAAGGCTTCCAGCGCCACGGTCGAATCGCGGTAATAGTCATAGATCAGCCGATCGAAATTGTTCAACCCCCGGTTCACCGCCAGATTTTGCCCCCAATAATCGGGCACGCGGGCCAGGGTGATGCTGCGGTTAGGCTCGACCTTTTCGATGCGGTAGGGACCGCTGCCCAGCGGCGGCTCCAGGGTGGTCTGGTCAAAGGGGCGATCCTGCCAATAGGCCTTCGACAGCACCGGCATCTGCCCCAGAATCAGCGGCAATTCACGATTTTCGCCGGGAACGAAGGAAAAGCGCACCTTGCGGTCGCCCAATTTCTCGGCCTTGGCCACGCTGTGATAATAGGCACGGTAGAAAGGATGGCCCTGGGTCTTCAAGGTCTCGAAGGAAAACAGGACATCATCGGCCAGAATCGGACTGCCGTCATGAAACCGCGCCTCGGGCCGCAAGGTGAAAACGACCCAGGACCGGTCGGACGGGGTTTCGATGGTTTCGGCGATCAGGCCATATTCGCTGAACGGTTCGTCGGCTGATGGTTTCATCAGCGTTTCGAACGGAATCAGGCCAGGGCCGGCGGGCTGGCCTTTGACGATAAAGGGGTTGAGATTGTCGAACCCGCCCAAGGCATGGCGACGCACCTCGCCGCCCTTGGGCGCGTCCGGGTTGACATAGTCGAAATGCGCGAACCCGTCCGGATATTTGACCGCCCCATGCATGGCGATGCCGCCCACGGGCTCGGCCATCGACGGCGCCGTCCAGGACAACAGCAGCACCAGAACGGGAATAAGGAAGCGCATCATTGGGTCGTCCCTTCACATCACGACCGAAACGAAACCGGCCCTTTGGAATCCGTCCCGAGGAAAGCGTTGTCCGCCCGACCCTGTCAACCCCCGCTACGTTCGGAATGAAGCAGTTCGCGGGCCTGGGCATGAAGAGCGGCATCGCCGGCGGCGACGACGCGACCATCGGAATTCAGGCTCAAAGGCTGTCCGTCCCAATCGGTGATGATCCCGCCGGCACCTTCGATCACCGCCACCATGGCCAGATAATCATGGGGCTTCAGCGTCGATTCGACCACCAGATCGACGAAGCCCGACGCCAGCAGCCCATAAGCGTAGCAATCCGCGCCATAGCGCACCAGCTTGACCGAAGCGGACAGGCGTTCCCAGGCCGGACGATCGACCGGCGGGAAGATTTCCGGCCCGGTGGCGTACAAAGCCGCCAGCGACAGATCCGGGCAGGAGCGGGTCGAAACCGGCTGGCCGTTCAAGGTGGTGACCTGCCCTGCCAAACCGACCCAGCGTTCGCCGGTAATGGCCTGGTCGATCAGCCCCAGCACCGGACGTCCCCGGTGCAAAAGTGCTATCAGGGTGCCAAAGGACGGTTTGCCGGTGATGAAAGCCTTGGTGCCGTCGATCGGGTCTAAGACCCACACCCATTCGGCGTCCAGCCGCTCGCCGCCGTTTTCCTCGCCCCAGATGCCATGGTCAGGAGCCTTTTGCGCCAGAATCTTGCGCATGGCGGCCTCGGCCTCGCGGTCGGCGATGGTCACCGGGCTGGAATCGTCCTTGTCTTCGATCGTGATGGGATGGCGGAAATAGCGCCGCACGATTTCGGCGGCGGCAGCGGCCAGTTCTTCGGCCAGCGCACGGAACGGTTCGGGACAAGACGGCGTTTGGGAAATTTCAGTCATAACTCACTCAAGCTCAGTGGATCGGACGAAGCGCGCAAGTGTGCGCGTCCCGGCTTTCGATTTCCACCCTCGCCTTGTGATCCGGCGCTTAGGGTTATATGGTGGCGCGCCCGGAAAGAGGCGGATTCTTTCCGCCCGGCGCTTCGTTTCCATAGGAATTTTCCGACAATGAACACCCCGACCGATCCCGCGACCGCCATCGCCTTCCAGGGCGAACCCGGAGCCTATTCCAATCTGGCCTGCCGCCAGGTTTTTCCCGACATGACTCCCCTGCCCTGCGCCGCGTTCGAGGATGTGTTCGCCGCCGTCAATGAAGGCCGCGCCAAGCTGGCGATGATCCCGGTCGAAAACTCGCTGGCCGGCCGCGTCGCCGACATCCACAATCTGATGCCGGCGTCGCGTCTGTTCATCATCGGCGAGCATTTCCTGCGCGTAAGCCATCATCTGCTGGCGGTGCCGGGCACCAAGATCGAAGACGTCAAAATCGTGCGCAGCCATGTCCATGCGCTGGGTCAATGCCGGAATTTCCTGCGCGCCCACCACATCACCCCGATCGTCGCCGCCGACACCGCCGGATCGGCCGCCGCCCTGGCGCGCAAGAAGACTCCCGGCGAGGCGGCCATCGCCTCGGAACTGGCCGGCGAGATTTACGGGCTGGAATCCTTGGCCGCCGGGATCGAGGACGCCAAGCACAACACCACCCGTTTCCTGGTGCTGTCGCGCGACGAGACGCGGCCCGCCGTTCAAAACGGCCCTTGCGTCACCAGCTTCATCTTCCGCGTGCGCAACGTTCCGGCGGCGCTGTACAAGGCCATGGGCGGCTTCGCCACCAACGGCGTCAACATGACCAAGCTGGAAAGCTACCAGATCGGCGGGGCCTTCACCGCGACCCAGTTCTACGCCGATATCGAGGGCCATCCCGACGACCGCAATGTCCGTTTGGCGTTGGAAGAACTGGCCTTTTTCTCGCATGAGGTGCGCATCCTGGGCGTCTATCCGGCCCATCCCTACCGCACCGGCCTGGCGCGAAGCCTGGCGGACTAAACCAGGGCGGAACCGTCGCGCTTTCGGTCTTGCCTTTTCGGGCGCGAGCCTCGATAGTCCGAACGGGAAGCTGGCGGCGGACGGACTCGTCGCCAACCCGGTCAGGTCCGGAAGGAAGCAGCCGTAACGATTTCGGTCCGGGTCGTCGTCCAGTTTCCCACCTTATCGCACGCGATCGTCCGACGACGACCAACACGGGAAAGCCGTTCTCCCCAAGGATGACAGACGCCCCAGCCTCCACGCCCTATCGCGTTCTCGCCCGTAAATACCGCCCGACCGACTTTTCCGGGCTGATCGGGCAGGAAGCCCTGGTGCGGACGCTGTCGAACGCCATCGAAAGCGGCCGTCTGGCCCACGCCTTCCTGTTGACCGGGGTGCGCGGCGTCGGCAAAACCACCACCGCCCGCATCATCGCCCGCGCGCTGAACTGCATCGGTCCCGACGGAACCGGCGGTCCCACCGTCGCCCCTTGCGGGGTGTGCGAACATTGCCGCGCCATCGCCGAGGATCGGCATGTCGATGTGCTGGAAATGGACGCCGCCAGCCGCACCGGCATCGACGATATCCGCGAGGTGATCTCGGGCGTGCGCTATCGTCCCACCTCGGCCCGCTACAAAGTCTACATCATCGACGAAGTGCACATGCTGTCCGAAAAGGCCTTCAACGCCTTGTTGAAGACCCTGGAGGAACCGCCCGAACATGTGAAATTCGTCTTCGCCACCACCGAAATCCGCAAAATTCCGATCACCGTGCTGTCGCGCTGCCAGCGTTTCGATTTGCGCCGCGTCGACGCCGCCGAGCTTTCCGCCCATTTCTTCCGGATCGCGGAACAGGAAAAGGTCGAAATCGAACCGGAGGCGATGGCGATGATCTGCCGCGCCGCCGATGGGTCGGTGCGCGACGGATTGTCGCTCTTGGACCAGGCCATCGCCCATGGCGCGGGCAAAGTCGAGACCGCCGCCGTCCAGGCAATGCTGGGACTGGCCGACCGGGCGCGCGTGTTCGATCTGTTCGACCGGGTGATGAGGGGCGACATCAAGGGCGCGCTGGACTCGGTGGACCAGCAATATGCGCTGGGGGCCGATCCGTTCGCCATCATCTCGGACATGCTGGAACTGACCCATGCGCTGACCCGTCTGAAGGTCGCGCCGGTGGACAAGGCGGGTCAGCCCGAAACCGAACGAGTGCGCGGACGCGCCATGGCCGAGGGGCTGTCGATGGCCAGCCTGACGCGGGCCTGGCAAATCCTGTTGAAGGGATTGACGGAGGTGCAGAACGCCCCCCGCCCGCTACAGGCCGCCGAAATGGTGCTGGTGCGCCTGGCCTTCGCCGCCGATCTGCCCAGTCCTGCCGATGCGTTGGAAGCCTTGCGCACCAACCCCGGAACCGGTGCGCGAAACAGCGGCGGCGGCGGGGCTCCGTCTTCCGCGCCGCGCGGCGGAGACCAGACCCCGGCTCCGGTCGCGCGTCTGATCCCGTCGCAGCAGGCCGCTCCTGCCGAATCGATGGCAGGAGCCCAGCCGATTGAGACGCCCAAGGCAGCGCAGCAGCCTGAAACCGCGGTCCCGGGCAGCTTCGACGCCCTGGTGGCCATGATCGGCGAACGCGGCGAGACCCGGCTGGCGGCCGAATTGCGCAGTTCCGTGCATCTGGTCCATTACAGCCCCGGCCGGCTGGAAATCCGGCCCGAATCCTCTGCCCCGTCCGATCTGGCCCAGCGCCTGTCACGGCTCTTGGCCGAATGGACCGGCATGCGCTGGATGGTGTCCTTGTCGCGCGAACCGGGCGAGGCGACCTTGCGCGTCCAGGCGTTGGAGCAGGAAATCGAACGCCGCCGCGACGCCGCGCGCCATCCCTTGGTCCAGGCGGTGCTGAACGCCTTTCCGGACGCGACCATCGAAGCCGTCCGCGACCTGTCCGCGCCCGAGGACGGGGCTGCGGACGAAACCGATACAGAACCATCCAACGGAGACGAGGACGAATGAAGAATCTCGGCAATCTCATGAAGCAGGCCCAGATGATGCAGACCAAAATGGCCGAGATGCAGGCCAAGCTGGCCGACATCGAGACCAGCGGCGCGTCGGGCGGCGGCATGGTACAGGCCGTGGTCAACGGCAAGGGCGATCTGCGCAAGATCACGATCGACCCGACGCTGCTTGCGCCCGACGATGTCGAGATGCTGGAAGATCTGATCGTCGCCGCCGTCAATGACGCCAAATCCAAGGCCGAAGCCCTGGCTCAGGCGGAAATGCAGAAACTGACCGGGGGGTTGAACCTGCCCGCCGGGCTGAAGCTGCCTTTCTGAAGGAAAGCTGCGTTCCCATGGCCGGTGACGAGATCGATCGCCTGATCGCCGTTTTCGCGCGGCTGCCCGGCCTGGGGCCGCGTTCGGCGCGGCGTATCGTTCTTTCCCTGCTGAAACGCCGCGAAACGCGCCTGATCCCGCTGGCCGACGCCCTGATCGACGCGGCGGAGAATGTCCGGCAATGCTCGGTCTGCGGCAATTACGGTCATGACGATCCTTGCGCCATCTGCGCCGATCAGACCCGCGACGACGGGCTTTTATGCGTGGTCGAGGATGTCGCCGGATTGTGGGCGATGGAACGCGCCGGATTATTCAAGGGCCGCTATCACGTCCTGGGTGGAATCCTGTCGGCCCTGGACGGGGTCGGGCCGGAGGATCTGGGCATCGACAAGCTGCTGGCGCGCGCCGGCGATGGCCGCGTGCGCGAGGTGATCCTGGCCACCGGGGCGACGGTGGACGGGCAGAGCACCGCCCATTACATCGCCGAAAGACTGGCCGGGCATACGGTGCTGGTCTCCGCCCTGGCCCATGGCGTGCCGATGGGCGGAGAATTGGATTTCCTGGACGACGGCACCATCGAAGCCGCCTTGCGCGCGCGGCGCGCTTTGTCCTGATTTCTTGCCCCATCTTGACGATCTCGCCTTCGGGGCATATCTGAACCTTTTAGAATTCTCGTGAACGGAACGATATCCATGGCCCTGCTTCCCATCTTTGTCGCCCCGGACCCGGTGCTGAAACAAGTCGCCAAACCGGTTGCCGCGGTCGATGACGCTGTGAGGCGGCTGATGGACGACATGCTGGAAACCATGTACGCCGCCCCCGGCATCGGCCTTGCCGCCCCTCAGGTGGGTGTGTCGAAGCGAGTTCTGGTCATCGACATCTCGCGCGGGGAAACCAACGAGGCACGTACGCCGCTCTACATGGCCAATCCGGAAATCCTGTGGGTATCCGACGAGGATTCGGTCTATGAGGAAGGCTGCCTGTCGGTGCCGTCCCATTACGCCGACGTCACCCGTCCGGCGGCCGTCCGCGTACGCTATCTGGACCGGCAGAACGAAATCCGCGAATTGGAAACCGACGGGCTGCTGGCGACCGTGGTCCAGCATGAAATGGATCATCTGGACGGTATTCTGTTCATCGACCATCTGTCGAACCTGAAGCGCAACATGATCCTGCGCAAGCTGTTGAAAGCGCGCAAAGCCCCGGTCGGCGCGGCGTCGTGAGCCTGCGTCTGGCCTTTATGGGGACGCCCGATTTCTCGGTCCCCATCCTTGCCGCGCTGATCGATGCCGGCCACGAGATCGCCGCCGTCTACAGCCAGCCGCCCCGCCGCGCCGGGCGCGGACACAAGGAACAGCCCTCGCCGGTCCATGCCTTTGCCCTGTCGCGCGATCTGCCCGTGCGCACGCCGCTGACCTTGCGCGATCCCGGCGAACAGGCGGCCTTTGCCGCCCTGGCCCTGGATGTGGCGGTGGTCGCCGCCTATGGCCTGATCTTGCCCCAGCCCATTTTGGACGCGCCAAAGCAGGGCTGCGTCAATGTCCATGCCTCGCTGCTGCCGCGCTGGCGCGGCGCGGCCCCGATCCAACGCGCCATCCTGGCCGGCGATGCCGTGACCGGCGTCTCGATCATGCAAATGGACAAGGGGTTGGATACCGGCCCGGTGCTGGCCATGCGCGAACACACCATCGATTCCGCCACCACCGGCGAAAGCCTGCATGACGCGCTGGCGGCGCTGGGAGCCGCGATGATCGTCGAAAGCCTGGCCGATATCGAGGCCGGACGCAGCGCCGCCCGCCCCCAGCCCGGCGACGGCGTCACCTATGCCGCCAAACTGTCCAAGGACGAGGGACGGTTGGACTGGACCCTGCCGGCGGCGGAACTGGAACGCGCCGTGCGCGCCTATTACCGCTGGCCGGCGGCCTGGTTCGAGCATGGCGGCGAACGGTTCAAGGTCCTGGCCGCCTCGGCCGGGGAAAAAGGCAATGACCGCGCCCCGCCCGGAACCCTGTTGGACGACCGGCTGCTGATCGCCTGCGGCCAGGGCACGGCGCTGCGGCTGGTGCGCGTCCAGCGCGCGGGCAAGGGCCCGCTCGACACAGAGTCCTTCCTGCGCGGCTTCCCCCTGACCCAAGGCACAAAGCTGTGCCCCGCTACAAACTAACCGTCGAATATGATGGCACCGGCCTGGTCGGCTGGCAGCGCCAGGATAACGGTCCCTCGGTCCAGGGATTGCTGGAAGCGGCTATCTTGCGTCTTTGCGGCGAAACGGTGACGCTGGCCGCCGCCGGGCGCACCGATGCCGGCGTGCACGCCACCGGACAGGTCGCCCATGCCGACATCGAAAAACCGATGGACCCCGAACGGGTGCGCGACGGGCTGAATTACTGGCTGCGCGTCCAGGCCGAGGAAGCCGGACAGGGCACCCCGGTTGCGGTGCGCGAAGCCGAGATCGCGCCGGATGGCTTCCACGCCCGGTTCTCAGCCACCTCGCGCCACTATCTTTACCGCATCGCCAATCGCCGCGCGCCGCCGACCTTAACCCGCGCCGCCGTCTGGTGGCTGGCCCGGCCGCTGGATGTGGACCAGATGGCCGAAGGGGCGCGCCGTCTGGTCGGGCATCACGATTTTTCGACCTTCCGCGCTTCGGAATGCCAGGCATCCTCGCCGATCAAGACGCTGGATTATCTGAGTGTCGAACGCCGGGGGGACGAGGTGCTGGTCTGGGCCGGGGCGCGATCCTTCCTGCATCATCAGGTGCGCAACATGGTCGGCAGTCTGATCCTGGTCGGCAATGGCCGTTGGACCCCCGACAACATCGCCCGCGCGCTAGAGGCCAAGCGCCGCGCCGCCGGCGGGCCGACCGCGCCGCCGCATGGGCTGTGCCTGATCCGCGTCGGCTATTCAGCCGCCGGCGAGGGCAATGCTGTTGGCGACGTTGCTGACCAGCACGCCAAGGAAGAAATCGATCATCACCAGCAAAGCGGCGTTCCCGGCTGAAAAACCAAGACCGCGCCGGGCGATGAACCAGCCATAGAACATCAGCACGCCATAGCAGACCAGCCACAGCCACGCCGCCGCCCCCGGCGGCAGTAAGCCGCTGCGCCCCAACAGCACCGCCGGCATCCACAACAATCCCTGCACGAGCTGGAACCAGTTATAGGCGACGATATAGCGCAGATAGCGCCCGGCATGGCCCAGGAACCCGACGACGCCCAGAGCCAGATAGGCATAAGCCAGCCAGCCGATGCCATAACCCAGGATCTGTGCGGTCACGAAGCGCAGCGGATGATCGGACAGCCCGACGGGCTGAGAAAACATCAGAAAGGCCCAGAACGGGAACAGCAGGACGGCGGCCCAGAAGGACCGCCAGAACCCCGCCGGGCTGGCGTCGAAATAATCGAATCCGCGTTCATCGAGGCGGATCAGCAATCCGACCCCGATTTTAGCGGCGATCAGTTCGCGTAAGGTTAGCATACCCGGCCCGGGCCATCCCCGAGCAGACGTTCATAAATCCTCGTCAGCGTTTCCAGGTCGGCAACGGCGACATGCTCGTCCGCCTTGTGGCTGGTCTTGCCCACCATGCCGAATTCGACCACCGGACACAGCCTTTGGATGAAGCGGGCGTCCGAAGTGCCGCCGGTGGTGTTGAGATCGGGCGTCAGCCCGGTTTCGGCCTTGATCGCGTGGGAAACGGCCTCGGTAAAGGGGCCGGTCTGGGTGATGAAGCTTTCCCCCGAAACCTCGATTTCCAGCGCATAAGGTGTTCCGACCGCGTCCAGGCGGCGGCGCAGATCCGCTTCCAGCGAACGGCCGGAATGGCGGTCGTTGAAGCGGATATTGAACCCGGCCCGCGCCTCGCCCGGAATGACGTTGGTGGCCTTGTTGCCGACATCGATGGTGGTGATGGTCAGGACCGAAGGCTGGAAATGCTCAGACCCCTGGTCCAGCGGCTCGGCCGTGATTGCGGCCAGCAGTTTCAGAAGATGGGGGATCGGATTATCCGCCAATTGCGGATAGGCCGCATGCCCCTGCACGCCCTGGACCAGCAAACGCCCGTTCAGGCTGCCGCGCCGGCCGATTTTGACCACCTCGCCGATCCGTTCCGGGTTGGTAGGCTCGCCCACCAGACACCAATCGGGACGCTCGCCCGCCGTCTCCATCCAATCTAACACCCGCACCGTGCCATCCAGCGCGCGGGCTTCCTCGTCGCCGGTGATCAGAAAGCTGATCGAACCTTTGAGCGGAGCTTTGGCCAGATGGCGGGCGACGGCTGCGGTGAAGCAGGCCACGCCCCCCTTCATGTCGGCGGCCCCCCGGCCAAACAATTGCCCGTCTCGGACCAGAGCGGCAAAAGGATCGACACTCCAGCCCGTCCCCACCGGCACGACGTCGGTGTGGCCGGCAAAGCAGAGATGCGGGCCGTCTGTACCGATGCGGGCGTAGAGATTTTCGATCCGGGGACGCCCCATATCCTCGCCAAAGGCCAGGCGATGGCAGGTGAACCCCAGACCGGCCAAGACCGATTCCAGGTAACCGATCGCACCGCCATCCTCGGGCGTCACACTGGCGCAACGGATCAGCCCCTGGGCCAGGGCCAGGGGATCGCGGGGATCGATCGTCATCTCAATCCCGCAACAGATCGTTGATCGAAACCTTCGAGCGGGTCTTGGCGTCCACCCTTTTCACGATCACGCCGCAATAGAGGCTGGGACCGGGCGTGCCGTCGGGCAGCGGCTTGCCGGGCATCGAGCCGGACACCACCACCGAATAAGCGGGCACGCGGCCGGTGAACACCTCGCCGGTGGCGCGGTCGACGATCTTGGTCGACGCGCCGAGATAAACGCCCATCGACAGCACAGCGCCCTCCTCGACGATGACGCCCTCGGCCACCTCGGCGCGCGCGCCGATGAAGCAATGATCTTCGATGATCACCGGTCCGGCCTGCAACGGCTCCAACACCCCGCCGATGCCCGCGCCGCCCGAGATATGCACGCCGCGCCCGATCTGGGCGCAGGAACCGACCGTGGCCCAGGTGTCGATCATGGTGTCCTCGCCGACACGCGCCCCCAGATTGACGAAGGACGGCATCAGCACCGCGCCTTTGGAAATAAAGGCCGAATAACGCACCACCGCGCCCGGCAGCACGCGGAAACCGCCCGCCTGGAAACGCGCGTCGTCCCAGCCCTGGAATTTGAGCGGCACCTTGTCATAGCTGGGTGCGCCGCCGACGCCGTCCATCACCGCGTTGCCGTTCAGGCGGAAGGACAGCAGAATCGCCTTTTTCACCCACTGATGGACGGTCCAGCCGCTGCCGATTTTCTCGGCGACGCGGATCTCGCCCGCATCAAGCGCGGCCAGGGTGGCGTCCACGGCGGCGCGGATATCGCCGGTCGTGGCGGTGGAAATCGAAGCGCGGTCTTCCCAGGCGGCCTCGATCAGAGCGATAGTACGGTCATTCAGCGACATGAGATTCGGTCTTTCCGTCCATTGGATCGTCAGGAAATGGTGAAGGCGCCGCAGCCAGGATCGGCGCGGACGCCCCCGGCACCTTAACGGCTTCAAAGCGGCTGTCAAGAAAGCGCGGCGGCCTTGAGCCAGCCGGCCAGATCCTCGGTGACGTGATCGATAAAAGACAGATCGCCATCGGGCCCCACACCCCAGGACGGCGCGCCCGGATCGCGCACCAGAACGGTGGTCATGCCGATCTCGGCGGCAGGCGCCAGATTGCGGGCGATATCCTCGACCAGGACCGCGCGCACCGGGTCGATGCGGTGCCGCGCGATCAGCGCGTCATAGCTCGACCGTTCCGGCTTGGGCAGATAACCGGCGGCGGCGATGTCGAAGATCGCCTCGAAACACCCCTCCAGCCCCAGCCGGTCCAAGACCGCCAGCGCATGTTTTTCACTACCGTTGGTATAGATGATGCGCCGTCCCGGCAGCGCCTTCAACGCGGCGGCCAGACGAGGGGCCGGCTCCAGCACCGAATGGTCGATATCATGGACGTAATCCAGGAACGCTTCCGGCAGCACGCCATGGACGGCCATCAGCCCGCGCAGGGTGGTGCCGTAATCGCGGTAATATTGTTTTTGCAACCGGAACGCATCATCTAGAGACAAATCCAAAAGACGCGCGATATAGGCGCGCATCTTGAAATCGATCTGCGGGAACAGGCTGGACGACGCCGGATAAAGGGTGTTGTCGAGGTCGAAAATCCAGGAATCGATTCCGCCCGGCAAAGCGGCGGAAGGGCGGGAGGCTGGGATAAAAGGCTGGGTCATCTCCCCATGAGATAAGCCCAAGCCCTGCTCCGGCGCAAGAGCGGAAGCGGCGCATCCGTAAGGAGAGCCGCCTTTCGATACCGGGCAAAACCCCGGCTTCCTTTGTGGGACCCTACAGAATTCCGTAGGTCAAAGAGAACAGCAGAGCTATTCTCGTTATATACCGCCTCTAATGTCTGGTTGGGGGCCCAGAGGCGCCAAATGCCCGAAAGCATACGCCGTGCGAGCGTAACAACAGGTAGGATCGTGGTCAGGACGCTGGTGGACGTATTGGGGTTCGACAGAAAGCAGAAGACGGCAGGGCCGACCCTGGCCAAATCGTCCCTTGAAAGCTTTCCCGTCCCCGTTTTTGAAAAAAAAGCGGATGGTGCGGTCGTCTGCCACAACCAGTTGGCCGAAAATCTGAACCGGTCCGTCGATATCGGCAGCGTACCCGGTGTTGTGGCGGCCTTGCAGCGCTCGCGATTATCGGGCCGTTCCCAGGTCGAAGTGGTCGTCATCCCCGGCGAATCGGGCGACATGCTCTACGAGATGAACGTCATGCCCCTGATCCATGGCGGCTGCCTGATCCTGGCGCGCGACGTCACGCTTGAAAGCAATCTGCGCTCGGCCCTGCTGGGTTCGCGCCAGCGCTACAAAGATCTGGTCGAGATTTCGAGCGATTTCACCTGGGAAGTGGACGCCGACGGCATCTTCATCTTCGTTTCTCCGCGCGGCGCTTTGGGCCATCCGCCGGAACGGCTGGTGGGCAAACCCGCTGCCGATCTGGTCGTCGAACAGCCCGGTTCCGACGGGGTGCTGCCCTTTGTCGCCGACCACCCGATCGAAGACGCCGAAGTCTGGATCCGGCGCAGCGACGGCGATCTGGCCTGCCTTTCGACCTCGTCCGCGCCGCTGTTCGACGCGCTGGGTAACCGTCAGGGCGCGCGCGGCATCTGCCGCGACATCACCCGCGAACGGGAGCGCGACGCGGCCCTGGCCCGCGCCAACAACCGCGAAAGGCTGCTGACCTACATCATGCGCACGGTGCGCGATGTCGTCGATCCCAACGACATGCTGCAAGCCGCCGCGGAAGCGACGGCGCGTGCGCTTGGCGCTACCGGCTGCGAGATTTTCCGCTGCCGGAATCACGACTTCAACAGCGCCGTTCTTTTCGGCATGGTCGGCGATTCCACGCCGGCGCTGACCGCTTTTTCCTCGGGCGACGTGTTCGAGACCGTTCAAGGCCCCTACCGTGTCCTGGGGCGGGTGTCGCGCTACCGCAAATCGGTCAATGGCGCAATCACGGTATGGCGCGCCGTCAGCGGCCTGGATTGGAGCGACGACGACCGTATGCTGCTGGACGGCGTAGCAAACCAGATCGGCATCGCCAACGAACAGATCGCCAATCACGAACGCATCCTGGCTTTGTCGCGCACCGACAGCCTGACCGAACTGTTCAACCGCCGCGCCTTTTTCGAGGATCTATCGCGGCGTTTCGCCCGCCAGGAACGCGACCGCAAGCCGGCGGCGCTGATCTATCTCGATCTCGACAATTTCAAGATGGTCAACGATCTGTTCGGTCATCGCCGGGGGGATGAGGCGCTGCTGGCGGTGCGCGATATCCTGCTCAACCATGTCCGGCCCTCCGATCTGGTCGCGCGGCTGGGCGGGGACGAATTCGCCGTGTGGCTGGAAGGCGCCGAGGAAAATATCGCCATCCGGCGCTGCCACGACATCTCCGAAGCGGCCAAGGCGCTAGCGCCCTATTCCGGCGACAAGGACAATCCCCTGACCCTGTCGATGGGGGTCGCCGTCCATAATCCCGACCGTCCCGAATTGCTGACCGACCTTCTGTCCCGCGCCGACGAAGCGATGTACGCCGCCAAACGCGACGGCAAAAGCGCCTTTCGCCTGGCCCCGCCGACCCCGCCCGGGGGGCGTCCGTGAGCATCCTGAGGGCTTTGTTCCGGCGCCTGGGCAAACGAAAAGAAACCGAAAATGCCCTGCCCGGCGAGACCGAGGAAGCCCTGAGCTATGAGCGCAGCCGTGAACTGGCCGGGGATGAAGACCCCGAGGTCCGGCGTCTGCTTGCGGCGCGTCCCGATGTGCGCCCCGAAATCCTTTACTATCTGAGCGCTGATCCCGATCCCGACGTCCGGCGCGAAATCGCCGGCAACCAGGCATCGCCGCCTCATGCCAATCTGAAGCTGGCCCACGATTCCGACCCGGACGTACGCGGCCATCTGGCGCAAAAAATCGCAAGGCTGGCTCCCAACCTGTCCGCCGACGAACGCAACCGCCTGCATCGGCTGACGCGCGAAACACTGGAACTGCTGGCGCGGGACCAGATCACGCGCGTACGTCAGATTCTGGCCGAAACGCTGAAGGACGTGGCCAACGCTCCGCCCGATGTGATCCGCCGCCTAGCGCATGACAGCGAACTGGTCGTGGCCGGGCCAGTGCTGGAATCCTCGCCGGTCCTGACGGACGAAGACCTCCTGGACATCATCCGCGGCTATCCCGCCACCGGGACCCTGTCGGCGATTTCACGCCGCCGCCCGCTCTTGCCCGATGTCGCCGACGCGGTGATCGATTCCGACGACACCCAGGCGATCGCCGTGTTGCTGGCCAATGACAGCGCGCAAATCCGCGAAGAAACGCTGGACCGGCTGATCGACCGCGCGGCCCTGACCGAAATCTGGCACGGTCCTCTGGTGCGCCGCCCCAATCTATCCAGCCGCGCGGTGATGCGGCTGGCCTGTTTCGTCGCCGACAGTCTTTTGCAAACCCTGACCGAGCGGCCGGAACTGGACGAGGCCACCCGGCGCGAGGTCGTGCGCGAGGTCCATCGGCGGATCGAGGCGGAAGGACGCGATCTGGCCGGCATCCGCCAGGATATACCGCCCGAAAATCGAAACCCGGCCAAGACCGCCCTGGCCGTAAGCCGGGCGCAGGATCTGGAACGAAAAGGGCTGTTGAACGAGACAACCATCCTGTCGGCCCTGGCCGAGGGCGATATCGCCCTGGTCAAGGAAGGCTTGCGCCGTTTAAGCGGCGCATCGGAGACGATGCTGCTGCGCATCGTCGATACCCGCAGCGTCAAGGGCGTCATGGCGCTGGCCTGGAAGGCGGGCTTCAGCGCCGCCACCGCTGCCCGGCTGCAAAGCGCCCTGACCAGACTCCCGCCGTCTTCGATCCTACCACCGCGAGCGACCGATGGCGGCTATCCGCTGATCCCCGA
>JAYFRE010000109.1:0-9691 GCA_034926235.1 Rhodospirillaceae bacterium
TGATCGGCTTGCCGTTGGCGGGCGAGAGGATGTTGTTGGTCGACATCATCAAGACGCGCGCTTCCAACTGCGCTTCCAGCGACAGCGGAACGTGCACGGCCATTTGGTCGCCGTCGAAATCGGCATTGAAGGCGGTGCAGACCAACGGGTGCAGCTGGATCGCCTTGCCTTCGATCAGGGTGGGCTCGAAAGCCTGAATGCCCAGACGGTGCAGGGTCGGTGCGCGGTTCAGGAAGACGGGGTGCTCGCGGATGACCTCTTCCAGGATGTCCCAGACCTCGGGCCGTTCCTTCTCGACCATGCGCTTGGCCGCCTTGATGGTGGTGGCCATACCATAGAGTTCGAGCTTGGAATAGACGAAGGGCTTGAACAGCTCCAACGCCATCTTCTTGGGCAAACCGCACTGATGCAGCTTCAGCTCGGGTCCGACGGTGATGACCGAACGACCCGAATAATCGACGCGCTTACCCAGCAAGTTCTGGCGGAAGCGGCCCTGCTTGCCCTTCAGCATGTCGGAAAGCGACTTCAGCGGACGCTTGTTGGCGCCGG
Source organism: Rhodospirillaceae bacterium (assembly GCA_034926235.1). Lineage (GTDB taxonomy): Bacteria > Pseudomonadota > Alphaproteobacteria > Rhodospirillales > Magnetospirillaceae > JAYFRE01. Next base: position 550 of record JAYFRE010000109.1, read on the forward strand.
TGATGGCACGGCCGCGCCGGCCATTGTCGAACAGGGCGTCGACCGCTTCCTGCAGCATGCGCTTTTCATTGCGCACGATGATCTCGGGGGCACGCAGTTCGATCAGCCGCTTCAAACGGTTGTTGCGGTTGATGACGCGGCGATAGAGATCGTTCAGATCCGAGGTGGCGAACCGGCCGCCATCCAGCGGCACCAGCGGGCGCAGTTCCGGCGGAATCACCGGAATCACTTCCAGGATCATCCATTCGGGACGCGATCCCGATTCGATGAACGCCTCGACCAGCTTCAGACGCTTGACCAGCTTCTTGCGCTTGGCTTCCGAGGTGGTTTCGCGCAGATCGACCTTAAGCTGCTCCAACTCGGTGGGCAGATCGATCGCCTGCAGCATCAGGCGGATGGCTTCCGCGCCGATGCCGGCGGTGAAGCTGTCCTCGCCATATTCCTCGACCGCGTTCTGATACTGATCCTCGGTCAGCAATTCATGCAGCTTGAGACCCGTCAGGCCCGGCTCGGTGACGACATAGTTCTCGAAATAAAGGATGCGTTCGAGATCCTTCAGCGTCATGTCGATCAAAAGACCGATGCGGCTGGGCAGCGACTTCAGGAACCAGATATGCGCAACCGGGCTGGCCAGTTCGATATGGCCCATGCGCTCGCGCCGGACCTTGGCCAAGGTGACCTCGACGCCGCACTTCTCGCAGATGATGCCGCGATATTTCATGCGCTTGTACTTGCCGCACAAGCATTCATAGTCCTTGATCGGGCCAAAGATGCGCGCGCAGAACAAGCCGTCGCGTTCGGGCTTGAACGTGCGGTAGTTGATCGTCTCGGGCTTCTTGATCTCGCCGAAAGACCAAGACCGGATACGTTCCGGGCTGGCGATCGCGATTTGGATCTGGTCAAAGGCCTGGGCGCCGCTGGCCTGACCGAAGATCTTCATCAGTTCATTCATGAAATCTCTCTCCCGCTTTGGGAAAAATGGGGCGGAGGCGCGTCCGCCTCCGCCGTCTTTAAAAACCGTGTCAGAAGGACCGCTGGGTCAGCTCGACATTGAGCCCCAGAGACCGCAATTCCTTGACGAGCACGTTGAAGGACTCAGGAATACCGGCCTCGAAGGTGTCGTCACCACGCACGATCGCTTCATAGACCTTGGTGCGGCCCGACACGTCATCCGACTTCACCGTCAGCATTTCCTGCAGCGTATAGGCGGCGCCATAGGCCTGAAGGGCCCACACCTCCATTTCGCCGAAGCGCTGACCGCCGAACTGCGCCTTACCGCCCAGAGGCTGCTGGGTGACCAGCGAGTAAGGTCCGATCGACCGGGCGTGAATCTTGTCGTCCACCAAGTGATGGAGCTTCAACATATAGATGTATCCCACCGTCACCTTGCGGTCGAAATATTCGCCGGTACGGCCATCGATCAGCCGGACCTGGCCCGACGTATCGAGACCGGCCTTGTTCAGCATATCGACGATGTCGCTTTCGCGGGCGCCGTCGAACACCGGCGTCGCCATCGGCACGCCCGGAACCAGATTCTCGGACAATTCCAGGATCTGCTTCTCGTCAAGTTCGGCGATGCCCTGCTCTTCATAGCATTTGGCATAGACGTCCTTGAGCTTCGCGCGCAGATCCTGCTCGGTCGCCTGCTGACGCTGGTAGCTTTCCAAAAGATCGCCGATCTGGCGGCCAAGATTGGCCGACGCCCAACCCAGATGGGTTTCCAGAATCTGCCCCACATTCATGCGCGACGGCACACCCAGGGGGTTCAGGACGATATCGACCGGCTGGCCGTTCTCCAGATAAGGCATGTCCTCGTCCGGCATGATGCGCGAGATCACGCCCTTGTTGCCGTGACGGCCGGCCATCTTGTCGCCCGATTGCAGCTTGCGCTTCACCGCGACGAACACCTTGACCATCTTCATCACGCCGGGCGGCAGTTCGTCGCCCCGCTGCAGCTTCTCGACCTTGTCCTCGAAACGCTTCTGCAACCGATCGACGCCGTCATCGAAGGACTTCTTCAAGGCTTCGATGTCGGTCATGGTCGCATCGTCATCAACCGCGATGCCCCGCCACTGGCTGGGATGCAACGTGGCCAGCTGTTCCTCGGTGACGGCGCTGCCGGGCTTCAGGCCCTTCGGTCCGTTGACCAGAATCCGTCCCAGCAGCAGACCCTTCAGACGGCCGAAGAAGGACCGTTCCAGAATCACCCGCTCGTCGCTGCGGTCCTTGGCCAGACGCTCGATCTCGGACCGTTCGATGGCCAGAGCGCGCTCGTCCTTTTCGACGCCGCGGCGCGAGAACACCCGCACCTCGACGATCGTTCCCGCCACACCCGGCGGCAGCCGCAGGCTGGTATCGCGCACGTCCGACGCTTTTTCGCCGAAGATGGCGCGCAAGAGCTTCTCTTCCGGCGTCATCGGCGATTCGCCCTTCGGCGTCACCTTGCCGACCAGAATGTCGCCCGGCTTGACCTCGGCCCCGATATAGACGATGCCGGCCTCGTCGAGATTCTTGAGCGCCTCTTCGCCGACATTGGGGATGTCGCGGGTGATTTCTTCCTGGCCCAGCTTGGTGTCGCGGGCCATGACCTCGAACTCCTCGATATGGATCGAGGTGTAGACGTCATCGCGCACGATACGCTCGGAGATCAGGATCGAATCTTCGAAGTTGTAGCCGTTCCAGGGCATGAAGGCGACCAGCACATTGCGCCCCAGGGCCAGCTCGCCCATCTGGGTCGACGGACCGTCGGCGATGATGTCGCCCTTCTGCACATAGTCGCCGACCTTCACCAGAGGACGCTGCGTGATGCAGGTGTTCTGGTTGGACCGCTGGAACTTCAGCAGATTGTAGATATCGACGCCCGAAGCCGAGGCCTGGGTCTCTTCGGTCGCACGCACCACGATGCGGGTCGCGTCAACCTGATCGACCACGCCCGGACGGCGCGCGGCAATGGCCGCGCCCGAATCGCGGGCGACCGCCTGCTCCATGCCGGTGCCGACCAGCGGCGCTTCGGCCTTCAGAAGCGGCACCGCCTGACGCTGCATGTTCGAGCCCATCAAGGCGCGGTTGGCGTCATCGTTTTCCAGGAACGGAATCAACGCCGCCGCGACCGAGACAAGCTGCTTGGGCGAGACGTCGATGAAATTGATCTCGGAGGGCGGCACCAGGACGAAATCGCTGGCCTGACGGCAGCTGACCAGATCCTCGGTGAAGGAATTGTCCGAATTCAGCGGCGCGTTGGCCTGGGCGACGGTGTAGCGCCCTTCCTCCATCGCCGACATATAGACCACCTCGTCGGTGACGCGGCCATCGACGACGCGGCGATAGGGGCTTTCGATAAAGCCATACTGATTGACGCGGGCATAGGTGGCCAGCGAGTTGATCAGACCGATATTCGGACCTTCCGGCGTTTCAATCGGGCAGATGCGGCCGTAATGGGTCGGGTGCACGTCGCGCACCTCGAAACCGGCGCGCTCGCGGGTCAGACCGCCCGGCCCCAGGGCCGAAAGACGACGCTTATGCGTGATCTCGGACAAGGGGTTGGTCTGGTCCATGAACTGCGAAAGCTGCGAGGAACCGAAGAACTCGCGCACCGCCGCCGCTGCCGGCTTGGCGTTGATCAGATCATGCGGCATGACCGAATCGATATCGACCGAGGACATGCGCTCGCGGATTGCCCGCTCCATGCGCAAAAGCCCCAGACGATACTGGTTCTCCATCAGTTCGCCCACGGAACGGACGCGACGGTTGCCCAGATGGTCGATGTCGTCGATTTCGCCCCGCCCGTCCTTCAGTTCGGCCAGGACCTTGATGACACCCAGAATGTCGTGCTTCCGGAGCGTGCGCACCGTGTCGGGAACGTCGGTGAACCCAAGGCGGGAATTCATCTTCACCCGGCCGACGGCGGACAGATCGTAGCGTTCGGAATCGAAGAACAGGCCATGGAACAGCGCTTCGGCCGTTTCCAGGGTCGGCGGTTCGCCCGGGCGCATGACCCGGTAGATGTCGATCAGCGCTTCCTCGCGGCAGGTATTCTTGTCCGCGGCCAGGGTGTTGCGCAGATAGGGACCGACATTGATATGGTCGATCGCCAGCACCGGCAATTCGCCGATCCCCGCATTTTCCAGCTCGGTCAGACGGGTGGCGTCCAACTCGTCGCCGGCCTCGATATAAATCTCGCCGGTTTCTTCATTGACGAGGTCCTGGGCGATGTAGGAGCCCAGCAGATCCGCCTGCGTGACCAGAATCTCGGTCAGCCCGCCCTCGCGCAGCTTCTTGGCCGTGCGCGGGGTCATCTTGGTGCCGGCCGTCGCCACCACCTGGCCGCTCTCGGCGTCGATCAGGTCATAGGTGAGCTTGACGCCCTTCAGACGCTCGGCGTCGAAGACGGTCTTCCAGCCGGAAGGACCACGGGTATAAAGCACCGTGTCATAGAAATAATTGAGGATTTCCTCGGACGACATACCACTGACCAGCGCATGGTCCAAAGGCTTGTCGCCGTTCTCGGCGCGCAAAGCCTCGGTCTTCGCCGAATCGAGCGCATAGAGCAGCGTCGTAACCGGCAGCTTGCGGCGGCGATCGATGCGCACATAGACGAGATCCTTGGCGTCGAACTCGAAGTCCAGCCAGGAGCCGCGATAGGGAATGACGCGGGCGGCGAACAGGAACTTGCCCGACGAATGGGTCTTGCCCTTGTCATGGTCAAAGAACACGCCCGGGCTGCGGTGCATCTGGCTGACGATGACGCGCTCGGTGCCGTTGATGACGAAGGTGCCGTTGGCCGTCATCAAGGGCATGTCGCCCATATAGACGTCCTGTTCCTTGATGTCGCGAATCGAGCGCGAGCCCGTTTCCTCGTCGATGTCCCACACCACCAGGCGCAAGGTCACCTTCAAGGGGGCCGCGAACGTCATGCCGCGCTGCTGGCATTCCTCGACATCGTATTTCGGCGTCTCAAGCTCGTATTTGACGAATTCGAGCGTGCCCCGCTCGGAGAAGTCCTTGATCGGGAAAACCGATTTCAGCACTTCCTGCAGGCCAACATTGGCGCGCTGCTCGGGAATGGTGTCCATCTGCAGGAAATGATCGTAGGAACTCTTCTGAACCTCGATCAGATTGGGCATGGGCGCGACCGAAGGAATACGGCCGAAATTCTTCCGTACCCGCCTGCGTCCCGTATAGGATTTGACCATTGCCGCTCCTCGTGCACTCGTCGGTTAAGCTTGCGCTCATCTCTCGGTCGACATTCGGGTTCCAATCTTAAAACCTGGGTCCCGACCGTCTTCGGACATACCGCCGGCTGTAAAAAAAACGCCGGCAATAAAGAATGATCTTGAACGAAATTCCTTAACGAATCGCCCTGCGGCATCCGACGCCAAGGGCTTCCAGCGCCACAAGGCCGGGACGCGAAATTCTTCGCCTCCCGACCTTGGCACGGACAACGCACAAGGCGTTGTTACTTGACCTCGACCTTGGCACCAGCCTCTTCGAGAACCTTCTTGAACTTGGCAGCGTCGTCCTTATTGACGCCTTCCTTGACCGGCTTCGGCGCGCCTTCGACCAGGTCCTTGGCTTCCTTCAGGCCCAGGCCGGTGATTGCGCGCACTTCCTTGATCACATTGATCTTCTTGTCGCCCGCTTCGACCAGGATCACGTCGAATTCGGTCTTTTCCTCGGCGGGAGCAGCAGCGGCAGCGCCCGGCGCGGCGGCAACGGCCACCGGCGCGGCGGCGGAAACGCCCCACTTCTCTTCGAGCATCTTCGACAGCTCGGCCGCCTCAATGACGGTCAGAGCGGACAGTTCATCAACCAGTTTGGCAAGATCGGCCATTTTCTTAACTCTCCAAAATAAGCTTGATTCGGGATTTTTCCAGGGGCTTTACGCAGCCTCGTCCTTTTTCGCATAGGCGCTGAGCACGCGGGCGACTTGGCCGCCCGGAGCTTGGAGCACGGAAGCAATGCGAGTGGCGGGCGTCTGAAGCATCCCCACCAGCCTGGCGCGCAGTTCGTCGAGCGACGGCAGGGTAGCGAGCGCCTTGACGCCCTCCACATCCAGCACGTTGCTGCCGAAACCGGCACCAAGGATGACGAGCTTCTCGTTGGTCTTGGCGAAATCCACAACCGCCTTGGCCGCAGCCACCGGATCCGTCGAATAGGCAATCGCCGTCGGACCAGTGAAAATGTGGCTCAGGGGCTCGAACTTCGTACCCGCCAGGGCAAGACGCGTGAGCCGGTTCTTCGTCACCTTGAAGCTGGCGCCAGCGGCACGAACCTTCTCGCGGAGAACCGTGCTTTCCGCCACCGTCAACCCCTTGTTATGGGTGACGACGACAAGCTCGGCTTCCTCGAAATAACCGTGCAACTCGGCGACCAACTCTGACTTTTGATTACGGTCCACGTTGGTCTCCACAAAACTGCCGGATGAGCCGGGACCGGTTCATCGGCAACTTCGCCTTGGCTCCTGCCGCCTCATCCGCGGCGTCGGGACCGATCCGGCGTCCACGAACCGCCTCGTTTCGAGGCGGCCGTCTCGGCCAAACCCGTCCTCCCTTGCCGGCAGGAACCGGTTGGCCTGTCCCAGAATTCAAGCCGTGGCCGATCGCCCCAAAGGCCGACCGGAAACGATCTTCAAAACTCTGTCTCGGCAGGCGACTATCGTCTTCAAACGCCCCAAATCGGGCGCACCTGCGGTCTTGGACAGGGTAGTCCGCCGAATGGGTGCATCACCCACGCGGCTTTCTCCATCCTTTCCGGTCCGAAAACCGGAAAGGACGGGAAAATGCGATGATCAGGCCAGGCTGGCCAAATCCAGCTTGAGACCCGCGCCCATCGTCGAGCTGAGCGAGATCTTCTTAAGATAGGTGCCCTTCGCGCCGGCCGGCTTGGCCTTGTTGATCGCGTCCACGAACGCCTTGACGTTCGCGACCAGAGCATCTTCGCTGAAGCTGGCTTTGCCGACGCCGGCATGGACGATGCCCGCCCGCTCGGCGCGGAACTGCACCTGCCCGCCCTTGGCGGCCTTGACCGCTTCGGCGACGTTCGGCGTCACGGTGCCCAGCTTCGGGTTCGGCATCAGGCCGCGCGGACCCAGAACCTTACCCAGACGCCCGACCAGACCCATCATATCGGGGCTGGCGATGCAGCGCTCGAAATCCATCTTTCCAGCCTGGACTTCGTCGGCCAGTTCCTCGGCGCCGACGATGTCCGCGCCAGCGGCCCGGGCCTCATCGGCCTTGGCGCCCTTGGCGAAGACGGCGACGCGGATGGTCTTGCCGGTGCCGTTGGGCAGCGAAACGACGCCACGGACCATCTGGTCGGCGTGACGCGGGTCGATGCCCAGATTGAGCGCCACTTCGATGGTTTCGTCGAACTTGGCGGCGGCGTTGCCCTTCACGATCTTGACGGCTTCTTCGATGCTGTAGAAGCGTTCGCGGTCGATCGCGCTATAGGCGTTCTTCAAGCGTTTTCCTGCGGCCATCGTTCTACTCCACCACCCGAATGCCCATGGAACGCGCCGACCCGACCACCATGGCGGCAGCGGCTTCGACGTCGTTGGCGTTCAAATCCTTCATCTTCTGGGCAGCGATGTCCCGAACCTGGGCCATCGTCACTTCGCCGACCGTTCCCTTGCCGGGGGTCTGCGTACCCTTCTGAATATTGGCCGCCTTCTTCAGGAAGTAGGTCACCGGCGGCGTCTTGGTGATGAAGGTAAAGGTGCGGTCGGCATAGGCGGTAATCACCACCGGAATCGGCATGCCAGGCTCCAGCCCCTGCGTCAGGGCATTGAACGCCTTGCAGAATTCCATGATGTTCAAACCGCGCTGGCCCAGGGCCGGCCCGATCGGCGGAGAGGGGTTGGCCTTACCCGCCGGCACTTGCAGCTTGATATAGCCAATGATCTTTTTTGCCATTTCTCAAACCTCGGTCTTCATGAACCCGGGTGGCGGTGCGGCCATGGCTGGCCTCCCGCCGTCACAACGCCGCGAAACCCCGGAGTCTCGCGCCATCGAGGGGATGACCCCCTAAAGTTTTTCGACCTGCGAATATTCCAGCTCGACCGGAGTGGAGCGGCCAAAGATCGAAACCGCGACCTTGAGACGGGCCTTTTCCTGATCGACTTCCTCGACCAGCCCGTTGAAGGAGGTGAAAGGACCGTCGGAGACGCGCACCTGCTCGCCGATCTCGAACACGATCGAGGGACGCGGGCGGTCGATACCGTCCTGGACCTGCTTCATGATCCGCGTGGCCTCGGACTCGCTGATCGGCACCGGACGCCCCTTGCCACCCAGGAAGCCGGACACTTTCGGCGTGTCCTTCACCAGGTGCCAGGTCTCGTCCGTCAGATCCATCTTCACCAGCACATAGCCGGGAAAGAATTTGCGCTCGGCATTGACCTTGGCGCCGCGCCGGACCTCGACGACCTCTTCGACAGGGACCAGAATTTGCTCGAATCGTTCGGCCAACCCCTTTTGCTCCGCCTGCTCGCGGATGGATTGGGCGACCTTCTTTTCGAAACCGGAATAAACGTGCAGAACGTACCAGCGGAAAGCCATGGGGGTCACACTCCCAGCCCGAAGATCAGTTTGACGCCCCAGGCGAAAAACTGGTCGATCACCAGGAAGAACAGCGAAGCCAGCACCGCCATCGCGAACACCATGGCGGTGGACACCATGGTTTCCTTGCGCGACGGCCACGTGACCTTCGACACTTCCGTGCGCACCTGGCGGAAAAATAGTGCCGGATTGATCTTCGTCATGAACTCTCGTCGCCTTTGTGAAGGCCCAAACTAAAGACGCCGGAATGCTCCGCGCATGGTGGCAGGAGTGGAGGGGCTCGAACCCCCAGCCCCCGGTTTTGGAGACCGGTGCTCTACCAGTTGAGCTACACTCCTAGACCCGAGCCGCCGCTTCTGCTTTCGCAAAGCGGCGGTGACCGGTCAAATCCCGCAAGGTCCCCCGCCGCGACGAGGCACGGCTGAAGGAACCACGCGTTATATACTTACTCGATGATCTTGGCAACCACGCCGGCGCCGACGGTGCGTCCGCCTTCGCGAATAGCGAAGCGCAGACCCTCGTCCATGGCGATCGGAGCGATCAATTCGATCTCCATCGTCACGTTATCGCCGGGCATCACCATCTCCGTG
>JAYFRE010000116.1:0-2133 GCA_034926235.1 Rhodospirillaceae bacterium
TACGCTTTTGATCAGCATGGACGGCGAGATCAACCGTCTGGACGACACGCTGCACGATCTTTTGATGTATGCGAGGCCCCGTCCGCCGCAATTCATCCGGCTGGAAATCTGGGACATGCTGGAACGCATCCGGGCCATGTCCAACAACCTGATGCGGGAAAACCATATTTCGCTCGTCATCCTGGGCGAGGCGGACGTCGCGGTCATCGCCGACGCCGGCCATGTCCAGCAAATCATGATGAATTTGATTCTGAACGCGATGCAGGCGATGCCCGATGGCGGTCTTTTGACCATCCGCGCCCGGCGCGAGGACCATATGGGCGTGATCGAACTTACCGATACCGGGACCGGCATGTCTCCGGAAATCCTGCGTCACGTCACAGAACCCTTCTTTACCACCCGTCATGACGGCACCGGACTTGGCTTGTCGGTTTCAAAGCAGCTTATCGAGCTTAATGGCGGTAAACTGGATTTCTTCAGCGAACCCGGGCAAGGCACCACGGTTTCGCTGTACCTGCCCCTGGCGGAGTAGAACGACGGACATGGCGAGACCCTCGGTTCTTCTGATCGATGACGAAACCCATCTGCTGGCGTCGCTGATCTATGGCCTAAAGGCTCATGACATCGACGCCGTGGGCGCTGAAACGGCGGCGGAAGGTTTGTCGCGGCTGGAACGCCGCCCTTTGCCCGACATGGCCTTTGTCGATCTGTGCTTGCCCGACGCCACCGGCATCGAGCTTCTGACCACCATCAAGGCCCGCTGGCCTCAATTGCCTGTCGCCATGATTTCGGCCCATGGCGATATCCGCGTCGCCGTCGAAGCGGTAAAGATCGGCGCGGTGGATTTCATCGCCAAGCCGTTCGATCTGGAAGACATCGTCGCGCTGATCCGCGAGACCATCGGCCAGGACCGCGCCGATCGCCGGCCGCCGCCGCGCCGGCGGACCGGCGTCGAGGACGCGAACGAACCGGTCGGCTCCAGCCCGGCCATGAACGCCTTGCGCGAACAGACGCAGGTGGTGGCGCGCAGCAGCGCCAGGATCGTTCTGCTGTTGGGGCCGTCGGGATCGGGAAAGGGCATGATCGCCCGGACGCTGCATCAAAGCAGTCCCCGCGCTGGCGGACCGTTCGTCGTAATCAATTGCGCGTCCCTGCCTGAACATCTTCTGGAAGCCGAGCTGTTCGGGGCCGAGCGCGGCGCTTATACCGGCGCGCACCAAAAGCGCGTCGGTCTGGTCGAAATGGCCGAAAGCGGCACCCTGTTCCTGGACGAAGTGGGCGAGATCCCGCTTTCCCTGCAGGCAAAGCTTTTGCGTTTCCTGGAAAACCGTTCCTTCCGCCCAATCGGCGGCGCGTCCGAACGCACCGCCGATGTGCGGGTGGTGGCCGCGACCAACCGCAATATCGAGGACGAAGCCAAGGCGGGCCGATTCCGCGCCGATCTTTATTACCGCCTCAATGTGGTGCCGATCCGGGTGCCCTCGCTGGCCGAACGCGCCGGCGACATCCTGCCCCTGGCTGAACATTTCGCCCAGCTTCAGGCCCAGATCGAAGGATGCCGCCCGATTTCCCTGTCAGACGCGGTCCGGGAATGCATGACCGCCTATGAGTGGCCGGGCAATATCCGTGAACTTAGGAATCTGATCGAACGGCTGACCATTCTTCAACCCGGCCAGACCATCGAGCCCGCTCACCTGCCGCCGGAACTGGCTTCGGAAACGCCCATCGCCGCTTCGTCCAACGGCATCACCGAACAGATGCTGGCGACCGAACGCGAAATCCTGCGCCGCGCCCTGAGGGATGCCGACGGATCCAAAGGCAAGGCCGCCGACAGTCTGGGGATTTCACGCTATGCCCTGAAGCGGCGGCTGAACCGGCTCAATCTCGACTGACGGATGCCGCGATCCGGCCTTAAGTCAGTTCCGGCCGGAATGAGCATCGCCGATGACATGCACCTTGCGCCGCTGTTCCAGAATTCGCATCGACGGCATCAAACCCTCGGCTGGATAGACCTTCCACGATCCCAACATCGCGCTCGCCGGCGGGAAATCGGTATTGTTCTCGACCGTGCCGATCGCCTGAACCTGGACGATCTGATGCGTGCCCGGGTCAATATAGGATTCGAACCCGTCC
>JAYFRE010000142.1:0-1618 GCA_034926235.1 Rhodospirillaceae bacterium
AGCGCGGATTCTAGCCTAGCAGACCCCGGCCGATCGGGGAATCGGTCAAACCGTCCAGGGCCGTCTCTTCATTCTTTTGCCAGGGACGGGTAGCGAAGAAGGCAAGGTTGTCCAGAAACTGCCCGGCCGAGGCGGCCCAGGAAAAGGACAAGGCGTGCGCACGGCAGGCTTCGCGGTCCAATCCCAGCGCGGCCCGTCCGGCGCGGGCAAGATCATCGTCCAGCACGCCGACCGGCGAGGAACCGATGACGTCGATCGGGCCCGGTACTGGATAGGCCGCGACCGGCGTGCCCGACGCTAATGCTTCGAGCAGCACCAGACCGAAGGTGTCGGTGCGGCTGGGAAAGACCATTGCCGAGGCGGCAGCATAATGCGCGGCCAGGGCTTCGCCTTGTTGGGCCCCGGTAAACAAGATGTGCGGATAGTCACGGGCAAGACGGAGGCGTTCGGGGCCGTCGCCCACCACCAGCTTGGTTCCGGGCAGGTCGACGTCGAGAAAGGCGCGGATGTTCTTTTCGACGGCGATGCGCCCGACATAAAGGAACAAGGGGCCTTCCAGACCGGCCAGATGCGGGGCCAGGGCTGCGATTTCCGCCGCACTGCGCGGGCGGAACAGGTCAGTGTCCACGCCCCGCGACCAGCGGCGGATGCGGGTGAAACCGCGCGCTTCCAGATCGGCCTGGATGCTGGGCGTGGCCACCATCACCGCCGAGGATGGAGCGTGGAAATGACGGAGAACGCGGTAGCTGACGGAAAGCGGCAGGGCGAAACGCGCCCGCAGATATTCCGGGAAACGGGTGTGATAGGCGGTGGTGAAGGGCAGGCCGGCTTTCAGGCAGTAGCGCCGCGCCGCCCAGCCCAGCGGTCCTTCGGTGGCGATGTGGATGGCGCAGGGACGGCTGGCTTCGATCAGCCGCGCCAGTCGGCGGGACGGCGTTACTGCAAGGCGGATTTCAGGATAGGTCGGGCAGGCCAGGTTCGGAAAGGAATCGGGCGCGATCAGCGCGACCTGATGGCCTTGCGTTTCCAGCTCGCGCCGCAGCGCGGTCAGCGTTCGGACCACTCCATTGACCTGGGGGGCGCCGGCATCGCTGACGATGAGGATACGCATGAGTTCTCCTTGATGTCATCGGTCCTGTCCAGGGCGATGTCCTCGCCTTCGAACATCGACAGGCCGCGCTGTTCGGCCCAATAAAGGATTTCTAGACGCCCGTCGCCATGCTCGACTAGGGCGGTGCAGCTTTCCACCCAGTCGCCGTCATTGGCGTACCAGACATCGCCGATGCGGCGCAGTTCGGCATGATGGATATGGCCGCAGATGATCCCGTCCACGGCGCGATGGCGGGCCATGCCGGCCATCACCGTCTCGAAATCGGCGATATATTGGACCGCGTTCTTGACCTTGCGTTTCATATAGGCCGACAGCGACCAATAGCCCCAGCCCAGCCGGTGCCGGACGCCGTTGAACCAGCGGTTCAGGGTCAGGGCGATTTCATAGGCCTTGTCCCCCAGACGCGACAGCCATTGGGCGCAGGACACGACGCCGTCGAACTGATCGCCATGCAGAACCAGGAAACGCCGTCCGTCCGCCCCGACATGACGCGCTTCGGTCAGGATT
>JAYFRE010000139.1:0-14043 GCA_034926235.1 Rhodospirillaceae bacterium
TTGACGAGGATGCGTTCGTCCTTTGCCGGGATCGCGGACGTCCGGGGACGGATGGCTGCCGATGACGGCGTCGGGGGTTGGAGCTGTCGCGCCAGATCCTCGATGACGGGATGGCGGAAAACATCGCTCAGCGTGATCGAACATCCCTGACGTTCCAGCGACGCGATCAGGGCCAGCGCCTTGATCGAATCGCCGCCCAGGGCGAAGAAATCGTCATCCAGCCCGATCCCGGCGATCCCCAGCACCTCCTGGACGGTTCGCGCCAGTCCGATCTGTTCCGGGGTTTCCGGGGATCGGCGCGCCCGCGCCTTGTCTTGTTCACGGGGCGGGTCGGGCAGGTCGGCGGTGCGGATCTTGCCGCTGACGGACAGGGGGAAGCCATCCACCAGGATCAGGGCGTCGGGCATCATATAGGCCGGCAGCCAATGGGAGGCCTCGGCCAGCGCGGCGCGTGCCAGGCCATCCTGCGGCGCTCCTTCGGCCGGAATGGCCCAGGCCAGAAGACGCAAGACGCCGGTCGAGCCGTCCATGCGCGGGGCGGCCACGCAGCGGGATAAAAGCGGGCTGCGCAGCAGGGCTTTTTCCACCTCGCCCAATTCCAGGCGGTAGCCGCGTATTTTCACCTGCTGATCCAGCCGTCCCAGGATGGCGATCTGGCCGCCGGGCAGGAAACGGCATTCGTCACCGGTCCGGTACATCCGTGCGCCGGGCGTGGATTCAAAAGGATCAGCGACGAATTTTTCAGCCGTCCGCGCCGCGTCGTTCAGATAGCCGATCGCCAGTTGGGGGCCGCCGATGCACAACTCGCCCGGAAAGCCCAGCGGCTGGAGGTGACCGTTGTCGTCCAGCACATAGCAGGGCGTGTTGTCCACCGGCCGGCCGATGGTCACGCAATCGCCGGGACGGAATTTATGGCTGGTGGCGGTGACGGCGCATTCCGTCGGGCCGTAATTATTGAACAGGTGGAAATCGGGTCCGGGGTCTTTGATGGTGCGGGGTGTAAAGACGTCGCCGCCGGCGGTCAGCGACGACAAGCCGGCGACGGAATAGCTTTCGAGATAAAGAGCGGCCAGATGCGGCGGCAGCCAGAGATCGGTGATTCCTTGCGCTGTGACATAGGCGTGCAGTTTTTCCGGATTGTGGCGCAAGGCATCGGTCAGGACATGCAGGGTCCCGCCGCCCACCAGGCAGGGCAGCACCTCCCACAGCGAAACGTCGAAAGCGTGCGCGGCGAAATGGGTGATCCGCGAATGCGGGCCGATGGCGTAACGACGGCGGCTCCACAAGGTCTGGTTGGTCAGCGCCCGGTGCGAGACCAGAACTCCTTTGGGCGTCCCAGTGGTGCCCGAGGTGTAGATGAGATAGGCCGGATCGTCGGGGGCGTTGGCGATAGGCGCGAATCCGGCTGCCGGGGGCGTCGGGGCGGCGTCGTCCGTCATCAGGCAGGGGATGGCGGCGGGAATGCGCGCTGCGTGCCGGCGTTGGGTCAGGACCGCGAAAGGGGCGGCTTCGGTCAGGCAAAAGGCCAGACGTTCGGCGGGAATGTCCGGATCGAGCGGCAGGAAGACGGCTCCGGCCTTGAGAATGGCCAGCAGGGACACGGTGAAATCGGCGCTTCGGTCCAAAAGAACGGCGACGACCGGCGGACGGGCGGGGTCGCGGTCCGCATCCGGGCGGTGCGCGTAAAGCCGGGCGGCAAGCCGGGTGCTGGCCGCGTCGAGTTCGGCATAGCTCAGACGGTCCTCGCCGCAGATCAGGGCGATGGCGTCCGGCTGGCGGGCGGCGCGGTCGGCGATGCGCTGTGTCACATCGTCGTCGGTTACGGTTATCCGTTCCGGGGCCTGGTCGCGCATCAGCCGCGCTTGCGTGCTGGGAGACAGCAGGGGATAGGCCGCAAGCGGACGTTCGGGGTCGGCCAGGACGGCGTCCAGAAGATCGAGATAGGCCGCGCCCAGGCTTTCGGCCTGCCAGCCGGGCAAGGCGGCGGCGTTATAGATGAGCGAGCCGGCAAGGAAGGAGTCGCGCATTTCCCAGGCGATGGCGACATCGAAGCCGGTGCGGCTGAATTCCCCGATCTCGGCGATGTGAAAACCGTCCCGAGCCCGGGGAGCCGGGTAGCTTTCCATGACGAAGAAATGGCCGAACAGATCGGTGCGCAAAGGTGATTGCGCCTGGATGTCGGTCAGGGGAAGCCAGACATGCGCTTCGGCGGCCAGGGCGTCGTCGCGCATCTGGCGCACCAGATCGGTAAAGCATCGCTCTGGCCGGCAGCGGGCGCGTACGGGGACGGTGTTGATGCAAGGCCCGATGATGCCGGCCATGCCGTCCAATTCCTGCGGGCGGCCGGAAACTACCCGACCGAACAGGATGTCGCTGCTCCGGTTGGCCCGCGACAGCACCACCGCCCAGGCGGCTTCGAGCAAAAGATTGACGGTGGTGCGCGTCGTTTCGGCCAGACGGATCAGGCGTTGCCTCATCTCCGGCGGTGGGTTCAGCGGATGGCGCGCATCTTGAAAAGGGGCGTCCGGGATCTGGACCAGTCCGGGAATTCCGGTTCTTTCCTCGATTCCGTCCAGATAGCCGCGCCAGAATCGTTTCGCCGCGCCATCATCTTGCTGCGCCCGGTGGGCGATGACGGCGCGGAAGGGCAGGGCCGGGCCTTCGGGTTCGGTTTCGGCGAACAGTTCGCTGAAAAAGACGCCGCCGCTCCAGCCGTCGAAAATCAGGTGATGCACGCTGACCAGCAGACGGAAGCGCCGTTCCGACAGGCGGTAAAGGCGCAGGCGTATCAGCGGCGGACGCGCGACATCCGCCAGCGCCAGGCGCTCCTTGACCGCATCCTCGTCTAGTTTTTCGGTCACAGCCTCGTCCGTCAATCCGTCCCGGGACAGATCGAGGATGGTGAAGGCGTCTTCGGGCACGGCGTCCAGCACGGCCAGCCGGGGGGCGGTCAGCCCTGTCTCGACCAGAACGCTGCGCAGGCTTTCATGACGGTCCACCAGCCGGAAAAAGCGCGCCTTCAGCACGTCCGCATCCAGCGGGCCGTCGATGGCGAGCAGGCTTTGCTCGACATACATGTCCCGGTCTTGGTGCAGTTTCTGCTGGACCAGCATGCCAAGCTGTATCGGCAAGGGAGGGGCGCTGTGGCGCAGCGCGTCGCCGAAGCGGGCTTTTAGCGCCGCGTCATCCGGCGCGGGCGTTTGGGGGATAGGCAGGGGCGCTTTCGCCGCGCCATGCGGGGTGATCGGTTCGAGCCGGGCGGCCAGCGCGTGCAGGATCGGGGCGTCGAAGATGTCGCGGGCGCGCAAGGCGTAGCCCTTGGCCTTGAGGCCCGCGCTCAGCATCAGGGCGGCGATCGAATCCCCGCCCAGCTCAAAGAAATTATCGTCCCGCCCGATACGGGGCCGGTTGAACTGCGCCCGCCACAGCTCGGCCAGGGTTTCTTCGGCTGCCCCCTTAGGCGGGACGAAAGGCGCGCTTTTGCTCTCGGGCAGCGGCAGGGCGCGGAGGTCGATCTTGCCGCTGAGGCCTTGGGGCATCTCTTTTAAGAAAACATAATCGGCGGGCAGCATGTAAAAGGGCAGAACCTGGCCGAGATGGCCGCGCAGTCCCTCTTCCAACCGGGCGGGATCGATCCCGGCGGCGGGGACTGCGTACAGGCAAAGACGCTTCTGCCCGGTCCCGTCATTGATCGCGCGCACGATCGCCTGGGCCAGACCGGGATGCTCCATCGCCCGGTGGGCGATTTCGGCTGGCTCGACCCGATGGCCGCGGATTTTCACCTGTCCGTCGCGGCGGCCCAGGAACAGATAGACCCCGTCCTTGCGGCGGCGGCACAGATCGCCGGTACGGTACATCCGCGCATAATCGACGCCGCCGGACGGAGGGACCAGGGAAGCGAACGGATTGGGGGCAAAGGCGGCGGCGGTCAGGTCGGGACGGTTGCGATAACCCCGCGCGATCTGCGCGCCGGCCAGGCATAATTCGCCCGGAAAACCATCCGGCATCAACCGTCCATAGGCGTCCAGGATCAGGCTTTGGCAGTTGTCCACCGGACGACCGATCGGGACCGGCCAGGAACCGTCCAGATCGAAGGAATGAGAGGTGACGGTGAATTCGGTCGGGCCATAGGTGTTGCAATGGCGGTAATGCCCCCGCGCCGATGCGATATGCAGCACGTCGCCGCCCGAAAGCATCAGGCGCAGGTCGGGCAGCATGGTCCCGTCGATCATTTCGGCGACCTGGGACAGGAAATAGCTCACGGTGATGCGATGATCGCGCAGATAAGCCTGCAGGTCGGGCAGGCTGTGGCGGACCTCCTCGGACAGGATGTGGATTTCGGCCCCTTGCATCAGCATGGGGAACAGCTCCCACACCGAGGCGTCGAAGACGAAGGGGGCAAAGGCGCTGCACCGATCCTTTGGGCCGACGCCATAGTGGCGGATGAACCAGCGGCAGAGATTGTAAAGGCCGCGATGCTCGACCATCACGCCCTTGGGCTGTCCGGTGGTGCCCGAGGTGTAAAGGATATAGGCCAGATCGGACGGTTTGGGCGCGCTGCGCGCAAGATCGCCATTTCCGTCTTCGCCGCCATCGCCGATCCTGCGCATGTCCAGCACCGCGCCGCCGAATCCGGCCCAGGCAGGCGGTTTTTCGTCCGCGCCGATCAGGGCCATCGCGCCCGAATCCTCCAGCATGAAGCGGATGCGGTCTTCGGGATAATCAGGCGACAGGGGCAGATAGGCCGCCCCGGCCTTCCAGACGGCAAGGGCGGCGACGACGAAATCGGGGCCGCGCGGCAAAAGCAGCGCCACCACCTTGTCCGCGCCCGCGCCCAGGCGGATCAGATGCCGGGCCAAAGCGTCGCTGCGCCGGTGCATCTCGGCATAGGTGAGGCGCAAAACATCGCCGCCGCGATTTTGCACCAAGGCGGATGCGCGCCCCTGCGCCGGATCGGAACGGGTTTCATTCAGCGCATCGAGAAGGGTGCGTTCCTGTGGCAAGGGGTGCCTGGAATCGCTCCATTCCCGCAGCCGGTCAGCCTTTTGTTCCGCCGGCATCGGGTCCAGATCGCGGATGCGCGCCTCGGGCCGCGAGGCGGCCTCGATCAGAAGCTGGCGGAAAACCTGGCCGAAGGACGATGCGCTTTCCGGGCTGAAGGCATCGGAATGGATCAGATTGAGGTGGAGAACACCATCCATCTCGACGATATCGATGGCGAAATCATACATCGCCCCCTGGCCGTGCGCGGGCAGGGGGCGGGCGGCGATGCCGGGCCAGTCCAGACGGCGCTGATCCGCCTTTTCATAGCTCAGCATGGTAACGGCGGGGGAAAAGCCCAGCGCGGCGACGATGTCGCCGTAAGGCGCGCGGTTATGGGCGATGGATTCGGCGCAAGCCTGCCGGATTTTGGTAAAAAAATCGGTCAGCGGCGCTTCGGGGTCGATGTCGAAAAGCTGGGGCACGGTGTTGACGAACATGCCGACGGCGTTTTCCGCCTTAGGCGAGAAACGCCCGCCATCGGCCATGCCGACGCAGAATCGCCGCCCATTGGTCAGCGTGTTCAGGAACAAGACATAGACGCCGTTCAGGAACATGTTCAGCGTGAGGCCATAGCGCTTGCAGGCGGTTTTGGCCTGATCGAGAGCATCGGCCTCGATCGTTGTCCAGCTTTGGCGGCCCAGGGGCGATCCGGCGTGGGCGGCGGCGTCGAAGGGCCATTCCAGGGGCGGAAGATCCGCCAGCCGCGCCACCCAATGGAGCCGGTCTTGTTCCCGGTTCTCTTCGGGCAGGGACAGAATCGCCTCGCGGAAGGAAACGGGGCGCGTTTCCGGCGATCCGCCTTTCATCAGCGCGTTGATCTCTTCCAGGATCAGCCCCAGCGACGCGCCGTCGGCGGCGATATGCAGGACATCCAGCAGGAAAAGATGCGACCCGTCCGGCTGCGCCGCCAGATGGGCGCGCAAGAGCGGCGGGCATTCCAGAGCGAAGGGGCGGATGAAGCTTCGGATCTGTTCGGCGTCGCTTTTATCCCTGTTCGCGTCTTCGCCGCTGCGTTCCAGAAAGAAGACCGGTTCGGGGACGATTTTTTGCAGCAGCCGTCCGTCCCGTTGGATGAAGGCGGTGCGCAGGGCGTCATGGCGGCGGATGACCTCGCCCAAGGCGATTTCCAGCAGTTCGGCGTCGATGGGGCCGTCGATCCGCCAGGCCAGGGGCAGATGATAGGCGTCCTGGCCGTGCGGGCGCTGGAAGATGGCGAAAAGCCGTTCCTGGACGTCGGTCATGGGGGCGAAAAAGGCGGGCGCGCCGGTCGCCAGGCGGAAGGAGAAGCCGCCGGCGCGCAAGGCCAGGACACTGTCTTTCACCGCTTGGGCGATGGCGGCGATTTCGTCCGGGCCGTGATCGACGCTAAGACCGCAGGTGCGCCGTTCCCAGGTATAGACGCCGCTATGTTGCAGCAGCAGATAGAACAAGGTCAGTTCGATCGGCTGGGCGAACGCGCTGTAGGGGCCGTAGCTTTCAAAGATGAATTGCGCGCCGTAATGCATCAGGCGCAGCGGCACCTCATGGTCCTGGAACCACAGATTGAGATCGTCGGCCATTTCCCCGGTCAAGGCGGTGGCGCGGGCGCACAGACCGGGGCCATGTTCCAGCAGGTGATCGGTGACGGCGACCACCGCTTCCATGGATAAAGGGTGGCGGCAGAAGGTGCCGCCGAACACGATCGTTTCCTCCGAGGGCAGCAGGCTGTCTTCGCCCAGGAAACCGCCATCGATATAATCGAGATAGTCTTTCCGTCCCGCGACGATGCCGACCGGCATGCCGCCGCCCGCGACCTTGCCGTAAAGGGCCATGTCCGCCCGGATACCGAAATGTTCCTGCGAGCCGCCCGGAGCGATGCGAAAGCCGTTGACCATCTCGTCGAAGATCAGGCAGATGCCCCGTTCGGCGGTGAACCGGCGCAGCCGGCGCAAAAACGTCTGAGGCTGAAGGCCGGGGCGGCGGCTTTGCACCGGTTCGACCAGCACGGCGGCCAGCCGGTCCGACTCGGCCTCCAGCCGCGCGAAAGCGGATTCCGCATTATAGTCCAGGATCAGGATATCCTCGACCATGCCGGGCAGGGTGCCGGGCGATGACGGGGCGGTTCCGCCTGCCTCGGCGGCGGCCAGCACACCGTCGAACGTGCCGTGATAGGACCCGGCGAACAGCGCCACCAGACGCTTTCCGCTTTTGGCGCGCGCGATGCGCAAGGCGAACATCACCGCTTCCGAGCCGGTGTTGCAGAAGCTGACCCGTTCCATGCCGGTCAGGCGGCTGACGCCTTCGGCGGCTTTTTCGGTCAGGTCGCATTGCGGTCCCAACCCGAAACCCCGGTCCAGACGGCGGCGCAGGGCCGCTTCCACATAAGGCGGATTATGCCCCAGGAAATGGACCCCCATGCCGACGGCGATGTCGATGTAATCATTGCCGTCCACGTCGCAAAAACGGCCCCCGGCCATGCGGTCGGCGACGATGGGATAGGCGATGTCCTTGAGTTCCGGCCGATAGGACAGGGTCGTTTTCCAATCGGCCAGAACCGGGCTTTTCCGGCCCAGTTCCCGCGAACGGGGCGTGCGTGTCCGATGGCGGGCGAGCAGATCGGTGACGAACGCCGTTTGTTCAGGCGATAGAGGGGCCTGTTCTAAGACGAATCCGCGCATATGGGGTCGGGCGGCAGGGGCGGGTCCGGTCGTGCCGCCTGTGCTTGGCGCCGCGATTCCGGCGGCCGGGCTGGACGGGGGCCGCCGATTTTCCGCCGTCGTTTGTGCGCCCTGGGACAAGGCCGCCAATTGCTGTCCGAACAAATCCTGCAAGGCCTGCATCTGGGCGATGCACAAAGCAAGCCCGGCATCCGTTCCTTCGGCGGCGATTTCAGGTGCTGCGGCCCGGGGTGGAAAAGGGGAAGGCTGGGCCGCGACCGGCGCTGTGGTCGCGGTTTCGGCCATGGCCGGGGCCCGGGCGAGAATATGGTCGGCCAGGCTGGTCAGGGACGGCATGGCGGAAAGGAACCAGGCCGTTTCCAGCGGCACCGCCCAGCGCCGTTCGATCTCCTGGCCCAGCTTGATGATCATCAGCGAATCGAGGCCAAGCTCGAGGATGCCCACATCCGGGTCCAGCTCGTCTTCGCGCAGACCGAAGACGTTCAGGGCCATCTGAAAAAGTTCTGATGAAATGCGTGCGCGCTGCATGGGCCGGCCTAACGGGACGCCGTTCCGCGATTGAGAAAGCCGTTTCCGGCCCGCATCGCGGCGGCGATCGATCGAGGATGCCGTGGCGACGGAACAGTCCCGCAACCGGGGGCAACGTCAGGAAAGCGGCGGCGCGGTGGGAATCCGCGCAGAAAAAAACCCGTCTCCTCCCTTGCCCCGGCATCCGATGGCGGAATGGGGGCAAGGCGGCGCGCACGGCAGAAAGACCCCGGCATATGCCAGAGTCTGGAACGGTGAACGGACTTTTTCAGCCCGCGGCGGGGGCTTCGGCCTCGCCGCCTTTGTCCTTCTTCACCCAGCCCTTGACCGTATCCACGCTTTTCTCATAGCCGGACTTGACGTCCTCGCCGATCTTCGAGAAATCGCAGGACAGGAAATCGCCGCCGGATTCGAAATGCTTCCGGAACGCGACGCCCAGGCCATAGGTGGTGGCACCCAGGGTCAGCGGCCAGCTGACCAGGCTCAAACCCTGGCCGATCACCGGCACATAGCGGGCGAAATTGGCGAAGGTGGGGGCGAACAGGCTGGGCACGGCCACGCTCAGCACCACGCCGATGGCCTTCTTGCCCAGTTCCTTGCGGAACGGGATGTTGTAGGCATTGGCCAGGCGGTACAGCATTTCGACCTGCACGGCGGCCAGGGCGGCAAGATCTACGCCCGGCACCGGTACCAGCCCGACCGCCATCGAGGCGTAGACGCGGTTGCGGATGATGGCTTCGATTTCATGGGTGTCCGGCAGGGCCGGAACGGCGCGGCCCGCGTCTTCGGCGGGAGTGGTGCTGGCGATTTCAGGTGTGGACATCGACTCGTTCTCCTTTGCGGACATAGAACCGCTTTCACCCTGGGGATGGGGAGCGTTACGGCGACGCGCGGCGCGGACAGGGGCGTCGGCCCCGGCGGCGCGCTTTCTCGTTTTCCTGTTGGTTCCGGGTGGAGCCCCATCGTCGGTCCCGGCGGCGGGTTTTCCGTCCGGATTCTGTCCCCTGCTGTTCCGTGGCATGCGGATTCCTTTGTCGGCGGCGCGTTCCGGCGGTTTTTCGCTGGAAAATGAAGACGTGCGGCAATGGAATGTTCAGACTTGCTTTCTACTATGAAAGCGATTAGCACACAAGAAAACACCCAAAAGATCATGCTTGAAATAGGTTCAATCTATTCAAAGTCGAAAGTAGAGTTTCGCGCCGATTATCGATGGTTGTAAGTCAGGCCATTTCTGCCGCCGAAACAAGAATATGGGCCAAGGCTGCCATGATGAGCGAGGGGAGACTGCCTCATGGATTTTGAAACCATCGGCGTCGTCGGCGCAGGAGTCATGGGGCGGGGAGTAGCCCAAACCCTGGCGGTTCATGGCATGCGGGTCGTCCTTTTGGACCGCGAGCCGGATATCCTGGACGCCGCGCGGGACGAAATCGCCCAATCTTTGAGGCTGGCCGGCCTGTTCGGCAAGGCGGTCGATGATATTCCGGCGGTGCTGGACCGCATCGTCACGGATACGGATTACGCCCTGCTCGAACGCGCCGATTTCGTCGTCGAGAACATCACTGAAAAAGAGGAATGGAAGGCGGCGATCTATCCGGTGATGGATTGCGTCTGCCGTCCCGGCGTGATTTTCGCCGCCAATACGTCCTGCTTGTCGATCACGCGCATCGCCTCATGGACCGGTCGCCCGGACCGCGTTCTTGGCATGCATTTCATGAATCCGGTGCCCTTGAAGCCGGTGGTCGAAGTCATCCGGGGCGTGCACACTAGGGACGATACGCTGGACCAAGCGCGCGCCTTTTTGGCGCAGATGCGCAAGCGGGCGGTGGTGGTCAACGACATGCCGGGATTCGTCTCGAACCGCGTGTTGATGCCGACGATCAACGAAGCCATCTGGGTGGTGCAGGATCAGGTCGCGTCGCCCGAATCGGTCGATCGCATTTTTCAGTCCTGCTTCGGCCATGCCATGGGACCTCTCGCCACGGGCGATCTAATCGGCCTGGACACGATTCTCCTATCGTTGGAAAATCTTTACGCGGCCTATGGCGATCCGAAATTCCGGCCCTGCCCGCTGTTGCGCAAGATGGTGGATGCCGGGTTCCTGGGCCGCAAAAGCGGCAAGGGGTTCTTTGAATATTCGTGATGTTCGTCAAAGAATTTAAGGGGGGACGATGACCTCGGAAATCCGGGCAGCCATACGCGGTTTCGTGTTGGCTTTCGTCAAGGACGATTTGTTGGACGATGACGAGAACATGTTTGAACTGGGCTATGTTAATTCGCTGTTCGCCATGCAATTGGTGATGTTTGTTGAAAAGACATATGGGTTCAGCGTGCCTAGGGACGATCTGAAACTGTCCAATTTCCAGTCCATCGACGCCATCGTCGCTCTGGTGGAGGAAAGGCTGGGCAGCGCGCGATAGCCGGGTCGAGCGGCAAGGGGCGCGGGAAAAAGGGGGGGCCTTTTCGTGAAAACATGGATCGACGAGGCAGTATTTCCCAACGCCAATCGCTGGGAAGAAGACCAGGAAATCCCGGAATCCGTGCTTCGGTCCCTGGCCAGCCGGGGACTTTTCGGCGCATGCCTGCCGGGAAATTACGGCGGGCTGGCCCTGGACAGCCTGGCTTTGGGCGAGGCGTCGGCCGAGATCGCCCGGGGAAGCGTGTCCCTGCTTAGCGTGTTCGTTGTGCATGCGATGGTGTCTCAGGCGCTGCTCCGCTTCGGCGATGACGCGCAGAAAAACGCGCTGTTGCCCAGGCTGGCCACCGGCGATCTGCGCGCGGCTTTCGCCTTGACCGAACCCGATTTCGGCAGTGACGCCGCGAATATCGCCTGCGCGGCCCGGCGCGGGGACGGCGGCATCCTGCTCAACGGCCGTAAACGCTGGATTTCCGGTTCCTGCTATGCCGATTTGTTCCTGGTTTTCGCTCATCTGGAAAACCGTGGCGCTATCGCCTTGCTGGTGCCGGCCGGGACGCCGGGCCTGACCGTGCGGCCGATGGACGGGTTGCTGGGATTCCGCGCCGCCGGCATTGCCGAACTGATATTCACCGATTGCCTGGTGCCGGACATGCTGCCATTCGACGGCGCTCCGGCTTCCCTGCTGGGTCCTGAAAGGGGCGGTTTCGTCTTCGTCGCTTCCCATGCCCTGGATACGGGACGCTTCGTCATCGGCTGGGGCGGGATCGGCGTCATTGAGGGATGTCTGGCCGCCTCGCTCGCTTATGCCCGCGAGCGGGTGCAGTTCGGCGCGCCGCTGGGATCGCATCAACTGATCCAGGAGATGATCGCGGACATGGCGACGGGACGCGAGGCCGCCCGCGCCTTGGGCATGAAGGTCGCTGCCGAACGCGACGCGATGACGCCCGATTCGGTCATGAACGTCTCCATGTTCAAATATTTCAGCTCCCGCGCCTGCGTCGCCGCCGCGACACAGGCTTTACAGCTGCATGGCGGCAATGGTTGCTCGCCGGATTTCCCGATCCAGCGTTATTTCCGCGACGCCAGGATCTTCGAGATCATCGAAGGCAGCTCGCAGATGCAGCAGATGATGATCGCATCGGCTCTTCTGAAACAGGGCCGCGCCGCGCGGAGGAAACGCCATGACTCATAAAGTCCTGAAATGCCTGGTGTGGGATCTGGACGATACGCTGTGGGACGGCATTCTGCTGGAAGGCGGAGGGCGGGCGCTGCGCGCAGGCGTGCGCGAGACCATCGACGCGCTGGACAAGCGTGGCATCTTGCACTCCATCGCCAGCCGCAACCAGCATGACGACGCCATGAACCGGCTGACGGAACTGGGGCTGGACGCCTATTTCCTTTATCCGCAAATCTCCTTCGGCGCCAAAAGCGAGGCGGTGGCGGCGGTGGCAAAGGCGCTGAATATCGGCCTCGATGCCGTTGCTTTTATCGACGACCAGCCCTTTGAACGCGAAGAAGTGGCGAGCTCGTGGCCCGAGGTGCGCGTCTATGAGGCCGAGGAAGCCGCGTTCCTGGCCGAAAAGGCGGAATTCACCCCGCGTTTCGTGAATGCCGATTCGGCCCAGCGCCGCGCCTTGTATCAGGCGGACATCAAGCGCGATCAGGCCGAGGAACGCTTTTCCGGACCAAAGGAATCCTTTCTGCAAAGTCTCGGCATGCGGTTTTCCATCGCGCCGGTGGCGGATGGCGACCTGGAACGGGTGGTGGACCTGACCGAACGCACCAACCAGATGAACGCCACCGGCCTGACTTTCAGCCATGATGAGCTGGATGCGTTACGCCATAGCCCGCGCCACAGCCTGCTGGTCAGCGCGCTGGACGACAAATACGGCGCCTATGGCCGGATCGGCGTTTCGATGGTGGAAAAGGACGACGCGGTCTGGACGATCAAGCTGCTGCTGATGTCCTGCCGGGTGATGAACCGGGGAGTCGGCGGCGTTCATCTGAACCACATCATCCGGGAAGCGTGGGACGCGGGCAAAACCTTGCGCGCCGATTTCGTGGAAACGCCGCGCAACCGCATGATGTACGTCACCTACAAATTCGCGGGCTTCGAGGAGATCGCCGCCGACAATGGGCGGATTTCGCTTGAATATCGCGGGGCGGCGCGGCCGGCTTTTCCCGGCTATATGGAGGTCGTGATCAGCTGACGGGCGCGCGTCGTTAAAACAAGAACGAAGGAGGGGGGCATGGCGTCGTTCGCTGCCGTTTATTCCGGTATCGGAACCCAATGGAAAGCCATGGGGCGCGACCTGATGGAGGATGCCGCCTTTGCCGAAGGCTTGCGCGATTTCGACCGCGCTTTCAGGGCTGTTTCGGGCTGGTCGGTGGAAGCGTGGCTGTATGAGGAGGAAGGCGATGTCGCGCCGGCCTTCCGGGGCCATCCTTGCAGCGCCGGCGTTTGTTTCGGCCTGACCGGATTGCTGCGCGCAAAGGGTGTCGAGCCTGCGCTTTATCTTGGTCACAGCGGCGGGGAAGTCGCCGCCGCCTGGGCTGCGGGCGCGCTGTCCACCGAACAGGCGGCCCGGATCGTTAACGCGCATTCCAATGTTCTGCGGCTGGCGGGCGGAAAGGGGGCGATGCTGCATCTCGGCCTGCCCGGGCCGGATCGCGACGCGCTGCTGGACCGTTTCCGGGGCCGGGTGCAGGTCGCCGTTTTCAATTCGCCCAGTTCGACGGTGTGCAGCGGAGAAAAGCCGTTTCTGGAGGAATTGGCGCGGCAGGCCGAGGAACTGGAGCCCGGTTCCAGCCGTTTTCTGGGCGTGGACGTGCCGTTCCACGCCCGCGAGATCGAACCCTTTCTGGACGGATTCGTCCGCGATCTGGGTGATTTTCGCCCCATTGAACCCCAAGCGCCGATCGTCTCTTCCTTGCATGGCGAGGAAGCCGATGTCGCCGGGCGGCTGGATTTCGGACCGGATTATTGGGTCCGCCATATCCGCGAACCGGTGCGTTTCACCGACGCCGTCGGTGCTGCTCTGGCGCGGGGCGTGCGCCATTTCGTCGAAATAGCGCCTCATGCCGCCTTGCAGGCGGCGCTGGCCGATACCGCCGCCCTGCATGGCGTCATCCTGGAAAGCACCGCGCTGATGGTGCGTCAGGGAAACGGGCAAGACAGCGTCCATGCCGCCTTGCAAACCATTGCCGGCTGGGATGGCGTGACGGGGGCGGAGCGCCTGACGGAACGCGCGCGGCGGATGGCCGATCTGCCGCCGGCGCGCCGGCGGCAGGCGGTGGAGGATATTGTCGGCGAGGCTTTCGGCGCGGCGGTGGACGGACCCGCCCCCGATTCGGCGTTGCGGGACACGCCCTTTCTGGCGTTGGGGCTGACCTCGCTCG
>JAYFRE010000122.1:0-2048 GCA_034926235.1 Rhodospirillaceae bacterium
ATTTCTCCGAAAGCCTGTCAGGTTTTGCGCCAGGTCACGGTAATGTTTGTCAGCGTTTCCGCATTCGGGCCGATGCCGATGATGAACTGGCCCGGTTCCCATATCCGCCTGGCCTGCGGGTCGTGAAATTCCAGTTCCGCCGTGGTCAGTCGGAACGATACGCGCCGTTCCTCGCCGGGGCGCAGCGCGATCTTCTCGAATCCCTTCAACTGTTTGCCCGGACGGACCACGCTTGCGACCGGGTCGGTGAGGTATAGCTGCACCACCTCTTCGCCCGGACGGTCGCCGCTATTGGTGATCTGGACCGATACCGTCAGCGTCTCGTCGCCGTGAAGCTCGGTCTTGTCGGCGGTCACGGCGCCATAGGTAAAGCGGGTATAGCCCAGCCCGAACCCGAACGGAAACAAGGGTTCGGACGGCCCGTCAAGATAGCAGCGCGTGGTGTATTTGCCGGGGTCCTGGCCGGGATTGCCGGGCCGCCCGGTGCTAGGACCGTCATAGGCCAGCGGTACTTGCCCGACATGGCGCGGCCAGGTGGTGGTGAGTCGGCCGCCGGGTTCGCGGTCGCCGAACAGAATGTCGGCGATGGCGTTGCCCGCCTCGCAGCCGCCGAACCAGCCGACGAGAATCGCCGGTATATGCTGGGCTTCCCAGGGCAGGGTCAGGGGCCGCCCATTGGTCAGCACCAGAACGATGGGCTTGCCGGTCAGCGTCAGGGCGGCAAGCAGGTCGCGCTGATTGCCTGGAATGCCGATATCAAGACGCGAGGCGGCCTCGCCCGACATTTCCGCCGCTTCGCCCAGCACCGCGATGACGACGTCTGCGGCTTCGGCGGCGGCGACCGCCTCGGCGATCATCATTTCCGGCGGGCGTGGATCAAGCGTCACCTTGGGGCCGGCGAAATTCAGCAGCTCGACCATGCGGCGGTCTTCGACGATGTTCGCGCCTTTGGCATGACGGATCGTCACCCCGTCTCCGGCAACCCGGCGGATGCCGTCCAGCACCGATACCGCGCTGTCGCGGTCGCCCTGGAAACTCCACGGGCCAAGCAGGTTCCAGCGGTCGTCGGCAAGCGGGCCGACCACCGCCAGGGTCAGATCCGATGTCGGCAAAGGCAGCAGATTATGGTCGTTCTTGAGCAGGACGCAGGATTCCGCCGCTGCCTTGCGCGCGACCGTCCGGTATTCGGGGGTAAGAAGGGTGCGCGCGGCGCGGTCTTCATCGAAACGGGCGAAGGGATCGGCGAACAGGCCCAGCCTGTATTTCGCCTCCAGCACCGCGCGGCAGGCGGCGTCGATGCTTGCTTGCGTCACCCGTCCGGCCTTGAGCCCGGCCTCCAGCCTGGTCAGGAAGCCCCAGCCCATCATGTCCATTTGCACGCCCGCGCGCAGCGCCCGCTCGGACAGGGTTTGCAAGGGGTCGTCCGCATCGATCCCGCCGGCCTCGTCGCCCAGACCGTGGGCGATCATTTCGGGGATGGCGCTGAAATCGGACACTTTCAGCACGCCGTCCAGATAGCGGTCCAGCAGATCGGCATCAGCATGGGAAGGGATGCCGTTCAGCGCCGAGAACGCCATCATCGCCGATCCGGCCCCGGCGGCGACGGCGGCCTGGAAGGGCGGCAGATAGATGTCATGCAGCCGGGCTGTGCTCATATCGGCGTTGTTGTAGTCGCGCCCGCCTTCGGCCGCGCCATAAGCGACGAAATGTTTGACGCAGGCCATTACGCTTTCCGGATGGGACAGATCGTCGCCCTGAAGGCCCCGCACCATCGCCTCGGCGATCCGCGCGCCAAGATAGGGGTCTTCGCCCGATCCCTCGGCGATCCGGCCCCAGCGCGGATCGCGGCTGATATCCACCATCGGCGAGAACACCCAATTGAGGCCCGAAGCGCTTGCCTCACGCGCGGCAATGCGGGCGATCGCTTCGATCAGCGCCGGATTCCACGAACAAGACAGCGCCAGCGGGATCGGAAACACCGTCTGATGGCCATGGATGACGTCATAGGCGAGCAAAAGCGGGATCCCTAAGCGGGATTCCTTGACCGC
>JAYFRE010000025.1:0-6502 GCA_034926235.1 Rhodospirillaceae bacterium
GAAATGGTGGCAATGGTGCGGCCGTGGAAGGAATCAACGGCGGTGATGATGCGGTTCCGTTCGGGCCGGCCGGCGGCGTAATGGTAATGGCGCATCATCTTGATCGCGCCCTCGATCGCTTCCGCGCCCGAATTGCAGAAAAACATGGTGTCGGCAAAGCTGTTGGCGACCAGCCGCGCCGCGACCTTTTCCTGGCCATCGACCCGATAGACGTTCGAGCAATGCCACAGCTTTTCAGCCTGACGCTTCAGCGCGGCGACCAGATGAGGATGAGCGTGCCCCAGCGCGTTGACGGCGATGCCCGCGCCGAAATCCAGATAACGTCGTCCGTCCGCCGTGAACAGGCGCACGCCTTCACCCCTCTCGAACGAAATATCGGCGCGGGCGTAAGTCGGAAGGACGGCAGAAATCACGGGAGCTCTCCTTGAAGGCAACGGATTAGGGGCGGTATGACGCCGCTCCGCTTCTCATGGAAAGCGAGAGACTATCTGAGTCTTTTGCAAGAATGTCAACGCCTCGTGGCGAACGGGAAGGCAGCCCCTCGGCTGATGCCTACGCTTTGAGCTTATAGCCCGAGCGGAACATGCTCCAAACCAGCCATCCCAATCCCAGGTTACAGCCGGCGAGCAGCAATCCGCCGGATAGGAGGCTGGCGTCGGCATGGCCGGTGAAGCCGAAGCGGAATCCGTCGATCATGTAGAAGAACGGATTGATATGAGCCAGGAAGCGCAAAGAATCGGGTAGCCTTTCGATCGAATAAAAGGTGCCCGACAGGAAAGAAAGCGGTGTGACGATGAAATTGGTCACGGCGGCGATGTGGTCGAATTTATCCGCCCAGATGCCGCCCGCTACCCCCAGCAGCGACAGCATCGCCGAGGCCATGACGGCGTAAAACAGAATGGCGGCTATGCTGTGAATCTGAAGCGGTACGAAAGGCAGCATGGCGAGCGAGACCGCCAGCCCCACGACCAGCCCGCGAACGACGCCGCCCAAGGTGTAGGCGATGGACAGTTCCGCCGCCGACAGGGGCGCCATCAGAACATCGACGATATTGCCCTGGACCTTGGCGATGACCAGCGAGGAGGAGGTGTTGGCGAAGGCGTTCTGGGCCATCGCCATCATGATCAGGCCGGGGGCCAGGAAAACGGGAAAGGGAAGACCGTCGACCAATGTCCGCGCCATGGAATCGCCCATCGCCAGGACGAAGACCGCCAGGAAAATCAGCGTCGTCGCCACGGGGGCGAGGACGGTCTGAACATAGACCTTGAGGAAGCGGCGAATCTCGCGAAGGGTCAGGGTCATGAGGCCCAGCCCGTTGACGGAACGGGGCGTTTGCGGCGCGGCGGAGGGTGCGATAGCGGACATGTCGAGGGTGAATGTGCGCTATGATCGGGGCATGGACAAGTCCCCCGGGGAAGAAACGATCGATCGCCGCCGTTTGGAAAGGGCGGCGGTGGCCTATCTGGAACGATTTCCCGCGTCCCGGGCGGGGGTGCGTCAGGTATTGCTGCGGAAATTGCGCCGCATGCTGGGCGACGCGTTCGATCCGGATCGGGCGGAAGCGGCGATCGCCGATCTGTTGGGGCGCTTGACCGACGCCGGATTGCTCGACGATGAACGCTATGGCCGGGCGCTGGCGCGCAATCTGCTGGATCGCGGCGTTGCGCCGGCGATGCTCCTCTACCGTTTGACCGCGCGCGGAATCGAACGCGGGATGGCAGCAGAGATTGTCGCCGATCTTGCCGCCGAGCGGGCCGAAGAGGGGGGCGATGCCGATTGGGAGGCGGCTTGCGCTTTTGCCCGCCGCCGCCGTCTGGGACCCTGGCGGATCGGCGCGGCGGACGAGACGCGGCGGGTGCGCGAGATGGCGGCGATGGGACGCGCGGGCTTTTCCCGCGCCCTTGCCGTACGGGTGCTGGAATCCGATCCGGACGGAGACGATTCCTGACGGACGGTCAGGCCTTCAGCGTTCCCGCCCATTTGGCGATGGCCGGCGCGGGGACATAAGTATCGAGCTTGTCCAGCAGCGCCTGGGGCTGATCCGCGACCTGCACCATCCGGCGATGTTCGGGACGGATGAAACCGTGCGCCGCCATGGAATCGACTGCATTCAGCAAGGGGTCGTAGAAACCGTCGACATTCAGCACGCCGAAGGGTTTGGCGTGGATGCCGAGTTGGGCCCAGGTCCAGATCTCGAAGAATTCCTCCAGCGTGCCCAATCCGCCCGGCAGCACTGCAAAGGCGTCGGACAGCTCGGCCATTCTGGCTTTGCGGTCATGCATGGTCTCGACGACCAGCATCGAGGTCAGCCCGCGATGACCGACTTCCTTGTCCCACAGCATCTGGGGGATGACCCCGATGGCGCGGCCTTTCGCCGCGAGCACGGCGTCGGCGAGGGCGCCCATGATGCCGATCGAGCCGCCGCCGAAAACCAGTGTGATGTCGCGTTCGGCCATCAAACGGCCCAGATCGCGCGCCGCGGCGATGAAGCCGCTTTCCCGGCCGGCGCTGGAGCCGCAAAAGACACAAAGTGATTTCATGATGGCGCACTCATTACCGCGCCCGGCCTATTTCGGCAAGCGCGACCCGTTACGGCGTTCGCGTCAGGTCGTGGGCTTTTTCTAAAATTCGGTCGCGGTCGGGCTGGAAATCTTCGTCGATCCACCAGGATTCCAGCGCCGCCAGCAGCGCGCCCAGGGATGGTCCGGGTTCATGGCCCAGCAGGATCAGATCCCGGCCGCCGATGGGCAAAGTGCGGGGTGTCCAAACGTCGGCGTGATCGAGCAGTCCATGCCAGACACCGCTTTCGCGCGTCATTTCGCGCCGGGTGCCGGCGGCGCGGCGGCGCGCCCAATTTATCAGCAGCAGGTCGCGGAAGCGGTCCGCACCCAATTGGTGCAGCAGACGCCGGGCCTGGCGGAGATCCAGGTCGGGACCTATGGAACAGGGCGGGTCGGCCAGAACGGCCAGGCGGTCGGCCTGACGTTTCGACAAACGGAACCGTTTAGCCACCGCTCGCGCCGCTTCGCGCCCCCCTTCGATCAGAATCGCCAGACGGCGCAAGGAATCGGCGGCGATGGAATCCCGAACCAGCCCGCGCGTCTCCAGGAAGGTCAGTTGACGCAAGGCGCCGAAATTCAGGGCTTCGGGCAAAATCTGCGCCAGAATATGCTCACCCTGCATCAGGACCAGGGTCGCCGCCGGTTCGGGGGCGCGGAGCAGCTTCTTCATTTCGCCCCAGATCCGTTCGCCGGACAGCGTCCTTAACGCTTCCGCCTTGAGGCGGCAGGCCTGCAGGGCGTCGGCATCGACCGGCGGATGGCCCAGCCAGGCGAAAAAACGGAAGAACCGCAGGATTCGTAAGGCGTCCTCGTCGATGCGCTGTTCGGCCCGGCCGATGAAACGCACCCACCCCGAAGCCAGATCGGCGATGCCGTTGAAGGGATCGAAGATCTGGCCGTCGGGCGTCGCCGACAGGGCGTTGAAGGTGAAATCGCGCCGCTTCGCATCTTCCAGCCAATCGTCGGTGAAGGCCACATGGGCGCGTCGTCCGAAGGTTTCGACGTCCCGGCGCAAGGTCGTGATCTCGAAACGCTGTCCTTCGACGATGGCCGTGACCGTGCCATGAGCGATCCCGGTCGGCAGAGCCTTGATCCCCGCTTCCTCAAGCAGGGCCATAACCGCCTCGGGCGGTTCCGGTGTGGCGATGTCGATATCCTCGGTCTCGCGGCCCAGCAGCGTGTCGCGCAGGCAGCCGCCGACGAAGCGCATCTCTGTTCCCCGGGCGGTCAGGGCGTCGATGACGCGCCGGGTTGCGGGCGCGGTCAACCAACCCCGGAGCGGAATCTGCCCGACTGGCCGGTTTTTGTTGGAAGTCTTATCGTCCGCCGGCGTTTCGGTCGTCGAAGCGCCCCGGAACAAGTTGGCCATGATCGTCCACATAGGCAGGCTGATACTGTTCCTTGGAATAACCCGAAACCAGAGTGCCCCCCACCGCTGCCAGCAGTGCGAGCAAACCGCCCGCGATCAGGAGCCAGCTCCAGGGAACCTTGTCCCAGCCGGGCGGCGGCGCGCCGGTGACCGAGGCGCGGTGTTGACGCCAGACCAGCCATACGACCCACAAAAAGGTGGGCAGCAGGATGGGCAGGACATACTGGATCAGGATGCGCATGGTTCCTTCAACACATGGCAGAGATTAAGCAGCATTCCCGCAGTGGCCCCCCAGATATACCGGTCCCCGTAGGGAATGGCGTAATAATAGCGTTTTTGGCCGGTGGGCGTGACGCGGAAATCCCGGCGATGGTTGGTTTCGTCCAGAATGAAGTCGAGCGGCACCTCAAAGATGTCGGCAACCTCGAACGGATCGGGCTTCAGCGCGAAAGGCGGGTGAACCAGCCCCACCACCGGCACGACGCAAAATCCGGTGATCGTGACGTAATTGTCCAGCCGGCCCAGCACTTCGATCCTGTCCGCTCCAAGGCCGATTTCCTCGGCGGTTTCGCGCAAGGCGGCGTCGGTGGCGGTCTTGTCCGAATTCTCGCAGCGCCCGCCGGGGAAGCTGATTTGTCCGGGATGATGAATCAGATGGTCGGTCCGCTGGGTCAGCAGCACGGTCAGTCCGGCATCGCGCAGAACCAGCGGCACCAGGACGGCGGCTTTTTTCAAACCGGTTTTGACGTCAACCGGAACCGGGAAAGACGCACCCGTTCCGAGCAGCCTGTCGGTGCCGTCATCGGAATGCTCGCCCTGAGCCCTTTCCCTGGCCAGTTTTTGTGCGATTTCGCGTCCGGTCACGTTCATCATTCTCCTTCAAACGGGTCCAGGGGGAAAAAGCGGCCCGCACTCCAGACTCCGTGCAGAGGCCGTCCGCCGACGATTTCCTCGGACCCGAGTTCGACCAGTTCATAATAAACGCTGCGCGCCAGCTTGGCTTCGATGCCGGGGCGGACGAGAAGATAGGGCGTTCTTCCCGCCGCGCCGTCGCCGATACGCAACGGGTGATCCTCATCCAAGGGCACGATCTCGTCGACATTGGTGCGGAAACTCAACATTCTGGCCCGGCCCTTGCCGGAAGAGAATATTTCGACGGCGAGAAAGGGAACATCCTCGACCTCGATCCAGCCTTCTTCCGACGGGGCGATCAGCCAGTAGGAGCCGTCCTCGCGCCGGGTCAGCATCGACGCGAACAGACATACCATCTCTTTGCGGGCGATCGGCGAGCCGTGGTAGAACCATTGACCGTCCCGCGCGATTCGGATGCCCAGCGGACCATGATCGATCCGGGCCTTGCGATCCTGTCCGGTCTGTCCCTCGGTTCCGGCGCGTTTTTCCGTCATGCCGCTCTTATCCCGTCCATTACGACCATGCATTCGAGGAGCGAAAAATTTGACCGCCGATTTTTCTGCGTCCGTTTCCGCCGACCCATCCCAGCCCCTCGATTCAAAAGTGGTAGCGGAGGCGGAAGACCTCAAGCGCCGTCTCGCTCTGGTGCGCGAATCGATCGGACGGGTCGTATTCGGACAGGGTGAAATCGTCGATCAGACACTTATCACGCTGCTGGCCGGGGGTCACGCCCTGTTGGTCGGCGTACCGGGGCTGGCCAAGACCCGGCTGGTCCGAACCTTAAGCGCGATCCTCGGGCTGGAATCCAAACGCGTGCAGTTCACGCCGGATTTGATGCCGGCCGACATTCTGGGTTCCGAGGTGTTGGAGGAACGGGAGACGGGACGGCGGGAATTCCGTTTCATCGAAGGACCGGTTTTCTGCCAGCTGCTGATGGCCGACGAAATCAACCGCGCCAGCCCGCGCACCCAGTCGGCCTTGCTGCAGGCGATGCAGGAAGGCGAGGTCAGCGTCGCGGGGGTCTATCGTGACCTGCCGCGCCCCTTCCATGTGCTGGCGACGCAAAATCCGCTGGAGCAGGAAGGAACCTATCCCCTGCCCGAAGCGCAGCTCGACCGTTTCTTGATGCGGATCGATGTCGGTTACCCGTCGCGCGAGGCCGAGCGGACGATGCTGATCGCCACCACCGGTGCTGCCGAGGAAACGCCCGTCGCGGTGTTCGACGCGACCGATTTGCTGGCGGCGCAAAAGCTGGTGCGTCACCTGCCGGTGGGCGAGGCGGTTCTGGACGCCATTCTGACCCTGGTGCGTTCGGGCCGGCCCGAGGACAGCGATCTGCCTTTGGTGCGCCGCCATGTCACCTGGGGGCCGGGACCGCGCGCGGCCCAGGCTTTGATGCTGGCAGTGCGCGCCCGGGCGCTGCTCGACGGTCGGTTGATCCCGTCGCGCGACGATGTCGCGGCGTTGGCGGAACCCGTTCTTAAACACCGTAGGGCGTTGGGATTCGGCGCGCGCGCCGAGGGGGTGGACCTGCCCGACGTCATCGCCCAGATGATCGACGCCGCGCGGCGATGAAAGGCCCCTGGCCCGGTCTGACCCAGCGCGCGGAAGCGCTGGCGGCGGGATTGCCGGCGCTGTTGGCCGAGGCCGAACGGGTCGC
>JAYFRE010000147.1:0-9501 GCA_034926235.1 Rhodospirillaceae bacterium
GCAGACGACGTCGCCGAGCACGTCGAAGAAAATGAAATCCAGATCGTCGGTATAAGCGCCATTGCCTTCCATCAGATCGATGGCGGTGATGACGCCGCGGCCCGCACAGCCGACACCCGGCTCCGGCCCGCCCGATTCGACGCAGCGGATACCGTTGAAGCCGGTCTTGACGACCTTATCCAGCGTGACTTTTTCAGCCCCGTGGATGCGCAGCGTATCCATCACCGTTTCCTGCGGCTTGCCGCCCAGGATCAGGCGGGTCGAATCCGCCTTGGGATCGCAACCGTGAATGAAGACATGCTTGCCATGGTAATAGGCCAGCGCGGCGGCGGTGTTCTGCGTGGTGGTGGATTTGCCGATTCCGCCTTTTCCATAGATGGCGACTTTGCGGGTCATGTGCTGAAACTCCTCTGAACGAAGCCGTGGCGACGGAAAAATCACGCCGCTCTGCCTCGCCATCATGGCAAAGGCCGTGCCAGGAAGAGTTCTTCGCAAAAGTAATCGGAACTATTTTTGATCAGAAAGGGCGAAAAATATTAACATATTGATTCTATTTTAGATTTTATTCGGCGAATTGTCCCTGTATTGACCGGAACAGTGACGGTTTTCGAAAGTTTTACCTTTCTGTAAATCTTTGTGGCAGGGCTCCATCACTGACGGCGAGATCACGAATGAACAGGAACGGTAAATTCCGCGGGGAATGAACAGAGCCGGTTCCTTTTCCTTTCTGCCAGAGACGGGGACGCGAAAGGGGGCGTCGGGCAAAAGTCCGGCGCAACGGATGACAAAGATGGATGAGGCGTATTTCGGCAGGACGGAGCCGCGCTATGACCGTCAGGGTTTGTCGATGCCGGCGGTGCGGAAGGTTTTATAGGTGATGCCGTAGCGTTCCATGCGCACGCCCAGCATACGCCGGGTCAACCCCAATTCCTTGGCAGCATCGCCGATATGGCCGTTGGAGGCCTTTAGCGCCTCGACGATCATCTCATGTTCGACGGCGCGCAGCTTGGATTCCAGACTGACGCCCAGCGCGGTGCCGCTTTCCGCCGAGGTTTGCAGCGACGGCGGCAGGTCGTAGCCATGGATGACCTCGTCTTCGGCCAGCAGCACGGACCGTTCGATGACGTTTTCCAGTTCACGGACATTGCCCGGCCAGTGATAGCTCATCAGCATGTTGATCGCCGGGGTGGTGATGCGTTTGACGCTTTTGCCGTTTTCCTTGGCGAAGGTGGTGACGAAATGGTCGGCCAGGGTGATGACATCGCTGCCGCGTTCGCGCAGGGGCGGAACGGTGATGGGAAAGACGTTCAGCCGGTAATAGAGATCTTCGCGGAACAGGCCCTGATCGACCATCGCGGACAAATCGCGGTTGGTGGCGGCGATGATGCGCACCTCGACCTTGATCGGCTTGCCGCTGCCGACACGCTCGAAAGTCTTTTCCTGTAGGACGCGCAGCAGTTTGGCCTGCATCGAAGGTGTCAACTCGCCGACCTCATCCAAAAAGATGGTGCCGCCGTCGGCGATCTCGAAGCGCCCCTTGCGCATTGTCACAGCGCCGGTGAACGCGCCTTTCTCATGCCCGAACAATTCGCTTTCGGCGATGCTTTCCGGCAGGGCGGCGCAGTTGAAGCTGACGAACGGCCCTTCGGCGCTGGCGCTGTTGTAATGAATGGCGTTGGCCACCAATTCCTTGCCAACCCCGCTTTCCCCCAGGATCAGCACCGTGGTCTTGGCCGGGGCGACCTTGAAGACCAGATCGTAGACCTCCTGCATCGGCTTGGAATTGCCGATGATGTTGGAGGGGCGGAACCGTTTTTTCAGCATGTTCCGCATGCGCCGGTTTTCGGCTTCCAACCGCACCCGGTCCAGATTTTCCATCAGGTAGAGTTCGGCCGCCGGCGCGATCATTGCCGCGATCATCGCCAGAATTTCGACATCCTGCTTCAAAAGATGGCGGTTGTGGTACACGCGTTCTGCCCCGATCGTGCCCAGAACCTTGCAGCTGTGCAGGATCGGGACGCAGAAAAAGGACGCCTTGGGTCGTCCTTTCCGCGCATGTGCGCCGGTGCGGTCAAGAAAATCGGGATCGCCATGTGGATGTTCGACGATGATGGCCTTGCCGCTTTCCACCACTTTGCCGGTGATGCCTTCTCCCGGCGCATAGATACCGCGCTGGTGTTCTTCGTCGGTCAGACCAAAACTGCCATGAATGAAGATGGTGCCCGCCTCGCGGTCGTAAAGCGAGACCATGCCGCACTGCATTTTCATCTGTTGCTGCATGACGTCCAGCAGGATGGGCAGCGAAGCCGCCAGATCGACGCTGCCGGAGATGAGCTGGCTGATGCGGTACAGAATCGGCAGCACGTTCACCCGACATTCACCGGTGAAACAGTGGCTGAACTCGCCGACGAACTCGCCGACGTCGAACTCAAGGGTCGAAAGACGATCCATGCTTCATGCGATCGCAACAGTCACAGGGGCAGCGTCGTTACGAAGGCATGCAAGTTCAAGGCCAAATTTCCCGGCGAGCTTTCCCGCATTCCCGGCCATCCGCACCCAGGCGGCGGCGCTTTGTTTTTACCGAACCGGTAAAAACAGCGGATTTTTTTACATTCCCGTCGTTTGGGCGCCGGATACCGGGTAGGGGGCGCGGACACCGGGCAAAGAGCCGGAACACTTGATCGTTCCAGCTCTTTTCCCGTTTTCACGTCGGACGGCGGGGTTAGCCGTGCAGCTTGATGGCGGTTTCGGCGATGCGGCGGCCCTGATAGCGCGCGCCGTCAAGCTCGATTTGCGTAGGCTGCCTGGACCCGTCCGCTCCGGCGATGGTGGTCGCGCCATAGGGCGAGCCGCCATTGACCGCGCTGTTGTCGGTCTGACCGGCATAGCCGTAATCAAGACCGACGATGGTCAGGCCGAAATGCAGCAGATTGGTGATGATCGAAAACAGGGTGGTTTCCTGGCCGCCATGCTGGGTGCCGGTCGATGTGAACGCGCCGCCGACCTTGCCGTTCAAAGCGCCCCTGGCCCACAGGCCGCCGGCGCGATCCCAGAAGCTTGCCATCTGCGACGACATGCGGCCGAAGCGGGTGCCGGTGCCGACGATAATGGCGTCGTAATCGGCCAATTCTTCGACCGTGGCGACGGGGGCCTTTTGGTCGAGCTTGAAATGGGCATTGCGGGCGATGTCTTCGGGCACGGTTTCGGGCACGCGTTTGACGGTGGCTTGGGCGCCGGCGGTGCGAACGCCTTCGGCCACGGCGTTGGCCATCGTTTCGATGTGGCCGTAGGACGAATAATAAAGAACCAGAACCTTTGCCATGATGTGTCCTTTCGCTGCGCGTTTAAGAAAAGAAATCAGATCGTATCGACCAGAACCAATTCGGCGTCGGTTTTCGCGGTCAGGCGGAAAAAATCCTGACCGTGAATGGCGAGACCGTCGCGGGGGCCGACGGTGACGCCATCGATCTCGACCGTGCCGGACGCCGGCACGAGATAGCCGTGCCGGTCTGCTCCGATCGCGTAATCCAGACTCTCGCCCGCCTTTACGGACGCGCCCAGAACGCGCGCGTTGGCGCGGATGGGCAGGGCATCGCTATCCTCGGCTGACCCGCTGGCCAGGGGCACCCAATGCCCGGCGCGGTCGCTTTTGGGGAAGGGTTTCGTACCCCAAGCCGGCTGTCCCCCTGTGCGTGACGGCGCAATCCAAATCTGAAATAAACGAGTTGTCTTGCTCTCTAAGTTGTATTCCGAATGGCGGATTCCAAGACCGGCGCTCATGACCTGCACGTCGCCGGCCTCGGTTCGGCCCTGATTGCCCATGCTGTCTTGATGGGTGATCGCGCCGTCTCGGACATAGGTGACGATTTCCATGTTGTCATGCGGATGAGGTGGAAAGCCGGCTCCGGGCTGGATTTCGTCGTCGTTCCAGACCAGAAGATTGCCCCAATGCTTGCGCTCGGGGTCGTAATAGCCGGCGAAAGAAAAATGATGCCGGGCCTTCAGCCAGCCATGATCGGCCTGTCCCAGCCGAGTAAAAGGTCTCAGTTCGATCATCTCATCCATCCTTGCGGGGGTGCCCGCGTCATGTCTGAGAAAGATAGAGACGCCTCATTGATCGATAAATAGAAACTATATAAACTAATTGTTTCTAAGGGTGATCTAATGAAGCTGCCCGATGTCGAGGCTCTGGCGATTCTGGCCAAGGTGGTTGAACAGCGTTCCTTCGCCGGGGCGGCAAAGGAATTGCGCCTGTCCAAGGCGACCGTGTCGAAAGCGATATCGAGATTGGAGGGCCGGGTCGGATCGCCCTTATTCCATCGCACCACGCGCCGCCTGACCTTGACCGAAACCGGCCGGCTGATGGCGGAACGGGCCGCGATCATCCTGGCCGAAGGCGAGGCGGCGGAGAGCGAGGCGCTCAGCCAGTCGGTCGAACCGCGCGGACCGATCCGCCTGACCGTGCCGATGTCGTTCGGCTTGCGCCATGTCGCGCCGGTGCTGCCGGAATTTTTGCGGCGCTATCCGGGAATTTCGATCGATCTCGATCTGAGCGACGCGCACGCCGATATCGTGGCGCAAGGGTTCGACGCGGCCTTGCGTATCGCCGCCTTGCCCGATTCTTCGCTGATCGCCCGGCGCATCTGTGGCGTTGAAAGTTTTCTGCTGGCATCGCCGTCTTTCTTGGAAGAACGGGGACGCCCGCATCATCCGATGCATCTGGCCGACTTTCCCTGTCTCGGTTACGCCTATGCGGCGACGCCCGGAGTCTGGCGGTTCCAGGACGGTTCGGGCGAAATTGCCACGGTGCGGCCAGCGGGGCCGTTGCGTGTCAATAATGGGGAGGCGATGTTGCCGGCCCTGATCGCGGGGCTTGGTTTCGGCATCCTGCCGGATTTTCTGGTGCGGGACACTCTGAACTCAGGGGCACTGGAAATCGTGCTGCCGCAATGGTCGCTTCCCGCGGCATCGCTGCATTGGGTGACGCCGCCCGGCTCACCCCGGCCCCGTCGGATCGATCTTTTGGGCGGATTCCTGGCTGAGAGGCTCAAATCCCTGGATGGGACTAGCCTGTGAAGGAAGGTTTTTGCGGCGTCATATGCTGAGGATTTCGGCCGTCCCCGGTTACATGTCCGGATGCCCCAAATGGGCGGCTTTGGGGATCAGATCGCGATAGATCTGGTCGGGCAGCTCCGTTTCCCAATGGCCCGTGATCCGCGCGATCGTGACGGCCCCGAAGAGAAAGATCACGATGGCGATGCCGATTGTCCGTGCGCCGAGAGCAAGACGCTGCGCCTCATGCCGTCCCGGCGTGGAGAATGTCAGCGTGTTCGCCACGGGGCAGGCCGCGACACAGCTCAGGCAGGCGGTGCATTCCGGCGACGATATCCGTTCCCGCCGGTCCACCGGCAGGAAGGCCGGGCAGGCCTGCGCGCATCTGCTGCACCCGATACAGCTTTTCGGGTTCCGCCGGATCGCGAACGGGCTGGCCAGGGAAACCAATCCCATCAGCGCGCCATAGGGGCACAGATAGCGGCACCAGACATTCCTTATGACCAGCGACGCCACGATCAGGCCCAGGATGACGGCCGCGGTTGTCGGAGTGATGAACCGGAAGAAGTTCAGCATCTTGACGTCGGCCAACAGGCCGTAGGGTGTCGCCATGAAAGCGTCGATGCTTTCGGTTGACATGCCGAGGATGATGACGGCGAAAAAGGCCAGGAGCAGATATTTCACCCCTCTTAGCGGCCAATCCAACCAGCGCGGCAGGCGCAACGGTTTGCCTGTCCACACCAGACCCAGCCGCCAGAGCATTTCGGATAAGGCCCCGATCGGGCAGATCCAGGAACAGAACGCTTTTTTCAGCACCAGGCTGACGATCAGGAAGGCGGCGAGCAGGATCGCCGCCGCCGGATGGATCAGGGGGATGTGGCCGGTGACCAGCCAGGATTTCAGGTTCATCAGCCCGGCGATGGGAAGCCATCCCTCCACCCCGGCCGGACGGTCCGGGCTTATGCCTTGCCCGCCTTGTTCAAAAAAGCGGACCCAAAGATAGAATTGGACGCCGATCCATAGGCTGAGCGCCGCCATCGCCGCCTGGACGAGCAATCGCGCCGCTGGCGTCCAACCCAAGACGAGGGATGCCAGGGACCGGCGACGGCGGCGCATTCCATCCGCCTTTGCTTTTCGGTCACGAATGGCTGGTGTGGGTTCTGTCATCGTCTTCCACAGGCCCCGCCGACGGATTGGCCGCTGACGGAGCGGATGGAGGCCGGGTTTTCAGCCGGTCGGTGAGATAGCCGAAAAGAACGCGCGCATTGTTGTGCTCATCGTCATGGGCGGCATAAAGCAAGGTTACCGGCCCTTCTTCCTGAAGACCGACGATCCGACCGACAAGATCGCCCTTCATGTCGAGTTCGGCGCGGTACAATTTTGAGAATTCGTTAAAGCGGGCGGGATCGTGCCCGAACCATTCGCGCAGCTGGGAACTGGGCGCGATATCCTTCAGCCAGAAATCGATCTTCGCTTTTTCCTTGCTCAATCCACGCGGCCAAAGCCGATCGATCAGAACTCGGCATCCATCGTCATCGGCTGGAAGGGCATAGACTCGTTTCAACCGGAATCCCGGATCGGTTCCTGACGTCATTTCGGGTCCTCCTTCGCTGGAATTCCGCTATAGCTGCCGGAGCAATGTCCGGAAAAGAGCGCCCTCCTGGCAACAGGCGGCCGTAAGCCCTTCCTTTTCGGCCCGTGCGAGCAAAGGGGCGGGTTCGAAATCGGATTCCAGGACGACGATGCCGCCCTTACCCCCCGATGCGAGCGCGCGTTTGGCTTCCATCAACGGATGTCCGCCTTTTGCGAGGACGTCCGCGACATCGATTCGGGCGACGACGTCCGCTTCCCGGAACCAGTCGGGCAGGACCGATAACAGCGATGGGACGGACATCTCCGCCGCCTCATCCGTCCGATCCGATCCGATGGCCTCCTGGACGAGGCGGATGAGATCGGGCAGGGCGATGCCGCCGACCTTGGCCGCCTGCTCCAAGGTGGCGAACTTCGCCACCGTCGCGCGCAGGATCGGGTTGCGGAGCTTGTCGAAGGCGGGGATTGCTGCGATCAGCACCCCCATGATCTCCGGATGTGCGTCGAGAAGCTCGCCGACGCGGGTATGCGGCGTGACGTCCATCTCAATCCTCGTCATACTGAAGCAGACGCCGCTGGCCTTCGAGCGCGCGCATCCGCGCGATATCCTGGGTCACTTCGAGGGTTCCGAGATAGGCGCCGTCGCCGTCGCGGACGGCGAAATAG
Source organism: Rhodospirillaceae bacterium (assembly GCA_034926235.1). Taxonomy (GTDB): domain Bacteria; phylum Pseudomonadota; class Alphaproteobacteria; order Rhodospirillales; family Magnetospirillaceae; genus JAYFRE01. The sequence goes on from JAYFRE010000147.1 coordinate 7,309, forward strand.
CGGATATGAACGAATTTCGGTCCCCTCGGGTTCCAGAACTCGGCGACGCTGCGTCGGCCGGAACGGAAATCCTCGAGGATCTGATCGACCACATGCATGCTTTTGGGCGGATGGCAGTTCCGGACATCCCGGCCGATGATCACGCGGCTGCGTTCGAAGACACGTTCGGTTCCTTCGCTGAAAAAGGCAACGCGGTCATCGGCATCGACAAAGGTGATGTCCACGGGGAGCGTGTTGAAAATCCCCAGAAGCTGCGGATAGGACAGCAAGCCCGAGGGAAGCCTGACGCCTGCGCCGTCCAGCGATGAAAAATCGCCCTCGGCGGATTCGGGCGGACGATATTCATCTCCCGGCGCGACCAGGCACCAGCCATATTCGGGACTCTGACGCCAGATATCGCCCCATTCCTCCTTTGTGAACATCTCGAGGCACATGGGAAGCAGGATGTTCTCTTCCTTGAAGATCATGCCGTCGAGCGCCTTGAGCGTCGATTTCAGGACCGTTTGCGCCAGGAATTCCAGCTCGACGGCGGCGATGTCTTCTTGGCGCAAGGCGGTCATCGCCGCTTTCAGCAATTCGCGCGCCTCGTCGTCCTTGCCCCACATGACCTTCGACGGGCCCAGGGTTCCATGGCGTTCGAGGATGCTGAAGAACAGATGCTCCTTGCGCCGGTAATGCTTATCGACATCGGTCAGAGGCTGGAACGCTTCCAGCGCGTGAAGCCGGCGTTCATCCGCCGGAATCTCCGTCTTTCCGATGAAGGCGATGCTGTCCCGGGCCTTGGCGATCGCCTCTTTCAGGGCTGCGTTCTCGTCCATCAGCTGGCGTACGGGATGGCCGGGGGGAAGAGACGGCAGCACGGCCGGCGGCGTCACCGCGTCCGAAAGAACTTCGGCGTGAAGGTCGCACATGGATTTGACCTCCTCGAGCGACATACCGTCCTCAATCAGGCGCTGTTCCATGGCCGCGACTTCGGAAGGATCCACGCCGTCGATCAGGACTTTAAGCCGCTCGCGCACCGCGTCCGGCGCTTCGCCGCGATGAAGATGAAGGATGATCTCCTTTAAAGTATCGAGCCGATCCTTGCGGTCTTCGGACGGGGGCGTGTTCATGGCTTTCTCCAATGCTGTCACCACCGCATTGTGGGAGCTTCCCTCCGGGGAGTCTTTGACTTCGGTCATATTCGGACAGAAAAACCGGCGGGTTCGGGCATCCCTATTTCAGGCCGAGCCTTCGTGCCAGGCGATGCAGATTGGCGGCGTCGATATCCAGATGGCGCGCACAGGCCGCCCAGTTGTGGCCGCATTGCTCCAGGGTGTTTCGGACCAGATCGCGCTGAAACGCCTCGGTCGCATCGCGCAGGTTCTGCGTCTCAGGTCTGGGCAGAGGTGCTGGCGCGGATGGGGCGGGCGATTCGTTTGGCGACAAGGCGAAATGCGAAGGATTCAGCACGATCTCCCGGTGCGGCTGCGTGGCGCGGGCCAAGACGGCGGCGCGGTGGATCGCATGTTCAAGCTCGCGGACATTTCCCGGCCAGTGGTAATCGCGCAGACAGGCAAGAGCGCCCTTGTCCAAGGCGACGCGCGCGAGCCCTAAGCGCACACGGCACTGTTCGCAGAAAAAACCGGCCAGCAGCGCGATATCGTCGCCGCGTTCCCGCAATGGCGGTACCGAAATGGGAAACACGCTCAGCCGGTGGAAAAGATCGGCCCGGAAGCGCCCATCGATCACATCCGCGCGCAGATCGCGATTGGTGGCGGCCAGCACGCGGACATCCACTCTTAAGACGCGGTCGTCGCCGACGCGCTGTATGTCGCCATATTGCAGGACGCGCAGCAATTTGGCCTGAAGCGCCAAGGAAAGTTCGCCGATTTCGTCCAGGAAAAGCGTGCCCTTGTCCGCCATTTCAAATTTGCCGCTGCGGTCGCCGATCGCACCGGTGAAGGCCCCTTTGACATGGCCGAACAACTCGCTTTCCGCCACGCTTTCCGGTAGCGCGGCGCAGTTGAGATAGACCAGTGGGCGGGCCGAACGCGCGGAACCTTCGTGAATCGCGCGCGCCACCAATTCCTTGCCGGTGCCTGTCTCTCCGCCGATCAGCACGTTCAGATCCGACTCGGCGACGATGCTGATTTCCTTCTTCAATTGAAGCATCCCCGCCGACAGGCCGATCATTTCGGTGGCGGGCATCTG
>JAYFRE010000086.1:0-7547 GCA_034926235.1 Rhodospirillaceae bacterium
CACGGAGATGGTGATGCCCGGCGATAACGTGACGATGGAGATCGAATTGATCGCTCCGATCGCCATGGACGAGGGTCTGCGCTTCGCTATTCGCGAAGGCGGACGCACCGTCGGCGCCGGCGTGGTTGCCAAGATCATCGAATAGTGTCATAACCGCCCGCTTCCGCCCTCATCTCTCGATGGGGGCGGAAGATTCAGGGACGAACGGATTTTTGAATAGCATGGACAGTCAGAACATACGCATCCGCTTGAAGGCGTTTGATCATCGCGTGCTCGACCAGTCGACGCGCGAGATCGTCAATACCGCCAAGCGGACAGGCGCTCAGGTGCGCGGCCCGATTCCGTTGCCGACGCGCATTGAGAAATTCACCGTGAACCGTAGCCCGCACATCAACAAGAAGTCGCGGGAGCAGTTTGAAATTCGCACGCACAAGCGGCTGCTGGATATCGTTGATCCGACTCCGCAGACGGTCGATGCGCTCATGAAGCTCGATCTCGCCGCCGGCGTGGACGTCGAGATTAAGTTGTAAGGAACAGACGATGCGATCCGGTCTCATCGCCCAGAAGGTCGGCATGACCCGTATCTTCACCGAGGACGGCACCCATGTGCCCGTCACCGTGTTGAAGGTCGATGCCTGTAAGGTAGTCTCGACCCGCTCTGAGGAAACGGACGGCTATTGCGCCGTTCAGCTCGGCTCCGGCTTGGCCAAGGTCAAAAATGTGGCCAAGGCTCAACGTGGCCATTTCGCCAAGGCGAAGGTGGAACCCTCCAAGAAAGTGGTGGAGTTCCGTGTCAGCCCCGACGCACTGCTCGATGTCGGCACCGAATTGGCAGCCAGCCATTTCGTTGCCGGCCAGTATGTGGATGTTACGGGCACGACCATCGGCAAGGGATTTGCCGGTGCTATGAAGCGGCATAATTTCCGCGGTTTGGAAGCCTCTCACGGCGTTTCCGTCTCGCACCGCTCCCATGGGTCGACGGGTCAGCGTCAGGACCCCGGCAAGGTCTTCAAGAACAAGAAGATGGCTGGACACATGGGCGACGTGCAGGTGACCACGCAGAGCCTTGCGGTGGTGTCGACCGACACCGATCGCGGCTTGATCCTGGTCAAGGGCGCCGTGCCTGGTTCTCAAGGCGGTTGGGTGCTGATCCGCGATGCGGTGAAGCGCAAGCTGCCTGAGAACGTTCCCTTCCCCGCCGGTGTCAAGGCCGCTCCCTCGGCTGATGCCCCTGAGCAGAAGGATTAAGGGCGATGAAGATCGACGTGATCACTATCGACGCCCAGAGCGCCGGCTCGATCGAGCTGGCCGATGAGGTGTTCGGGGTCGCCGTGCGTCCCGACATCCTGGTGCGCATGGTGAATTATCAGCTCGCCCGTCGCCGGGCGGGCACGCACAAGACCAAGCAGGTCGGCGAGGTTTCCGGCACGACCAAGAAGCCTTTCAAGCAGAAGGGCACCGGTCGCGCCCGCCAGGGCAGCCTGCGTTCGGCGCAGTTCCGTGGCGGCGGGGTCATCTTTGGCCCGGTGGTGCGCTCGCATGCTTTCGATCTGAACAAGAAGGTTCGCGCCCTGGCGCTCCGGATCGCTTTGTCGGCCAAGGCCGCCGAAGGCAATCTGGTGGTGCTGGACAAGGCGGCGATGCCGTCGCCGAAGACCAAGGAGCTGGCCGCGAAGCTGGCCAAGCTGGATCTGGCGAACGCGCTCGTCATCGACGGCGTGACGCTTGATACCAACTTCGCCCTGGCGTCGCGCAACCTGCCTTTCGTGGATGTGCTGCCCCAGCAGGGCGCCAACGTCTACGACATCCTGCGGCGCAACAAGCTGGTCCTGACCAAGGACGCGGTGGAAGCCCTGGAGGCCCGACTGAAATGAAAAAGAGCAAGATCAGCCAGGAAAAGGCTTACGACATCGTGCGCTCTCCGGTGATTACCGAGAAGGCGACGCTGTCCAGTGAGCATAACCAGGTGACCTTCCGCGTTCCTTTGGATGCGTCCAAGGGCGAGATCGCGGCCGCCGTCGAGGCGGTGTTCAAGGTCGAGGTCAAGGCCGTCAACACCCTGATCCAAAAGGGCAAGACGAAGCGTTTCAAGGGTGTCATCGGCAAGCGCAAGGACGTCAAAAAGGCGGTCGTGTCCTTGGCCGAGGGTCACAGCATCGACGTGACGACGGGGGTGTAGGCTCATGCCGTTGAAGAATTACAAGCCCACGACTCCGGGACAGCGTCAGCTGGTGCTGATCGACCGTTCGGAACTGTGGAAGGGCAAGCCCGAGGTCAGTCTGACCCAGGGTCTGCGCAAATCTGGTGGCCGCAACAACACCGGGCGCATCACCGTGCGCTTCCGTGGCGGCGGGCATAAGCGCCGTTATCGTCTGATCGATTTCAAGCGCACCAAGTTCGATGTGGCAGCGACGGTCGAGCGGTTGGAATATGATCCCAATCGTTCCGCGTTCATCGCCCTGATCCGCTACGAAGACGGCGTTAAGGCCTATATCCTGGCCCCGCAGCGCCTCGGCGTCGGCGAGCAGGTGATTTCGGGCCTGCGCGCGGACATCCAGCCGGGCCATGCTCTGCCGCTGAAGAACATTCCGGTCGGCACCATCGTCCATAATGTCGAGCTGAAAGCCGGCAAGGGCGGTCAGCTGGCCCGGTCCGCCGGCACCTATGTCCAGCTGGTGGGCAAGGATCAGGGCTATGCTCAGATCCGCCTGTCCTCGGGCGAGCTGCGCATGGTGCGCGGCGAGTGCATGGCCACGATCGGCGCGGTGTCCAACCCGGACCGGCAGAATATCAGCCTGGGCAAGGCCGGCCGCACCCGTTGGCTGGGCTTCCGTCCGCATGTCCGCGGCGTCGCCATGAACCCGGTCGATCACCCCCATGGCGGTGGTGAAGGCCGGACCTCGGGCGGCCGTCACCCGGTCACGCCGTGGGGCAAGCCGACCAAGGGCAAGAAGACTCGCAACAACAAAAAGACGGATAAGCTGATCATGCGCCGTCGCCACCTGACTAAGTAGAGGAGGGACGGATGGCTCGTTCCGTTTGGAAAGGTCCCTTCGTCGATGGCTACCTTCTTAAGAAGGCGGACAAGGCGAGGTCGTCGGGGCGCAACGAAGTGATCAAGATGTGGTCGCGTCGTTCCACCATCATTCCCCAGTTCGTGGGTTTGACCTTTGGCGTTTATAACGGCGCCAAGTTCATCCCCGTGCTGGTGACGGAGAACATGGTCGGTCACAAGTTCGGTGAATTCTCGCCGACTCGCACCTATCACGGTCATGCTGTGGACAAGAAGGCGAAGAGGAAATAACGATGAGCAAGAAAACCGCCCCGCGCGATCTTGCGGAGAACAAGGCGAAGGCCATCTCCTCCTCGATCCGGACCAGTCCCCGCAAGCTTAACCTGGTTGCGCAGTCGATCCGCGGTCTGGAAGTCGAGACGGCCCTGGCCCAGCTCACTTTCTCGCGCCGCCGGATCGCTCAGGACGTCAAGAAGGTCCTGCAGTCGGCGATCGCGAATGCCGAGAACAACCACCAGCTCGACGTCGATCGGCTGGTGGTGAGCGAGGCTTTCGTCGGCCAGAGCATGGTGATGAAGCGTTGGCGCGCCCGCGCGCGTGGACGCACCGGCAGAATCGCCAAGCCGTTCAGCAACCTGACGGTGATCGTGTCCGAGCGCGAGGATGCCACCAACGAGAAGAAGGCTTAAACCATGGGTCAGAAAGTCAATCCGCTCGGCCTTCGCCTTGGCATCAACCGCACTTGGGATTCGCGTTGGTATGCCGATGACGATTACGCCAAGCTGCTGCACGAGGATCTGAAGCTCCGCGAATATCTGCACCGCCGCCTGGTTCAGGCCGGTGTGTCGCGGGTGGTCATCGAGCGGCCCGCCAAGAAGGCGCGCGTCACCATCCACACCGCCCGTCCGGGCGTGGTGATCGGCAAAAAGGGCGCCGATATCGAGGTGTTGCGCCGGGCTCTGTCGAAGATGACGGGCAGCGACGTTCATCTGAACATCGTCGAGATCCGCAAGCCGGAACTGGACGCTCAGCTGGTGGCCGAGAACATCGCCCAGCAGCTGGAACGCCGCGTCGCCTTCCGTCGCGCCATGAAGCGCGCCGTGCAGTCGGCGATGCGTCTGGGCGCTCAGGGCATCCGGATCAATTGCTCCGGTCGTCTGGGCGGCGCCGAGATCGCTCGCATGGAGTGGTACCGCGAAGGCCGCGTGCCGCTGCACACCCTGCGCGCCGATGTCGATTACGGCGTCGCGACCGCCAAGACCACCTATGGCACCTGCGGTGTCAAGGTCTGGGTGTTCAAAGGCGAGATCATGGCGCACGACCCGATGGCGCAGGACAAGCGCGCTCTTGAAGCGCAGCCCGCGCCCTCGCGCTAATTCAATCCAAGGACGTGATCAGAAATGCTTAGCCCGAAACGCATGAAGTTCCGCAAGGCGCACAAAGGCCGTATTCACGGCAACGCCAAGGGCGGATTCGAACTCAATTTCGGCGCCTATGGCCTGAAAGCCTTGGAGCCCGAACGTCTGACGGCGCGTCAGATCGAGGCGGCCCGTCGTGCGCTGACTCGTCACATGAAGCGCCAGGGCCGGGTGTGGATTCGCATCTTCCCCGACCTGCCCGTGTCTTCCAAGCCCGCCGAAGTGCGCATGGGCTCGGGCAAGGGCGCGCCTGAATTCTGGTGCGCCCGCGTCAAGCCCGGCCGCATCATTTTCGAGGTCGACGGCGTGCCTGAGCCGATCGCACGGCAGGGTTTCCTGCTCGCGGCGGCGAAGCTGCCGATCAAGACCAAGTTTGTGCAACGCCTGGCTGGGGAGGCCTGAGATGGTCAAAGCCACCGAATTGCGGGCCCAGACTCCGGATCAGCTCGCGGACCGTCTTCTTGATCTCAAGAAGGAACAGTTCAATCTGAGGTTCCAGAAGGCGTCCGGCCAGTTGGAGAACACCGCCCGCGTGCGTCAGGTGCGCCGGGAAATCGCCACCATCAAGACGATCCTGGGCGCTGCCCGGGCCGCGTCTTAACGTTCTGAGGTTAGAAGATGCCCAAGCGCATTCTGCAAGGGGTGGTGGTGTCCGACGCCATGGACAAGACCGTCGTGGTCCGTGTCGAACGCCGGGTCATGCATCCCGTTTACAAGAAATTCATCAAGCGCTCGAAGAAGTACAGCGCTCACGATGAGAACAACAGCTGCAAGGTCGGCGATTCGGTCCGCATCATCGAATGCGCGCCGATTTCGAAGACCAAGAGCTGGACCGTCATCGCCGACGACGCGGCGTCGTAAGACACCGCATCGTCTCGATAGCAAAAGGAAGAACTCGATATGATCCAGATGCAAACCAACCTGGATGTCGCCGATAATTCGGGAGCCCGCCGGGTGCAGTGCATCAAGGTCCTGGGAGGGTCTCACCGCACCATCGCCACCATTGGCGACGTGATCGTGGTGTCGATCAAGGAAGCGATCCCCCGCGGCCGTGTGAAAAAGGGCGACGTGCACCGGGCCGTCATCGTGCGCACGGCGAAGGAAATCCGCCGCAGCGACGGGTCGGCAATCCGCTTCGACCGCAATGCCGCCGTGCTGATCAACAAGCAGGGCGAGCCCATCGGAACCCGTATCTTCGGGCCGGTGACGCGCGAGCTCCGGGGCAAGAAGTTCATGAAGATCATTTCCCTGGCCCCCGAGGTGTTGTGATGGCTGCGAAAGTGAGAAAGGGTGATCACGTGGTCGTGATCGCCGGCAAGGACAAGGGCAAGAAAGGCGAGGTTCTGAGCGTGCGCCCGGAAGATAACCGGGTGGTCGTCCAGGGCGTCAACATGGTTGTCCGCCACACGCGGCCCAGCATGAACAACCAGGGCGGATTGGTGCGCAAGGAAGCCGCCATTCACGTCTCGAACGTCGCGCATGTCGATCCGAAGAACCAGGAGCCGACCCGTATCGGCTTCAAGGTGCTGGAAGACGGCCGCAAGGTCCGCATCGCCCGGAAGTCGGGCGAGCAGATCGATCACTGAGGGGAGTGGGAAAAATGGCTGCGCGTCTTCGCGAGCATTATGACACCGTCATCCGCAAGAACCTTCAGGAGCAGTTCGGCTACGGCAACGCGCTCGAGGTTCCGCGTCTGGAAAAAATCGTCATCAACATGGGCGTGGGCGAAGCTGCCCAGGCCGCCAAGAAGACCGAGGGCGCGGGCGCCGATCGGACCGCGATCAGCGGCCAGAAGCCGCTGGTGCTGCGCGCCAAGACCTCGATCGCGTCCTTCAAGCTGCGTGAAGGCCAGATGGTCGGCACCAAGGTGACGCTGCGCAAAGAACGGATGTACGAGTTCCTGGATCGTCTGATCACGATCGCCTTGCCGCGCGTGCGCGATTTCCGGGGTGTCCCGGGCAAGAGCTTTGACGGCCGTGGCAACTACGCCATGGGCCTGAAGGAGCAGATCGTGTTCGCCGAGGTCGATTACGACCGCGTCGATCGCATCCGGGGCATGGACATCATTTTCGTCACCAGTGCGAAGACCGACGAGGAGTGCAAGGCGCTGCTCAAGGGCTTCGACATGCCGTTCGTCGGCTGAGCGGGCAGGAGATCACCATGGCAAAGACAAGCTCGGTCGAGCGGAACAAAAAGCGCGAAAAGATGACGAAGCAGTACGCTGATCGTCGCGCTAAGTTGAAGGCTCTCATCCGGAACGCCTCCGCTTCCCCCGAAGATCGGTTCGAGGCGGTGCTGAAATTGGCTGAACTGCCCCGCAATTCGTCGGCAACACGCGTCCGTTTGCGGTGCGCCGTGACCGGCCGCCCGCGTGGCAATTATCGCAAGTTCAAGCTGTGCCGTGTCCAATTGCGGGATCTGGGCTCCAAGGGCCAGATCCCCGGCATGGTCAAGTCGAGTTGGTAAGGAGAGCCCCGAGATGATGACCGATCCCCTTGGGGACATGCTGACGCGGATTCGCAATGGCCAGATGGCTCGCAAGAGCTCTGTGATTGCGCCCGCTTCCCGTCTCCGCGCCAACGTGCTGGAAGTTTTGAAGCGCGAAGGCTTTATTCGTGGTTATGCTGAACAGGATGTCCGCGCTGGTATTTCCGAGCTCGTGATCGAGCTGAAATATCATGAGGGCCTGCCGGTGATTCGTGAGATCGCCCGCATTTCCAAGCCTGGCCGCCGCGTCTATTCCAAGATCAAGGACCTGCCCCGCGTTTCGAACGGGCTGGGTATCTCGATCCTGTCGACGCCGCGCGGCGTGATGTCCGATGCCGAGGCCCGCGCCGCCAATGTGGGCGGCGAAGTCTTGTGCCGGGTCTTCTAGGATAAGGGAACGCGAAGATGTCACGTGTCGGCAAATATCCTGTGGTGGTGCCTGATGGCGTCACTGTTTCCGTGGCCGGTTCCCAGGTTTCCGCGAAAGGCAAGCTGGGCGTTTCGACGCTCAGTGTCGCCGATGATGTGGAAGCGTCTCTGGACGGCAATCTGGTGTGGGTCAAGCCCCGTCATGAGGGCAAACGCGCCCGCATGCTGTGGGGCACCACGCGCGCTTTGATCAACAATAT
>JAYFRE010000028.1:0-7869 GCA_034926235.1 Rhodospirillaceae bacterium
CCCGGGTGCGGCTGTTGGGATGGACATAGCGGTCGGAGGCGGCGTCGTAATCCAGCCGCACCAGCCCCGCCGACCCGTCGGCGCGGCGCGCGAACTGGCCCGGTTCCTCTTTGGTCGGATCGAGGTTCAGGCCGAAATCCATGAATTGGATGCCCGAACGCATGATCAGCGTCGCTTCGTCCTCGAACCGGATCAGTTTCGCTAGCATCGTCCCCTACCATTTCTGCATCCGGCCCTGGCGTCCGGTTTTTGCCGGACGCCTAAGCCAAGGTTTCTCATCCTATCGGCTCATGTCCACCGAATAGTCCTGTCCGTTCCCGGCTTTGCCGACACATTCGGCCCGCGCGCCGTTTCCCTGACGGCATTCGACACGGGTGCGGCCATAGCGCGAACCGTCATCGCAGCTTGGATCGTCAACCCCGGTGATGACCAGCCGCCCGTCCTTCATCACCGCACTGCTCTTGCCGACGCAGACCGTGCCGTCCGAACGGCGGATCGTGACCGACCCTTGCCCGGCTTTGAAATCATATTCGACAATCGCCGGCAAACCGGTGCGCGAATCCATCAGGCCGGTTTGCGACGTCCATTTGCCGTTCAAGAACGACGCGTCGCCGGTCCGCGCTGCTTCCGGCGGGATCAAAAGCGGAGTCTTGCCGTCCGGGACCACGGGCGGAACAGTCGGCGTGGGCGGAACAGCCGGTTTTTCCGCCTTGTCCGCGCCCTTGCCGTTCTCGGTCTTTTTGTCCGCGTCCTTTTTATCCGCAACGTCAGGCGGGATCGGCGGTTCGGTCTTGTCCGCCGTCTTGTCCTGCTTGTCTGCGGCAGGCGGTGTGACGTCCGCACCGGGCGGCGTCGTTTCCTGGGTTTTCGCGCCAGCGCTTGTTCCCGGCTCCGCCGTTGCACCTGCTTGTCCCGGAACCACGGTCCCACCGGGCACAACAACAGTCCCCGGAACGATGACCGTCCCGCGTTCCGTCACGCCATCGGCTGTTTCAGGAGCCAGGAGCAGGGCCGGACGCAGCGGTTCGGGCACCAGTTCCGGCGTGCAGGTGCGCAAGCCGAACAACAGCAGGGCCAGCAGCACGAGCAGCAGCAACAGCCAAGCCCACCAGGGCAGACGGCGCGAACCAGAGACCGGCGCGACCGGAACTGGTGGCGGCACGGCAGCCGGGGCAGCCGGGGCAAAAGATGCGGGCGGCGCGGCCAGAGCGGCGATCGTGTCGGCGGCCTCACCCCCCGGACGGGTGAAGCCCCAGAAGGTCAGCACCGGCTTGCCGTTCACCGCATAGATGTGGCTTTCATCGGGAATGCGCATGACATGGGGCAAAAGCCGCGCATAAACCTCGAAATCGCCCGGGACAGAAGACCGTCCGGCCAGATCCCGGCCCAATGTTTCGGCATGGGCGAGAACGCGTGCGCGCGCCTCTTGAAGCTGACGGCGCAGGCCTTCCCGTTCCTCCGGCGTCGCCGACGACCAGGGCACCACCAGCCCCTCTTCGGGCGCGTGCCAGTTCACCGTTTCGCCCGACTCGCCCACCTTCGGAATCGCCAGCATGGCGGCGATGTCCGCGCCCAATTGGCGGCGGATGGTGGCGCGCACCTGCGGGGCGGTATCGAACACCGGGCGCCCGATGCTGCCCAGCGCGTTGAAATCGCGTAAGGCGGCGCTTCGCAACACAGGACCCGACGCACCGTTCCGTTCTGTCATGTTCCCGGTCCCACCTTTGAAAATTCCGAACCCTGTTCCGCTTTCCTCCCCAACCGGGCGCTTAGTCGCAACCCGCCGGTTTGGGCGCCTGTTCGGTCGCTTTCATCAGAATATCGTTCCATGCCTCGCCGTCCCGGGGGGTGAAGAAACGTCCCCCCGTCACATCGGCCATGCAGCGCCCTTTGCCCGAACCGCCGACGCCGATGACATTGACTTTGAGGTTGGGTTTTTTCTGCTTCAAGGCCCTGGCCACCGCGCAAGGATCGCCGCCGCAGCTATCCTCGCCATCGGTGACAACGACAATGACACCCGGCACATTGACCCCGTCCAGCATATTGCCGGACCGTTCCAGCCCGCGCGCCAGAGGTGTACCCTCTTCGGGACGGATCGAATCGATCCGGGACAAAAGCGCCGGACGCTGCCCGGGCGAGAAGAATTTGAAGTTGTCGGTTCCCTCGCAGCGCCCGAAGACGAGCAGCCCGATATCGACATCGCCCGGCATCCGGTTGACCCCTTGCCGCGCGGCCTCCTTGGCCGCTTCCAGCCGCGATCCGCGACCGCCATCATGGCCCATCAGCGTGGCCATGGCGGCGCGGTCCCCGGCCATCGCGCGGCGGATCAGGGCATCCACCGCCGCCTCGCTCATATCCTTGGGTAACCGCATGCTGCCCGACCCGTCGATCATCAGCATCACTTCGGGCCGTTCCCAGCTTTTGCGCGGTTCGGGGCAGGCCGTCCGCTGGGGCTTGGTTTCGGGCGCGGGCTGGGTTTTTGCGGGCGGGGCCTGTGTTTCGGACGGTTTGGGCGCTGCCGGCTTCGGCGCAACCGGTTTCGGTTCCGGTTTGGCCGGCTTCGGCACGGGAACGGGCGGCGGCGCGGGGACAGGCTCCGGCGCAGGCGTCTCGGGCTTGATTTCCGGCGCGGGCGCGGGCGCGGGCGGGACCGGGCAGGAATCCAGACGGCGGCGAATCTCGTCCTCGGCGGCTTTGATTTTCGCGCGCAATTCGTCCAGACCGTCCCCGTCATCCTTAGGTGGCTCCGCCACAGCCGGCGGCGGAACCGGCGGCGGCGTTTCCGCGCAACGGGACAAAAGGAACAAGGCCGCCAGCAGGATCAGGAGCAACAGCCCCGCCAGCGCCCACCAGCGCCACCGGCTTGTGGCCGCAACGGCAGCCGGAGCGGCAGCCGCTGCCGGAGCAGGCGGCGGAACCGGCACGGCGGGAATGGCTGCGGCCCCGTTTCCGGCCCGCCCCCAATCCACGATCACCGGTTGGCCGGACAGCACATAAACCTGATCGAGGCCCGGATCGACGGCGGCGCGGCGCAATAGATCGGCGCGTTCGGGATCGGGCAGCCGACCGGCCAGCGCGCGCACCGATTCCAGCCTTTCTTTCAGCAACGCGGCGATACGGGCGCGTTCATCCGGCGGCAACGACGCCATCGGCTGCGGCTGCCCCGGCAATCCGGTACACCAATCGATCCAGCCGCCATCAGCCGAAACGATCGGCTGGGCGAACAATCCCGCGATAGTTTCGGGCAGGTTGGCGCGCAAGCTGGCCGCAATGTCGGCATAGCGGGCGTGCAGCGGCGCATCCTGCGCGGGGGCGGCGGATGGGCGGGGCGCTTCGGTGCGGCAGACGCGAAAGACGGATGGCATCTCGACGGAACCGGCCAGGACGGGACCCGGACAGACCGGGCGATCTGCCTTTTGGATTAGCAGATTTCTCCCTCAACTTCCAGGCGTTCCCGGAATCGCCCGCCAGAGAGGAGATATGCCCAACTCAAGGCGAGGTTGATCTTGCCTTGATCGACGCAGCGGTTATTCTGCCCAGCCATCCCCCTTGTCCCGTTTCGTCACGGCATGTTGAGGGGATTCGTTTTTCGTGGTCCCGCGCGCCCAGGTCCCGGACGCGCGGCCAAATTCGGGGACAGGCGGGCCTAATCTAGGATGGATGCACAAACCTTTGCCTGGGTCGCCCAGGACGGGCTGACGACGGGGACGATTTATGCGCTGGTGGCGCTCGCCCTGGTCATGGTTTTCGCGGTCACCCGCATCATCTATGTGTCCCAGGGCGAATTCCTGTCCTTCGGCACGCTGACCCTGGCCAGCTTTCAGCAGGGCGTCCTGCCGGGCACGGTCGGACTTCTGGTCGTGTTCGCCGTCCTGGCCTCGCTGGCCGAGCTTTACGACATCCGCCGCAGCGCGCGGTCCTTCTCGGACGGGCTGAAGCGGGCCCGTTCGCTGATCTTCTATCTAGGCGTCCCGCTTCTGATCGCCGCTATCGCCTATCTCGCCGCGGGACGCGAAATTCCGTTCCTGGCCCAGATCGTCCTGACCCTTCTGGTCGTCATCCCGATGGGGCCGCTGCTCTATCGCTTCGTCTTTCAGCCGGTGGCCGAAGCATCCACCCTGCTTTTGATGATCATCGCCGTCGCGGTTCATACCGCCCTGACCGGCATCGGTCTGTTTCTGTTCGGGGCCGAAGGCGTGCGCACCGACGCCTTCAGCGATGAAAGCATCCAGATCGGCGTCCTCGACATCCCAGCGCAGAATCTGTGGGTGATCGGCACCTGTCTGGCCGCCATCTTAGCGCTTTATCTGTTCTTCGGACGGACGGTCTATGGCCGCGCCTTACGCGCCACCGCCTTCAACCGGACCGGGGCCAGGCTGGTCGGCATCAGCCCCAATCTCGCCGGCATGCTGACCTTGGGACTCGCCGCCGGGCTGGGGGCGCTGTCGGGCATCCTGATCGGCCCCATCACCACCATTTATTACGATTCGGGCTTCCTCGCCGGACTGAAGGGCTTTGTCGGCGCGATCGTCGGCGGGTTGGCCAGCTATCCCATCGCCGCCGCCGGCGCCGTCCTGGTCGGACTGATCGAAGGCTTCGGCTCGTTCTGGGCCAGCGCCTACAAGGAGGTCATCGTCTTCACCCTGATCATTCCCGTATTGCTCTGGCGGTCCTACAAAGACCCCCACCGGGAGGAAGACTAAATGCCCTGGCGCAAGATCGCCCTGCCCCTGCTTCTGCTGCTGATCATTCTGGCTCCGGTCGTCGCCGCACCCTTCTATGTGACGCTGCTGAACTATATCGGGCTGTTCACCATCGTCACACTGGGGCTGGTGCTGCTGACCGGGGTCGCGGGCATGACCTCGTTCGGACAGGCGGCCTTTTGCGGCATCGGCGCCTACGCCACCGCCGTCCTGACCACGCAATGCGCCCTGTCGCCCTGGCTGGCCCTGATCGCCGCTCTGGCGATCACCGCCGCCCTCGCCTTTCTGATCGGCGCGATCACCTTACGGCTTGGCGGTCATTATCTGCCGCTGGCCACCATCGCCTGGGGCATCAGCCTTTACTATCTGTTCGGCACGCTGCCGGGACTGGGCCTGTTCACCGGCATCTCCGACCTGCCGGTCCTGGAGATCTTCGGTTTCCCGCTCAAGGATGAACGGGTCTATTACTATCTGATCTGGGCGGTGGTGCTGTTGTCGCTGCTGTTCACCCACAACCTGCTGACCTCGCAGCCCGGACGCATCGTCCAATGCCTGAACGGCTCGGCGCTGGTCGCCCAGGCCTTCGGCGCGAACACCGCCAGGGTCAAGATGCAGGTGTTCTTGTACGCAGCCCTCTTGTCCTGCCTGTCGGGCTGGCTTTACGCCCATCTACAACGCTATGTGAACCCCACGCCCTTCCAGCTTTCGGCGGGCATCGAATATCTGTTCATGGCGGTGATCGGCGGCGCGGGCGGCGTGTGGGGCGCGCTGATCGGGGCCACACTGCTTACCTTCCTTAAACAGGTGCTTCAGGACGTCCTGCCGCTCGTACTGGGCCGGTCGGGCCAGTTTGAAAGCATCGTTTTCGGCATTCTCATCATCGTCATGCTGCACCGGGCGCGCCTTGGCCTGTGGCCGTTGCTGAAAAGCGTCCTGCCGCCGCCGCCGAAGCCGCCCTTGGACGAGCCGCTCGACATCCCCCAGGCCCCGCGCCGCGCGCAAGGCGAGGGCAAGCTGGAAGGGCAGCATGCCAACGGAGCGCTGCTGGACGTGCGCGGCCTGTCGAAGAATTTCGGCGGCCTGCCCGCCGTCCAAGACATCGCCTTTCAGGTCCATGCGGGCGAGATCGTCGGACTGATCGGCCCCAATGGCGCCGGCAAGACCACGACCTTCAATCTGATCAGCGGCATGCTGAAACCCAGCGCCGGGTCGATCAAGCTGAATGGGCACATTCTGTCCGACCGCGAACCTTTCGAGATCGCCGAGTTCGGGCTGGCCCGCACCTTCCAGCATGTCAAGCTGGTGGGGGATCTTTCGGTGCTGGACAATGTCATGCTGGGCGCGTGGCTGCGCCGCAAAGACGGTTTCATCCGCTCCTGCCTGCGGCTCGAACGTGCCAATGAACGGTTGAGCCGCCGTGAAGCCACCCGCCAGATCGAGCGTGTCGGCCTGATCGATCAGATCGACATGCCCGCCGGCGCGCTGCCCCTGGGCCATCAGCGGCTGGTCGAAATCGCCCGCGCCCTGATGGCCAATCCGCTGCTGCTGCTGCTCGACGAGCCCGCCGCCGGCCTGCGTCATCGGGAAAAGGAGCGTCTGCTCGTCCTGCTCGAACAATTGCGGGCCGAACATATGACGGTCCTGCTGGTCGAACATGACATGGATTTCGTCATGCGGCTGGCGGACCGGATCGTGGTCATGGAATCGGGCCAGAAGATCGCCGAGGGCCTGCCGGACGCCATTCAGCA
The DNA here is from genome assembly GCA_034926235.1 of Rhodospirillaceae bacterium. Classification (GTDB taxonomy): domain Bacteria; phylum Pseudomonadota; class Alphaproteobacteria; order Rhodospirillales; family Magnetospirillaceae; genus JAYFRE01. Next base: position 6,452 of record JAYFRE010000028.1, read on the forward strand.
GAACGAACGGGTCCAGAACTCCTATCTGGGATGTGCGCTATGAGCGAGACCTTGCTGGATGTCCGGAATCTGTCGGTCCGCTATGGCCGCGTCGAGGTCATCGACGATCTGTCCCTGTCGGTAGCCCCCGGATCGATCACCTCGATCATCGGCGCCAACGGAGCCGGCAAGACCACAACCCTGAACGCGCTGATCGGTCTGCTTGCATCCCGAGGTGAGATCCTGCTCGAAGGCGAATCGATCTCCCGGCTCGATGTCGAGGAACGGGTGGCGCGCGGCATGTGCCTGGTGCCGGAAAAACGCGAATTGTTCGCCAAGATGTCGGTGCGTGACAATCTGGAGCTGGGGGCCTTCCTGCGCTACCGCCGCCACGACAAAACCATCGGCCGCACGTTGGAGCGCGTCTACGCTCTGTTTCCCCGCCTCAAGGAACGCCAGGCGCAGATCGCAGGCACCCTGTCCGGGGGCGAACGCCAGATGCTGGCGATCGGCCGCGCCTTGATGGCCGATCCCAAGCTACTGATGCTGGACGAACCCAGCCTGGGGCTGGCCCCGCTGGTAACGGCCGAGATTTTCCGCACCATCGAATCCTTGCGCCGCGAAGGTATGTCGATCCTGCTGGTCGAACAGCAGGCCCGTTCCGCCTTGCAGGTGTCGGATTTCGGCTATGTGCTGGAAACCGGCAGTCTGGCGCTGTCCGGTCCGGCGAAGGAACTGGCCCAAGACCCGCGCGTGATCGAAAGCTATCTGGGCAGTCGGATCGAAACCCCGGAGGTCTGACCGCCGCCATCCCGCTTTCTATGCGGCTATGCAAAAATTCGCGATTACGCGAATATCTTTGCATTATTGCGAATTCCCTGGAAATCCCGGCTCTACAGCGGCTTTGATGTCGGCCATTTTCGCAAAAATGCGAAAGCGGCCCGCTGGATTTGCAAAATTCCCCCCTGATCTCAACGCTTTATGCGCCCAAGTCTCATGGCATAGCTTTTGCTCATGATTCCTAACCCATAGGGTGTAACCGCTAGGGCCGCGATCTCGGATCGCCATGCTTTTTCGAGTGGTTATCACATCCGGCGGCGTTCGTTTCCTTTTCGCCCCGGATTGTGATCGCCCCAACGCATACCCCGGACCCCGTTCCTCTTGTGCGGACGCCCGGGAAAATGTCCGGATAAGGACAGCCCGTCACACAAGGGATGTTGTGCCATTCCAGGAGAAAACGACTCATGATGACACCCGAGCAATACGAGGCAAGCCTGCGCAAGATGAATTTCAAGGTCTATGTGCAGGGCGAATTGATCAAGAACACGGTGGATCATCCGATCATCCGTCCGTCGATGAATTCGGTGAAGGCGACCTATGCGCTGGCGCAGGACCCGCAATATGCGGATTTGATGACGGCGAAGTCGCATTTGACCGGC
>JAYFRE010000018.1:0-49849 GCA_034926235.1 Rhodospirillaceae bacterium
TGGTGTTTCACGTGAAACACCACCCCTAGTTTTTTGGGCTTCGGGACGATCACGGAAGCAGAATGGTTGAGCCTGTGGTCTTGCGTTCTTCAAGATCGCGATGCGCCATGGCGGCGTCGGCCAGCGGATAGGTCTGGCGGATTTCGATGCGGACCGCTCCCTTATTGACGACATCGAACAGTTCGGCGGCAACGGTGAGAAGATCGGCGCGCAGGGCGGTATAGGTCGCCAGCGTCGGTCTGGTGAGATAAAGAGATCCCTTTGCGGCCAAGATGGTCGGATCGATCGGAGGAACGGCGCCCGAAGATTGGCCGAAACTGACCATCAATCCTCTGGGTTTCAATGCGTCCATCGATTTTAGAAATGTTTCACGGCCAACCGAATCATAGACGACGGGAACGCCTTTACCATCGGTCAAGTCGCGCACTTTGGCGACGAAATCGTCGGATTTATAAAGGATGGTATGATCGCAGCCATGGGCGCGAGCCAATTCGGCTTTTTCCGGGCTTCCAACTGTTCCGATGACGGTAGCGCCCAGATATTTTGCCCATTGGCAGGCGATGAGCCCAACGCCGCCGGCGGCGGCATGGATGAGAATGGTGTCCCCGGGCTGAACGCGATAGACGCTACGCAAAAGATATTGGGCGGTCATGCCTTGAAGCATCATCGCAGCCGCGGCTTGTTCAGTGATGAAGTCCGGTAAAACCACCAGACGGTCGGCATTCATTGCCCGTATTTCCGAATAGGATCCGGGGGTTCCCATGGCATAGGCAACCCGGTCGCCGATTTTGACCTCGGTGACATCTTTGCCGACATCAACGACGATTCCGGCGGCTTCCATCCCGATTGATGCCGGCAGAGCCGGAAGGGGATAAAGCCCGGTGCGATGATAGACGTCGATGAAATTAAGTCCGACGGCAGTCTGACGAATCAGAGCCTGACCTGGGCCCGGCTTTGGCGCTTCGATTTCATCCCATTTCAGTTCGTCAGGGCCGCCATAGCGGTGAATGCGAATCGCCTTTGTCATGATCATCATCTCCGTCTGGGAAGGGGATGCCTTATTTCCACTCCTTCGAGGCCCAAAAGATAGCGTTTGGTATCGGTTCCCTCGATCCCCGAATAGCCGCCAAGAGCGCCGTTGGCGGCGAGAACGCGATGGCAAGGAATCAGGATCGGTAAGGAATTGCGGCTACAAGCCTGTCCGACCGCGCGGGCCGCCGAGCCAAGGTCGCGCGCCAGATCGCCATAGCTGCGTGTCTGACCATAGGGAATTTCGCTCATCGCCAGGCAGACTTCCCGCTGAAAATCGGTTCCGAGCGGGGACAGCGGAAGGTTGAAAACCCGCAGTAGGCCCTCGAAATAGAGGTCGAGTTGTTTTTTGGCTTCCAGAAGAAGATCGCTTGGGGTGCTTGCCGCCGCACGGCCCCAATCAAGCGAGACGATCTGGTCGTCTTCCTCGAAAAGCGTCAAATCCCCGACAGGGCTATGAAAGCTGAAATGAGGCATAGTGGGATTCTAGCCCGAGATGGCCGGTACGGCAATCCTCGGACGTTGCGGAGCGGATGTCCGACACGCTAACGTCCGCTATGTTTAGACATAGGGATTAAAAACAGGATCGCGACCAGGAATGAAAGATACGATTTTTGCCCTGGCCAGCGGAGCAGGGCGCGCAGGCATCGCGGTCTTCCGCCTTTCAGGTCCCGCCTCAGGCGAAGCGTTGAAACAGCTAAGCGGGGCCGCTCTGCCGCCGCCGCGCTATGCTCAGCGCGTGAAGATCGCCTGGAAGGGAGAAAGGATCGATGACGGCTTGGCTCTGTGGTTCAAAGGACCGGCGAGCTTTACCGGTGAGGATGTGGTCGAACTTCATCTTCATGGCGGTTATGCCGTTGCTTCGGCTCTGACCGAAGCCTTGTTGGCACTTGGGCTTAGGCCCGCCGAACCGGGAGAATTCACGCGCCGCGCCTTCGAGGCGGGCAAGCTGGATCTGACCCAGGCCGAGGCGATCGCCGATCTGGTTGATGCGGATACGGCGGCGCAGCGCCGTCAGGCCTTGCGGCAAATGGATGGGGCGCTGATGCGCCTTTACGATGACTGGCGGGAGAAAATTCTCGGCGCATTGGCCCATATCGAAGCCGAGATTGATTTTGCCGACGAGGATCTGCCGGAAGGTTTGGCCGCTGGCGCTCGCCAGGATATCGCCGATCTGGCGGCAGGGATGCGGGCACATCTGGATGACGGGTTTCGTGGTGAAAGGGTGCGCGACGGATACCGGATCGCGTTACTGGGAGCGGTCAATGTCGGGAAATCCAGCCTGCTGAATCGGCTGGCGGGGCGACCGGCAGCCATCGTTTCGACGATGGCCGGCACGACCCGGGATGTGATCGAAATCCGTCTGGATATCGAAGGGCTGCCGGTTATCCTGGCCGATACGGCGGGTTTGCGCGAAAGCGCTGATGTGATCGAGGAAGAAGGCGTTAAACGGGCGCGGGAAAGGGCGGTTGATGCTGATCTGCGCCTGGTGGTTCTGGACGGAACGAGCCTTGCCCAGGCCGATTCGGAAAGTCTGGCGCTGCTTGCCGAAGGCCGGGCCTTGGCGGTGGTGAATAAAATCGATCTGGTACGTAAGGATGATATCCCGACGCGGCTTGCGGAATCCCCGGTCTTTCCCGTTTCGGCCGAGACGGGCGAGGGGATCGACGCCCTTCTGGCCGCTATCGGGGACATGTTGGCGTCATCGGCGGAAGCGGTGGCGTCTCCGCCCCTGACTCGGGCGCGCCACCGCAAGGCGGTCGAGGACGCTCATGCGGCCTTATCCCGGGCGCTTGACGAAGCGCTTCCGGAACTGGTGGCCGAGGATGTAAGAATGGCCTCCCGGGCGCTGGGACGGATCAATGGGCGCATCGATGTGGAAGATGTGCTCGATGCGATTTTCCGCGATTTCTGTATCGGCAAATAGGATTTTGGATTCGAGACCGATGAAGGATTATGACGTCGTCGTCATTGGGGCCGGTCACGCCGGATGTGAAGCTGCTGCTGCCGCCGCCCGCATGGGCGCCGCGACGGTTCTGGTGACGCAAAAGCTGGAAACGATTGGCGAGATGAGCTGCAATCCGGCCATCGGCGGTTTGGCCAAAGGCCAGCTCGTGCGCGAGATCGATGCGCTTGACGGATTGATGGGCCGGGTGATCGACAAGGCCGGCATCCAGTTTCGGATGCTGAACGCATCGAAAGGGCCGGCTGTGCGTGGTCCGCGTGCGCAGGCGGACCGGGCTCTGTATCGCAAGGCGATGGCGGAAGCGCTGGCCGAGACCGATAATCTGGATATCCGCGCCGGCAATGTCTCCGCGCTGTTTTTTTCGTCCGACGGAAAAAAGATAACTGGCGTTGGTCTGGACGATGGCACCAGGATTTCTGCTGGTGCGGTGGTTTTGACCTCCGGCACTTTTTTGAGGGGGGAAATCCATATCGGATCACGGCGCGTCCCGGCCGGAAGGATCGGTGAAGCGCCGTCTTTGGGTATTTCGGACTGCCTGGAGCAGGTTGGATTTGTTTTAGGAAGGCTGAAAACCGGGACTCCATGCCGCCTTGATGGACGGACCATCGATTGGGCTAGCCTGGAAAGTCAGCCGGGCGACGTTCCGCCCCGACCTTTTTCCTTCATGACGGATCGGATCGAAACACCGCAGATTGCCTGCGGTATTACCGGGACGACCGAGGCTACCCACGCGATTATCCGGGCTAATCTGGACCGGGCGCCCCTTTATAGCGGCCAGATTTCCAGCACCGGACCGCGTTATTGTCCTAGTATCGAGGATAAAATCGTTCGCTTCGCGGGCCGGGAACGTCACCAGATTTTTCTGGAGCCCGAAGGGTTAGACGATCCGACGGTCTATCCGAACGGCATCAGCACCTCGTTGCCCGAGGATGTGCAGGAAGCGATGCTAAAGACCATCCCCGGATTGGAACGGGCGGTGATGCTGCGGCCGGGCTACGCCATCGAATATGATTATATCGACCCGCGATCCTTGCGTCCCAGCCTGGAAACGAAAGCAGTCGAAGGATTGTTCCTGGCCGGTCAGATCAATGGGACGACAGGGTATGAGGAAGCCGCCGCGCAAGGATTGATTGCGGGGGTGAACGCAGCCGGTCGGGCAGGGAACGCCGATCCCGTGTCTTGGACCCCATTCAGTCTTGACCGTTCCCAGGCCTATATCGGCGTTATGATCGATGATCTGGTGACGCGCGGTGTGACCGAACCGTACCGGATGTTTACGTCGCGGGCAGAATATAGATTGTCCTTGCGGGCGGATAACGCGGATATGCGCCTGACGCAATTGGGCATGGATTGGGGCTGCGTCGGGACGGCACGGGCGCAGCGTTTTCTGGACAAAAGAACCCGGCTGGATGATGCACGTTCCCGGATGGAGGCCTGCCTAGCCAGCCCGAACGCTTTGAGTGTGCAGGGGATCTTGGTGAATCAGGATGGCGTGAGGCGATCGGCGTTCGATCTTTTGCGCTATCCTACGGTCCGTTGGGAGCAGGTTTGCGCTATGTGGCCCGAACTTTCCACGATGGAGCCGGACATTGCCGAGCAGTTGGAAATTGAAGGCCGCTATGCCGGTTATCTTGGCCGGCAGGATGCTGACATCGTCGCGTTTCGTCGTGACGAGGCGCTGAGGATTCCTGAGACTCTGGATTACAAGACGGTTGGCGGATTATCGACCGAAATCAGAACTTTATTGGAAAAAGCTCGGCCAGCGACTCTGGGGGCGGCGGGGCGGATTCCCGGCATGACGCCGGCAGCGCTGACCGCTCTTCTGGCCTATGTCCGCAAGAAGGAGAAGGCGGCGTGACGGTTTCACGTGAAACATCGGCAGACCCGTCGATCCCCTTGGACGCGGAAGACTTTTCCCAGCTTTTTCCTGTTTCACGTGAAACACTGGAAAAACTGGATCTCTATCTCGCTCTCCTCGTTCAATGGCAGCCGCGTGTCAATCTGGTCGGGCCGGCGACACGGACCGATCCCTGGCGACGGCACATTCTCGATTCAGCGCAACTTCTTCCTTATTTGCCCAAGGGGCCGCTGCTCGACATGGGGTCAGGGGCCGGATTCCCCGGGCTTGTCCTGGCGATCCTGCGGGCAGCGGAAAATCCGTCGCCGGAACCGGTTCATCTGGTCGAGTCCGATGGCCGTAAAGCCAATTTCCTGCGCGAGGTTGCTCGTCAGACCGGTATGGACGCGGTCCAGATTCATAACGACCGGATGGAAAAATTGGCCCCGTTCCCCGTCGCCGTTATCACCGCGCGCGCGGTAGCTCCATTGAGAAAATTGCTGAAATTAGCCTCCTCTTTCATGTCTCCAGAGACGGAGTTCTTGTTTCTCAAAGGGCGAAAAGGCGAAGAGGAATTGACCGAGGCCAGTAAAGATTGGACAATGACCACCGAACGGATAGACAGCCTTTCCGATACATCCGGGATCATTTTTCATCTGAAGGGAGTTAAACCTTGTCCGAAAGCGGGAAAGGCTCCTTGGTCGGGGCGCGTGTAATCGCGGTCGCCAATCAGAAAGGCGGTGTCGGTAAAACGACCACAGCCATCAATCTCGCTACGGCATTGGCAGCGACCAAGAAAAGGGTTCTGATCATCGATCTCGACCCGCAAGGAAACGCCAGCACTGGGTTGGGAATCGATCGCCGCAACCGGAGCACGGGGTCCTATCCCTTGCTGATGGGCGATGTCGCCTTGTCCCAATCCGTTGTTCCGACAACAATCCCGGGCCTGTCTTTAGTCCCATCCTCGGTCGATCTGTCGGGAGCCGAAATCGAGTTGATCGATATGCGGCAGCGTGAATCCAAATTGCGCCAGGCGCTTGCCGACGCGGATTTCGACTACATCCTGATCGATTGCCCGCCATCGCTCAATCTGCTGACCTTGAACGCTCTGGTCGCGGCCCAGGCGGTACTGGTGCCGCTGCAGTGCGAATTTTTTGCTCTGGAAGGGATCAGCCATCTGATCAAGACCATCGAGCGCGTCCGCCAAAGCTTCAACCCCGGCTTGGAACTGCATGGCATCGTGCTGACCATGTTTGATCGTCGGAACAACCTGTCCGATATGGTGGCCGCCGATGTCCGCAATTTCTTCGGCGACAAGGTTTATAAAACCGTGATTCCCAGAAATGTCCGTATTTCCGAAGCACCATCCTTTGGAAAACCGGTGCTGCTTTACGATGTGCGGTGCACCGGATCGGAAGCTTATATCCACCTCGCCAGCGAGGTCTTGAAGCGGGAGAAGGAGATGCGGGCATGAATGCGGGCGAGGAAACTCGGAAACGCGGCCTGGGACGCGGGTTGTCGGCTCTCTTCGCGGATGCCGAGAACGAGACGACCGAGATCGATGTCACCGCCAGTCGGAGCGATAGCGGCGACAAGGTCCGGATGACCCCGATCGAAAAATTGATCCCCGGCCGCTATCAGCCGCGCCGCTTGTTCGACGCCTCGAATCTCGACGACCTTATCTTATCCGTGCGTGAAAAGGGGGTTCTCCAGCCTCTTCTGGTCCGGCCGCACCCGGATCAGGCGGATTGTTTTGAGATCATTGCCGGTGAACGTCGTTGGCGGGCGTCGCAGGCGGCGGGCCTGCACGAAATCCCGGTCATTCTGCGCAATCTGTCGGACCGCGAGGCGCTCGAAGTCGCGCTGATCGAAAATCTTCAGCGCCAGGATCTGTCGCCATTGGAAGAGGCGGAAGGGTATCGGCGTCTGTTGGAGGAGTTTGCGCATACGCAGGAAGAATTGGCCAAGGCCGTGGGCAAAAGCCGCAGCCATGTCGCCAATATGATGCGTCTTCTGGCCTTGCCGGAACCGGTAAAGAAAATGCTCGATGGGGGGGAATTGACCGCCGGTCATGCACGGGCGTTGTTATCCTCCCCCGATCCGCAAACATTGGCCCGCCAGGTGATCAGCAAGGGGCTGAACGTCCGTCAGACGGAAAAGCTGGCGCAGACTAGCCCTGGAAAAGGGGTGAGCGCCGGGAAAAAGACGGCTAGCAGCGGACGCGACGCGGATATCGCCGCGCTGGAACGCGATCTGACCGCCTTGCTGGGGCTTAAAGTCGTCATTCGCCCGACCGGACGTGGCGGCGAAATCACCATTCATTACGGAACGCTGGAGCAGCTTGACGACATCCTGCACCGTTTATCGAGCGGAGCCCAAGGTTCCGTAGGGACGGCGCCGTCCCCGGGAGAGCAAGCTTAAAAAGCAGCGGCCATCGATGGGAGAATAGAAGCATGACGAAGCCACGGATCGGCTGGATTGGTCTTGGCCATATGGGTGTTCCGATGGTCGGCAACCTGATTGCGGCCGGCTATGCGCTGACCCTTTATAACCGGACCCCGGGTAAAGCTGACGGCCTTAAGGGGCATATCGTCTCCAGCCCGGCGGAACTTGCCCGGCAATCCGATATCGTCATCACTATGCTGTCCGACGATTCCGGCCAGGAATCGGTCCTGTTCGGCAAAGATGGCGTGTTTTCCGCCGCCCGAACCGGTCTGACCGTGATCAATATGGGCACTGTTTCGCCGCAGGCGAGCCGGGATACCGCAGAACGCCTGGGTAAGGTCGGTGTGGATGTCCTCGATGCGCCGGTATCGGGGTCGGTAAAGCCGGCCCAGGATGGAACCCTGGTTATCCTGGTTGGCGGGGATGCGGTTGTTCTGGGGCGTTGCCAGCCGATTTTCGACCTGCTGGGCAAACGCACCTTTCATTTTGGTGCTCATGGCCAAGGATCGGTCGCCAAGCTCGCGATCAACATGATGCTGGGCATGACGCTGGAAGCATTGGCCGAATCCGTCCTGTTCGGGGAAGCGGGCGGACTGGACCGGGCGACATTGCTGGAAATGATCGGCGAAACCGCTTGCGCCTCGCCGATCGTGACATTGAAACTTCCAAGCCTGAAGGTGGATTCCTATCCGGCGGCGTTTCCGCTCAAGCACATGGCCAAGGATTTTCGTTTGGCGCTGGCGGAAAGTGCCGGGTTGGATATCCCGTCCGGTCGGGCAACGGCCGCGTCCTTTGCCGCCGCCGAAAGCCGGGGTTTGGGCGACAGTGACGTTATGGCGGTGATCAAAAGCCTGAAATGAAGGCGGACGAGTCGAGGGCTTTCAGCCCTTTGACCCGTTGACCTTCAATAAAAATTGGGTCCGGGGCTTTTAAAGCCCCGGCGGAGTGCGCGGACGTCCGCGCGTCGTGCAGAAGCACGAATAAACGTCAGCCGTTGCGGCCTGGCGGTTTTCGCCGTCCGGCGGCGGCGGCTTGGGCGATCTGAATCAGCAGCCGGCCGCAAATATCCTCGGCCGGCATCCCGGTTTTCTTACAGTCGCTTTCCGCGGCAAGAATAAGACCGAGCGCGGTGCCGAGCCGGTCGGCGCTCCACCAGGACAATTGACCGCGCATCCGGGGCTGGGCGCGGAAATGAGGGGGAGGCCGCAAGGCCGCCAACGCCTTGTCCGGACTGGCTCCCTTTGCCATCAAGCCGGCTGCGAGATGCAATCTTTGAACATGGCGGCCGAGCAGACGTAAAATGGCGATCGGGGAGGTTCCTTCGCGCACCAGCCGCTCATAGCGGTTCTGGGCTCCGGCATGATCGCCATCGGTGGCGGCCAGAATCAGATCATCCATGGACAAAGCCGAGCCGTCGCCGATGCAGGCCGCCGCGTCGGCAAGCCCGACCGGGCCAGGTCCGCCCATATAGAGTGCTAATTTATCGAGTTCAGAGCGGGTCTGCATTCGGTCGCCGCCCAAATTCTGGGTGAGATAATGCAGGGCGTCCCGATCGGCGCGTAATCCATGACCCTGCAGCGTATCGCGGATGATTGCGGCCAGCTTGTCGCCGTCATCGCCATAACAGGGCAGGGCGGCGGCGTTGGCTGCATTCTCGAACAGCTTGCGCAGGGAAGAGCGTGGTCCAAGTTCCCCGCCTTCGACCAGGATCAAGGCGTCGCCAGCGGGATCGTCCAGAAAGGATGTCAGCAGCCGGGTAAGCGCATCGCCCGCATCGCCGATGCGCAGGACGCGGCGGCCTCCGGTCATGGCGATGGCCGCGGCTTCGTCGGCGAGTCTGGCGGGATCGTCGCGGAGAACGGAGGCGGAAAAGCTGACGATTCTAAAAGGATCGGTCGGGTCGGGAACGATGCTTCGGGTCAGGCGCGTTAACCGTTCGCGCACCAATCCGCCATCGGGTCCGTAGACAAGGACGGCGCGGGTCGTTCCATCCGGTGCGGCCAGAAAAGCCTCGACCCGGTTGGGCGGGATTTTCACGGACGCCGTCCGGTTCCGGCGTCCAGGGCTTGATGCCGGCGGGTGAAATAAGCGGCTAATTCACTGCGGATGGCGTCGGCGATGTTTTGCGTCGCCCGGCGGCGAATATTCTCGGCGGCGACGAGATTCGCATAATGTTCAAGCAGATAGTCATAACTCATGGTGCGCGACACGACGCCGGTATCAATGGTCTCATTGCCCTGGGACAGGGTGTAATTGGCTCGATAGGTCACGAAAGCGCGGGTAGCCGAATTGTCTCGTTGCAAGGCGGCGTCGGTTTCGGAGACGGATAGCGCGACGGTGAGCACGAAAACCGGTTTGACGGGCTCTCCCCGAGGGGAGAGCCCGGTCACTAGGGCGGTATGAAGGATCTGCCCATCGCGGTTGTCGATAGGAAGGACACGGATGGTGGCCATGTCCTCCGAGACACCCGGATAGGCGGAATGGGTGCCATATGTAGGCCGGAAACCGCAGCCGGCCAGAAAGAGCAGCAGAACGCCGGCGCAAAAGCCGGCAATCATGCGGCTAGACGACGACATTGACGATCCTGTTCGGCACGACGACCACTTTACGCGGGGTCTTGCCTTCGGTCAGAGCGGCGACGCCGGGCAAGGCCAGGGCCGCTTTGGTCAGGATATCGTTCGCCTCGTCCTTTCGCGCCTCCAAGGTTCCACGAAGCTTGCCATTGACCTGCACGGCGATGGTCACGCTGTCCTCGACCAGAAGATCCGGTTCGGCCTTGGGCCAGGGCGTCTCGGCCAGGAGCTGGTCATGGCCAAGGGCGGACCACAATTCCTCGCCCAGATGCGGCATGACCGGGCCGGCTAGCTGCACCAGGGTTTCCAGGCCTTCCCGCAACACCCAGCCGGCGCCTTCGGTCTCTGGGGGCAGATCGGTGACGGCATTGGCCAGTTCGCGGATGCGGGCCACGGCCCGGTTATAGTGGAACCGTTCCAGATCTTCGCTGACTGCGACGATCGTTTTATGAATCTGGCGGCGTAGAGCCAGGGCCTCGCCGCTCAAGGCCGGAATCACCGACCCCTTCGGGGCGAGCGGCGCGACCGGAAACACGACCATCCGCCACAGTCGGTTGACGAAGCGGAACGCGCCTTCGATACCCGCGGCGGTCCATTCCAGATCGCGTTCGGGCGGGCTGTCCGACAGCATGAACAGGCGGGCCGTGTCCGCGCCATAGGTCCGGATGATGGCATCGGGATCGACGACATTGCGCTTGGATTTCGACATTTTCTCCGAACGCCCGACCAAGGCCGGCTGTCCGGAGGCACTGACGATCACGCGGCCGCCATCTGTCTTTTCGACCTCTTCCGGATAGAGCCAGTGGCCGTCTTCGGATTTGTACGTTTCGTGACAGACCATGCCCTGGGTCAAAAGACCGGTGAAGGGTTCGTCGATGTCGAGATAGCCGCATCTTTTCAAGGCGCGGGTAAAGAACCGCGCGTAAAGCAGATGCAGGATCGCATGTTCGATGCCGCCGATATATTGATCGACCGGCAGCCAGCGCGCCGCCGCTTTCGGATCGATGCCCTGGCTCTGATCCTTGGGTGAGCAATAGCGGGCGAAATACCAGGAAGATTCGAAAAAGGTGTCGAAAGTGTCGGTTTCGCGCTCTGCCGGCTTGCCGCAATGGGGGCAAGAGACATGCTTCCAGGTCGGATGGCGGGCAAGCGGGTTGCCGGGCTTGTCGAACGTGACATCCTCGGGCAGGCGCACCGGCAGATCCGTTTCCGGCACCGGCACCGCGCCGCAATCGGGGCAATAGATGATCGGGATCGGGCAACCCCAATAACGTTGCCGCGACACGCCCCAATCTCTGAGCCGGTAATTGACCGAACGCTGGCCAATGCCGCGCTCTTCGGCGATATCGATCATCCGGGCCTTGGCGTCGGCCACGGACAGGCCGTCGAACGGACCGGAATTGATCAGGACGCCGGGTTCGGTGAACGCCTCGTCGCCAATGACGACGTCGCTGGCGGCGACGCCTGGCGGGGCGACGACGGGGGTCACGGACAGGCGGTATTTACGGGCGAAATCAAGGTCGCGCTGGTCATGGGCGGGGCAGCCGAACACCGCGCCGGTGCCATAATCCATCAAAACGAAATTGGCGACATAGACGGGAAGTTTCTGTCCTTCGACGATGGGGTTCAACGCGGTCAGACCGGTGGCGAACCCCTTCTTTTCGGCGGTTTCAAGCACGGCTTCCGATGTGCCCAGCCGGTTGCATTCCGCGATGAAGGAGGCCAGTTCAGGGTTGGTTTCGGCCAGCTTGACGGCCAGCGGATGATTGGCTGCAATGGCGACGAAGGATGCGCCGTAAAGGGTGTCGGGCCGGGTCGTGTAAACCTCGATCCTGGAATCGGTCATGCCATCCAGATCGAAGAAGAGGCGAAGCCCTTCGGACCGTCCGATCCAGTTTTCCTGCATCAGTCGCACCCGGTCGGGCCAGCGTTCCAGGGTTTTAAGGCCGTTCAGCAGATCTTCGGCAAATTCGGTGATCTTCAGGAACCATTGGCTCAACAACCGGCGTTCGACCGGTGCGCCGGAACGCCAGCCACGGCCGTCAATCACCTGTTCGTTGGCCAGAACGGTGTTTTCGACCGGATCCCAATTGACCCAGGATTCCTTGCGGTAGGCTAGACCCGCCTTTAGGAAATCCAGGAACATCTTCTGTTCGTGACGGTAATAGTCGGGGTCGCATGTGGCGATCTCGCGTTCCCAGTCATAGGACAGCCCCATCGGCTTCAACTGAGCGCGCATGGCGGCGATATTCTCATAGGTCCATTTGGCGGGATGGACGCCGCGTTCGATCGCGGCGTTTTCGGCCGGCAGTCCGAATGCGTCCCAGCCCATCGGATAAAGCACGTCGAAACCGCGCGCCCGCTTGTACCGGGCCAGCACGTCGCCCAGAGCGTAGTTGCGGACATGGCCCATGTGAATGCGCCCCGACGGATAGGGGAACATTTCCAAAACATAGAATTTCGGATTCTGACCATCATTCTGAACATGGAAGCAATTACGCTCCGCCCAGACGGATTGCCATTTGGATTCGGTTTCTTTGACGTTGTAACGATCGTCCGTGCCGGACATTTTGTCTTGGCTTTCTTTGTCTTCAGATCAGGGTTTAAAAACGCGTCCTAGATTATTTGGCTTCGGCCGCTTTCGCAGCGCTGCGCATTTCTCTGGCGCGGGTCAGGATGGCGTTTTCCATGTCGGTGGCGGTTTTTTTATCAACCGCGGCGTCGGCCCATTCGCCTGGACCTTTTCGCATCTGGCGGAAGACGGACACGCGCACGCCATCGGCGCGCAATGTCCGGTCCAGAATGAAGACCGACAGCTTGAACCGCTCATTGGGCGTTTCAGGAGGCTGATACCAATCGGTGATGATGACGCCGCCGAACGGGTCGGCAGAGGTCAGCGGCATGAATCCGATGGTGTCCAGGCTGGCACGCCACAGGAAGGCGTTGACGCCGATGCCGGCGCCGGCCGCGTCCTTGTCTTTCTGGCTGGGGCCGCCGAACAGAGTCAGGCCGCCCGGACCGAACACCGTTTCCTGAGGCTCTTCATTGCTCCAGGTCGGTCTGGTGTCGCCATCGCGGCGGGTGGGGTAGATGGTCTCGGTCTGGCCGCATCCGGCAAGAACCGCCAGCGCAGCGACGATAATCGCCGCTCTTGTTTTCATGTCGATCGGCATGGTTTTCCCTGATGGACCCTCTGATGATCCTGATTTCCGAAAAGACCCGACGCGGCCCTCTTTTGCGCGCACGTCTTTAGAATCTTCTCCTACCACACGTATCGGCTCCAACCAAGGGAGTCGTCGGTTCCGGCGTTAAAGCGGGATTTGCGGCAGGAGTGATCGAATGGATCGGCCGCCAAGGCAGGAACCTTACAGATATCAACTAAAAATTGTATTCCCTCCAAGGCGGCTCGATTGCGGTTTCGTGTCTGTTTCGCAACAAAACCTTGTCTGAAACGAAACAATAACTGTAGTAAAAACAACAGTTTTATGACACGAAGTTGCAATAATACAACAAATGAGTCTAAAAAATTACGGCTGAAAACGGCTTGGTTGACTCGAAGATGAGATCGCCGTTACCAGGGCTTTACACACGTTTTGATAGATGATTGCGGCGCTTCGATATGGGGCGTCGCGGCGATCACCGATAAGGAGAGGGGAATGAAAAGAATTCTTTATGCCGGCACGGCGCTTTTCGTGTTCGGCGGCATGGCGTCCGTGCAGGCGGCGGAGCCGGTGAAGCTCAGCATCGGCGGCGAGATGAAGCAGCAGGTCATCATCGCCGACCAGGATGCCGACGGTCAGGCCAGTGTCGATCAGCAGAGCAATGCCTATGTCAATTTCAAAGGCTCGGCCAAGCTGGACAACGGTCTCGATATCGCGGTTTCAGTCGAAACCATCGCCAGCCAACAGGCCGACAGCCGTACGGCGGCGGGGGCGACGGGCAATGGCGGCAGCGGTTCGAACTCGAACATCCGTCGCGCCTATCTGACCCTCAGCAGCTCTTTCGGTCAGCTCATCCTAGGCCAGCGCGAGGATTACGGTTTTATTACCGCCAATTCCGCTCCCGATGTCGGCTGGGGGTTGCAGGATGGTGATTGGTCGAATGCGATCGCCAGCCTTTCGGACCATTCCAGTCATCTGGGGACCAACACCAGCCGCTATAATGCGCGCTCGGAAAAGATCACTTTGGTGACCCCGTCCTTCGCGGGCTTCTCGGCGGGATTCTCCTATACCCCGGATATCAGCCAGGCCCGGGCCGGCGCTCTTTCCATGGCGTCCGACAGCGACGTTCTGAACGCGGGCGGCAGCCTGAACAGCCGGAACGGGCTCAATGTCAATCGGCGCATCAACCGCTCCACCTTCGCCGGCGACATGTATCTGGGCGGCGTCAGCTACAAGAACAAATTCGGTGATGTCAGCCTGAATGCCAATGCGGCCATGGGGCAGCTCGATCTGGCCAACACGCGGGTTTATCAGGGCGGTTTGCAGGCATCCTATGCGGGCTTTACTCTGGGCGGCTCGGTATTCGTCCGCGAGGTTCCTAACGAGGCGACGGTCACCTATGTCAACGGCACCGGCTCTTCCGCACCCACGGTCGTGGGAAACAACGCCTATGCCAAGGCGGTGATGCATGCCGGCACCAGTTTCGATGTCGGGGCCAGCTACAAATCCGGTCCCTATGCGGTCAGCCTGGGTTATTTCCAGGATAAATCGAAGCGCAATCCAAACGCCACCGGCGGCGGCCGAGCGGATTCGACCGAGGTTGTCGCGCTATCGGGCCGCTACACCATGGGGCCGGGCGTCGAGTGGTGCAACAGCTTCTATCTGGTTGATTTCAAGAACAATGGCGGTTTCTCGAACGACAATACCGAGAATAACGGTTTTGCCGTCATGACCGGCGTCATGGTCAAGTTCTAAGAACAAGGTGGAAAGGTCCGGGGCAACGTTAAGCCCCGGATTTTTCCATTTCCCGCATCATTCTGTGGCTAAGCGGCAACACAGGGGGGATTTTGTCACAGTTCCGGACGGATCGGCGTTGACTCCAGGGTGAACCCATGGCAGCACAGTAGCGTCACTTTTTTAGTGGATGTGCGACGCGGGGGAATCGTGAGCATTACGGTCAACCGCATTTCCGGGACAGGAGAGATCATGAAAAAACTTCTTCTTGCCAGCACGGCTCTGCTCGCGGGCAGCGCCTTCGCGGCTCAGGCGGCCGAGCCGGTCAAGCTCAGCGTCGGTGGTTTCCTGCAGGGCCAGGTCATCATCATGGATCAGGACAAGGTTAAGAGTGCCGCTAACGGCGCAGTGACCGAAGCCGCCAACGTCGATACCATGAGCTTCGGCCAGATCAACTTCAAGGGCTCGACCAAGCTCGACAACGGCATCGGTGTCGACGTCGCGGTCGAAACCCTGGCCACCCAGTGGGCCGACAGCCGCAATGCCAACGGTGCCAACGGCAACCGTGGCAATGGCAACAACGGCAATGTCCGTCGCGCCTATCTGACCCTGACCAGCTCCTTCGGTCAGATCATCCTCGGCCAGCGCGAGGATTACGGCTTCATCACTGCCAATTCCGCCCCGGATGTGGGTTGGGGCGTGCAGGATGGCGACTGGGGCAACGTGTTCAATACCCCGGCTGGCTATTACGCCAATTGGACGACCAACAACAGCCGCTACAATGCGCGGACTGAAAAGATCACCCTCATCACCCCGACCTTCGCCGGCTTCTCGGCGGGCTTCACCTATACCCCGGACATCAACCAGTCCAACACTGGCAATCTGGTCATCGCCAGCGACTCGGACACGGTTGCGGGTACCGCTGTCGGCGGAAGCTTGATCAACCGGTCCGCTTTCGCGGGTGACCAGTATCAGGTCGGTGCGACCTACACCAACAAGTTCGGTGATGTGGGCGTTAAGGCCAATGTGGCGGTCAGCCAGTTCGACATCGCCAACATGACCACCTATCAGGGCGGTCTGCAGGTCACCTATGCCGGCTTCGCGGTCGGCGGCTCGATCTTCAATCGTGACGTTGGTAAGAGCGAGCGTGTCTTCGCGAACAATGCCACTAATACGAATCTTGCTGTCTACAACGCCAAGGGCCTGATGCGCGCGGGCACCAATTTTGACGTGGGCGCCAGCTACACGACCGGCCCCTATGCGGTCAGCCTGGGCTATTTCCAGGACAAGTCCAAGGGCTTGGCTGGAGACGCGGCGAATCTCGGCAATTCGCTCGGTCTCGGCGCTGCCGGCAAGACCCAGGTCTACTCGCTGGCTGGCAAGTATGCCATGGGCCCCGGCGTCGATTTCCGCACCAGCTTCTACTACGCGGATCTGGACAGCAATCGCACGGCCCAGTACAGCGAAAACAAGGGCTTCGCTGTGATCAGCGGTGTCCGCGTTACGTTCTAAGACGAAACGGCCTTTGGGATAGGGGGTGCTTCCCCTTATCCCTAGTCGGAATGACCCTGCACCAGTCTCTGGTGCAGGGTTTTTCTTTGTCTTAAAAAAAGGCAAAAAAACCAAGAGCAGAGAGGAAAAGGCAAGAACAGCATATAAAATAGGCAAAAAAGGCGATTGTGTAACCCAATTGCCACAGAATGATAAATACATCACGCTGCGTGGATATCTTTATCGCACCATGTTGGCATTCAGGCTAAAAGAGTTGCGAACGGATATCATTCGTGCCCTGGGGGACGCTTGCTTTTGGGGACGCGGAAGACAAGCAAAAGGATTTACGATGAAGAAGATTTTGCTCGCGAGCGCCGGTCTGTTGGCGCTGGGAAGCTTTGGGGCCCAGGCGGCGGAGCCGCTCAAGCTCAGCATCGGCGGCGACATGCATCAGTGGGTCGGCTACGCCAGCAACAAGAGCTACATGAACGCGGCTGATGTCGACACCATGGGCGATGCTCATATCGATTTCACCGGTGAAACCACGCTGGACAACGGACTGACCATCGGCGTGTTCGTCGAGACCAATGCGTCGCAGGATAAGAGCACCCATGGCGACGTCGGTAACTCGGCGGTCGAGGAGTCCTATCTCTATTTGTCCAGCAAGTTCGGTCTGCTGAGCGTGGGGCAGTTGGACAACATCGCTGCAACCGTTCACAATTCCGCGCCGGAAGTCAGCGGTCTTGGCGCTCAGGATGGCGATTGGATGGATTTCATCCTGACCCCCGCCGGCAATCGCGCGGTGCAGAAGACCTATCTTTCGAGCGAAGCGACGGACAATATCTCCTATTTGACCCCGTCCCTTTACGGTTTCCAGGTCGGCTTCAGCTATGTGCCGGATACCCAGGTCAAGAATTCGGGTTTCCTCAGCGCGGCCCAGCAGCATCATGATCTGTATGTCGGCAGTCTCGTTTATACGGGCGAGGTTGGGCCGGTCGGCATCAGCGCCGATCTGAGCATGCTGAGCGGGCATGGTGCGGACGAGAGCGCCAACAGCAAGACCTATCAGGGCGGCCTTCAGCTTTCCTATGCCGACTTCACCTTGGGCGGCAGCTATATGAAGCAGAACCTCAAAAGGAATGCGGCTGTTGCTCTCAAGACGGGAGACAGCCAGTCATTCGATGTCGGCCTGTCCTACGAGTTCGAACCCTTTGCGGTCAGCTTGGCTTATTTCAAGGGTAAGACCGATTATGAAACCGGTTCCGGCAGCGACAAGGTCCAGGCCTGGAATCTGGGCGGCAGCTACAATATGGGACCGGGCGTCGATGTGATCGGGTCGGTCATGCGGGCCAAGTACGATTCCAAGACCCCGAACGATTTCACCGCCGACGATGGAATCACCAAGAATCAGGGTTGGGCGGTCGTCACCGGTGTCCGGTTGACGTTCTAAGCCGGGTTCTGTCCCGACGAAACGATGCATAAGGAAGGGGGCGGCCCATCGGCCGCCCCTTTTCTTTGGTTTCACCCGGACTTCCTCCGGATGGTCGCTGGTGCTAGGCTCTGGCGCTTTGTCCAGAACAACCGGAAGGAGGCCTCGTCTCGTGACCGAATCCCAGACAGCCGATCTTTTGCACAACTATGATCGGGTCAAGGCCGAAATCGCCGCTGCCGAATCCAAACCCGGGGCAGTCACTCTGGTCGCGGTCAGCAAGACGGTTCCTACTTTTCGTATCGAACCTGTTCTGGCGGCTGGGCAGCGCTGTTTCGGCGAAAACCGGGTCCAGGAATCGATGGAGAAATGGCCGGGTTTGAAGGCCCGTTATCCCGGTGTCGAGCTGCATCTGATCGGGCCTTTGCAAACCAATAAGGTGCGCGAAGCGGTGGCGCTGTTCGACGTCATCCAAACCCTGGATCGCCCGCGTCTGGCCGAAGCCTTGGTCAAGGAACGGGACCGCAGCGGGCGTTGTCCGTCGCTGCTGATCGAGGTCAATTGCGGCGCGGAACCGCAAAAGGCTGGAGTGCTGCCCGCCGATGCCCCTGGTTTTATCGCGGCATGTCGGGACCAATGGCGGCTTCCGGTCATCGGATTGATGTGCATTCCGCCCGCCGATCAGGATCCTGCGCCGCATTTCGCCCTTTTGGCTACCTTGGCGCATGATGCGGGATTGCCTGTGGTCAGCATGGGCATGAGCGGGGATTTCGCCCTGGCCGCGCGCATGGGGGCGACGCATGTCAGGGTCGGTTCGGCGATTTTCGGCGCACGCGGCTAAGAGACGGATTAGCGGCGGCCCGTCAGCTTATCCAAGGGATAGGAATAGCGGAGCAGCAAGGATTCCGTGCCGGGGTTCCGGTCTCCTAAGCTTGCATTGGAGATATGATAAAAGCCGAGTCCCAGGCGTGAGGTATCGTCGAAACGATAGGCAAGATCGATCCCGCTGCGGAATTCTAGCCCATGGCCAAGATCGAGATCGCCATGGCGATAGCCACCGGCCGCTACCGACAGGGTCATGACGATGTTCCGGCCCCAATAGAGATCGGTCAACAGGCCGGCATAGCCGTAATAATTGCCCCCCGACATGACCAGCGCGCCGACATGCGGCTTGAAGATCCAGAGCTTATATCCAGAACGCCAGGAAATATCCACTTCGGGCTTGGCATCGTCCAGCACATAACCCGCGCCGGTGGCGATCGCGAGATGGCCGCTTTGCCCTTCGGCGAGAGCAGGAGCGGCCTGAACCAGGCCGCAGGCGAGAGCGAGCGCAAAAGCTTTTCCACGAAAACTCATAAGGCCCCCCAAGGTCCGACGCAGGAAGTAAGGATCATAAGGGAGCGCGCGCGGAGTTTCACGGCGATTTTTTTTGAATGTTCAGTGCAGTGACGCGGAATCGGCGCCATTTCCGGCTGACGTGACAGCGGCACTATCGGTTTTGCCGCCCAAGCGGGCGCTGCGGTCATATTTATCCATCGCCTGGTTGAAGGCGCTTGCGAACCATTGTGTGTTTCCAGGGTCACCGGATTGCGAGACCTGGGTCGCAGACAAGGCGAGGGAATGGCCGCCGGGCAGGGCTCCGGGACCCGTCGTGGGCGGCGGCAGAGTCTGGGGCGGCTTTTCAGGACCGCTCCGTTCGGGAACCGGCCAGGATTTGCGGTTGCCAGTGGTCGCGATGTGCCGGTCGGCTGGTTTTGAGCCTGCTGCCGCGATCTGAACCGATGGAGCCGCCGCTTCGGTGGCGCGGTCGGCAAGCGCGCTTTCCGAACCCATCGGGCCTGCGGAAGGAATAGCGGCATTCAGACGCAAGGGGGAGGCGGAGGTAGCTCCTTCGGTCTGTGCGGCGGTTTGAGGCCGGGACGGTGAAAGGGCGGATGCGCCGAAGATCAGATAATCACCGGCCCGTACCGGCCCGGATTCGGCCTTATCCCCATGAACGGGCTGCGTTGAAACGTCCGCCGGTGCGACGGCGGCCATGACGGGGGTAGGAGGCGCGGGATTAACCGATGCAGAAGTCTCTGTGGCGGGGGCTGATTCCGCTACCTGGGTGGTGGGACTGCTCTCGCCATCGAACAAGGCCATGACGTTGCCGGCAAATCCTTTCCCGGTGGCGTCCTGGCACATCAGTTCAAAGATGGCGGCGGCCAGTCCGATCGGTCCGCCCAAAAGCACGCCACCCAGAACAGCGCTGACCGCGCCCCGGTCATCGCCTGTCACTTCACGGTAGACGGATCCGACGACGGGGATGTGCTGAAGCGGATTGATAAGGTCCAGAAGGTCCGAAAAACCCGGCCCGTCCGGATCGTCAAAAGCCCGAACGCCACCGCGGGCGGTGTCGATGTCAACCGTTACCGTCCCGGGCGGGACAGTGGGCGGAGAAGCCGGGCTCGATTGCAGGGCATTGGTCTCGACGGACATGGCACCAGGGCGTTGAACAGGAACGACGCCGGATAACAAGCAAAAGACATGCCAGAGGAGACGGCTGCCTAATTAATTGAAAACACTGAGATTCCAATTAAGCAACCGACAGGGACCCGGCAGAGATTGCCGGGCCAGAGATCAAAAGAGATGGCCGCTGCGCGTCGCCTTGGTCTTCAGATAGAAGACATTGTGTTTGTTGGATGGGAACACATGCGGCACCCGTTCGGCGACGGTAACGCCATGACGCGCCAACCCATCCACCTTGGCGGGGTTGTTGGTCAGCAGGCGAATCGTGGTGATGCCCAGAAGACGCAGGATTTCCGCCGCCGGCAGATAGATGCGCTCGTCATCGTCGAAACCGAGCTGAAGATTGGCGTCCAGCGTATCGAAGCCTTCATCCTGAAGCTGATAGGCGCGCAGCTTGTTGACCAAGCCGATGCCCCGGCCTTCCTGCGCCAGATAAAGCAGGACCCCGGTGCCGACCCGGCCGATTTCGGCGATGGCGCCGCGCAGCTGGTCGCCGCAATCGCAGCGCAGCGATCCCAGAATGTCGCCGGTGAAGCATTCGGAATGCAGGCGGGTCAGAACCGGACTGTCGGGGCCAGGTTCACCGATGACGATGGCCAGATGCTCGATGCCGCCGTCCGCCGGACGGAAAGCGATGACCCGCGCCGATTCGGCCCCGAGCAGAGGAACCCGCGCCTCGCTGACGCGCGACAGCGTGCGGGCGGAGGTCTGCTGATAGGCCATGACGTCTTCTGCGTCGAGAATGCAGGCCGTTTCCGGGGCTTCGGAAAGGGGGGCTGCGACCACGGCGGGAAGAAGGCGGCTCAGCTTGGCCAAAGTTATGGCAGCTTCCGCCCAGGCGGGAATTTCAGGGATGGCGCTGACCGCTTCGGGCCGGCCCAGACTTAAGGGATCGGCGAGCGAGGACACCCGTTCGGCGGTCAGATTGCCCGACAGGCTCAGCAGGACCACGGGCCGCGGCGTCTCGATCAATCCAAGCACCATGGCGCGCCGTCCGGTCATCGCCACCATCGGCGGTGCCGAGGCTTGAGCGGCGAGCTGCTTCAGCTTGTCGTCATCCGCCGATTCGGCGGCCAGAACCAGCGCCAGCCCGGAACCGCCCGGCGTCGTGGAGGGGGCGCGCAACAGGACGGCGCCGCCCCGGCGCAGTTCGGCCATGGCCCGATCGACGGCGATCATGGCGGCGGAGGAGGTGGTGGACGGAGAATCGGTGCTCACGGACAGGCTCATCGACTATGGTGATTTCAACAGGCGCGGCATACTAACCGGCTTTCGCGCCGGGAAAAAGCTCTGGCTGATCTTTTCCCTGCTCCCAATATAGGATGGCAAGGCCGGATGGCACAGGGTAACGTTCCGGAAATCATGACTGACGCCAAACGCATTCTTCTTGCCGCCTCGGATTCCCTTTTGCGCCACAGCCTGGCCAACCAGCTTGCCGGGCAGGGATTCGCCGTGACCGAAGCCGATTGCGCCCCGTTCGACCCGGTCCTGATCGAGCACGCGCCCGATGCCGTGCTGATCGATGATGGCGGCGCGGATGACGCGGCCCTGACGCTGTGCCGGGATTTGCATGGGCATAATCCGCACTTGCCGATCCTGATTCTGGCCGCTGACGCCGGTAGAGCGGCGTGGAGCGACGCCGGAGCGACCGCCGTTATCGCCAAACCGGTGCGGCTGGCTGTCCTGCTGGACCGGTTGCGCGGACTGATCCGGGAGGACGACGCGTCCGAACCCATCCTCCTCGATGGCGGGATTTGCCTGGACAGGGCGGCGCGGACAATCAGCGATGATACGGGCTGGGTTCTGGCCTTGACCGAAAAGGAAGTGGCGATCCTGTCCTATCTGTACGAGGCCGGCGACCGGGCGGTTCCGCGCGACGAGCTTCTGGCCGAAGTCTGGGGCTATGCCGGCGATGTCTCGACCCACACCGTCGAAACCCATATTTATCGGCTGCGCCGCAAACTGGGATCGGCGGCAGCGTTGCTGGCGACCGATGACGGCGGCTACCGGCTGATCGGCGCGCCGGATTCGTCCAGATCCAGCATCACCGGGACGTGATCGGAGGGCTGCGTCCAGCCGCGCGTTTCCGCCAATACCATTGCGGCGGAAAGACGGGGGACCAGCGGCGGCGTAACCCAGATGTGATCCAGCCGCCGGCCGCGATCGCTTTTGGCCCAGTCGGCGGCGCGGTAGCTCCACCAGCTATAGAGGCGTCGTTCGGGCGGAATGAAATGCCGGACCGCGTCCACCCAGCGCCGCGATTCCTGGAAAACGCCCAGCCGCGCGACTTCGACCGGCGTATGGCTGACGACGTCCAGAAGCTGCTTATGCGACCAGACGTCGGTTTCCAGCGGGGCGATGTTGAAATCGCCTAGAACGATGGCCGGGCGGGCGGGGTCTTGCGTTCCAAACCAGGCGGTGATGTCGTCGAGGAACGCCAGCTTGTGGGCGAATTTGTCGTTCACGTCGGGATCGGGAATGTCGCCGCCCGCCGGAATGTACAGACAATTGAGATCGATCCCGGCGACGGTGGCGGCGATATGACGGCAATCGGCCCGGCCGCAATGGTCATGCACCTGCACGGATTCGAGCGGCAGGCGCGAGGCGATGGCGACGCCGTTATAGCTTTTCATGCCGGCGATGGCGATATGCTCGAACCCCATCTGGGCCAGCGCCGCGCGAGGAAAGAGGTCGTTGATGACCTTGGTTTCCTGAAGGCAGAGAACGTCCGGGCGGACCAGGCTGTTCAGGGTTTCGATCTGAGGCAGCCTGAGCCGGACCGAATTGATGTTCCAGGTGACGATACGCAAGACGACAAGGCTCCGTTCGTGTCAGACCACGGAAAAACGGCAGACGCCGATCCCTGTGATGGCGATTTCGGTCTTGTCGCCCCGGACCAACGCGCCGACGCCGGCCGGTGTGCCGGTATAGATCAGATCGCCCGCCGCCAGAGCGACATAGCCGGACAGGAAGGCGATGATGTCGGCCGAACCCCAGATCATGTCGGCAAGATCGGCATCCTGGCGAATCTGGCCGTTGACCATGGTCGTCAGCCGTCCCTGGGCCGGGTGGCCGATGGCCGAGGCCGGGGCGATGTCCGACAGGATCGCCGATAAATCAAAGCCCTTGGCCATGTCCCAGGGGCCGCCGGCAGCCTTGGCGGCGGCCTGGATGTCGCGGCGGGTCAGATCGCAGCCGGCGGCATAACCGAACACGCAGTCCAAAGCCCGTCCGGCGGGAATGGCGGTTCCGCCCTTGCCGAGCGCGATGACCAGTTCGCCTTCGAAATGAAGATTTGTCGTCGCGGACGGAAAGGGGATTTCCGTCTGCTGGGTCACGGCGTCCGCCGGCTTGGTGAAAAAAACCGGCTTTTCACGGCTGGGATCGGTTCCCATCTCGCGGGCGTGGGCGGCGTAGTTCTGCCCGACGCAGAAAATCCGACGCACGGGAAACAGGCCGCCGCCTGCGACGGCGACGACGCTTGGGGCCGGCGGGGGGAAAAGGAAGGATGTCATGGCAAGGCTCTCCACCACTTTTGCTGCAACCGGAAAGGCGGCGGACAGGATGGCCCTAAAACGAGGCGTTTGCGAAGACAAAAAGAAGGCGCCCGGTCAGGGGGGGACAACCGGGCGCCTTTGCTCCTTTCGAGGGAGCCGCGAGAAGCAGCAGGGGAAACCGCTTTCTCGCCGGTCACGGCCATTGCAGTCGCGACCCTCTGTTGAAAGAGATGGGATAGAAAAAGGCAGCCTCAACCCCTACTAACGGATATAGGAGGTCTGTCAGGGGAGGGTGGCGTCGAGAAAATCCTCGAACAGCGCGCGAGAGAAGGCGTTTTGCGCTACATCCCATTCCGGATGCCATTGCACCCCGGCGACGAAGCGGTACTCGTGGGCGCGGACGGCTTCGATCTGACCGTCGGGTGCGGTGGCCTCGATCGCCAGTCCCGGGGCCAGCCGGTCGATGCCTTGGCCGTGCAGGGAATTGACCATCGCCTCACCGCCGCCGGCCAGGCGGCCGAGCCATCCGTCGGGATGGAACCGGACTGGGTGGGCGGGCGCGAACTGGACCGCCAGCGGTTCCCGGTAATTGGAGCGGTGATCGAGATGGCCTTCGACCTCATGCAGGCGGGCATGCAGGCTGCCGCCCATGGCCACATTGATCTCTTGAAGCCCCCGGCAGATTCCGAAAACCGGCAAATCCCGCGCCAGCGCCCGGCCGATCAGGGCGAAAACGGTGGTGTCGCGCCTGGGATCATAAGGCGGGCAGGGCCGGCCCGCACCGCCATAAAGATCGGGATGAACATTGGCGATCGCACCGGTCAGAACCAACCCGTCGATGACCGACAGCAGCGCGTCGATGCCGGTCTCGTCTTTAAAGCAGGGAATCACGATCGGTGTCGCGCCGGTTGCTTCCAGCGCCGCGATGTAGGGGTCGCCGACGGCGTGAAAGACCATTTCGTCATGAGCGGCCAGGGTCTTCATGCTGGACGCCAAACCGATGAGCGGACTGCGGAGACGGGATTCGCGGGACATGAGCGGGATCAGCGCGGCTCCGGCGGGGCGGTGAAAGCGGGGTCGTCGAACACGAACAAGGATTTGTCCAAACTGATCCCCGTCCGCATGTCGAACAGGGAAACGGTGGTGGTTTGGCCCTGCCGATCGACGATATGCCATTGTTTCAGGGCCAGCGGCGCTTCGGAAAACAGCATGGTGATGCGACCTTGATCGGAATCATCGGTCTGGATCAGGGTGATTTCAAACACACCGGGGCCGCGCGTGACCTTGGTCACCGTCAGCCGGTCTCCCGACAGGCGGATCTGCGGCAGAACCAGGATGCCGGCGGGCGTCGAATCCAGCCCGACATAGCTGGTCTGCAGCAGCTTGGTGTCGTGATAGATCAGGAAATTGCCGTTGGCGATCACCTGGATCGCCGATGGGGGATCGTAATCGAGCCTAAGCCGTCCGGGGCGCGACAGATAAAAGCTGCCCTCGGCGGTGGCGCCGTTGCTCGACACTTGCAGGAAGCGCGCGGATAGGGTGGTGATGGCATTGAGATAGGTCTCCGCCCGGGCAACCATTTCCCGGTCCTTGGGCGACAAACCCGCAGCGTCCGCCTGCAAGGGCGATAATGCCAGGAGGAACAGGGCGAAAACCCACATTCCAATGCCCGTTTTTCCCAGTCGTCTCATGCTTGCTCCTAAAAACGGACAGTTGAGGCTCAGTCGTCGCGTCCGCCGCGCGCCAGGACCTCGCGTTTACCGACATGGTTGGCCTTACTGACCACGCCTTCGGCCTCCATCTGCTCGATGATGCGGGCGGCGCGGTTATAACCGATCTGCAAATGGCGTTGAACGAAGCTGGTGGACGCCTTGCCCTCGCGGATCACCAGCGCCACGGCTTGATCATACAGATCGCCGCCGCCGCCGCCAGAGGCGGACGCGTCGGGACTGACCTCTTCCTCTTCGGTGACGCTTTCCAGATAGTGGGGCTCCCCCTGCTCGCGCAAGTGCTGAACCACGGCTTCGACCTCGCCGTCCGAAACGAACGGCCCATGCACGCGGATGATCCGTCCGCCGGCGGCCATATACAGCATGTCGCCTTGGCCCAAAAGCTGTTCCGCGCCCTGTTCGCCCAGGATGGTGCGGCTGTCGATCTTTGACGTCACCTGGAAGCTGATGCGGCTGGGGAAATTGGCCTTGATGGTGCCGGTGATGACATCGACCGAGGGACGCTGGGTGGCCATGACGATATGGATGCCGGCGGCGCGCGCCATCTGGGCCAGACGCTGCACGGCGGCTTCGACGTCCTTGCCCGCGACCAGCATCAGATCCGCCATCTCGTCGACGACGACGACGATGAAAGGCAACGGTTCCAGCGCCAGGGTCTGGTCCTCATAAACCGGTTTGCCGGTCTCGGGGTCGAACCCGGTCTGCACGGTGCGCGACAGGGTTTCATTCTTGGCGCTGGCTTCGGCCAGGCGCTGATTGTAGCCCGAGATGTTGCGCACGCCGAGTTGGCTCATGGCGCGATAGCGGTCCTCCATCTCGCGCACGGCCCATTTCAGCGCCACCACCGCCTTGCCGGGTTCGGTCACCACCGGGGCCAAGAGATGGGGAATGCCGTCATAGACCGACAATTCCAGCATCTTGGGATCGATCATGATCAACCGGCATTCTTCGGGTTTCAGCCGGTAAAGCAGCGACAGAATCATGGTGTTGATCGCCACGGACTTGCCCGAACCGGTGGTGCCGGCGATCAAAAGATGAGGCATCCGCGCCAGATCGACCATGACCGGCTGGCCGCCGATATCCTTGCCCAGGACCAGGGTCAGGCGCGAAGCGGCGCGCTCGAACGCCTCGGAGGCCAGCAATTCGCGCAGCAGCACGATCTCGCGCTTGGCGTTGGGCAGTTCGATGCCGATCACGCTGCGGCCCGGCACGGTGGCGATGCGGACCGATAGCGCGCTCATCGAGCGGGCGATGTCGTCGGCCAGACCGATTACGCGGCTGGTCTTGGTTCCGGGCGACGGTTCCAGCTCATAGAGGGTGACGACGGGACCGGGACGAACTTTGACGATTTCGCCCTGGACGCCGAAATCTTCCAGCACCGCTTCTAAAAGCCGGGCATTCTGCGCCAGGGCGTCCTGGTTGATTGCGTCGCCGCGCGGTGCGGCGGGCGCGGCCAGCAGATCCAGCGGCGGGAATTTGTAGCCGTCGGTATCGGGCAGATCCAGGGAATGCTGGCGCGATTCCTCAATGCGCTTACCCGGCTGGGCGCGCGGCGGACGCGGCGCGACCAGGGGTTCGGCGGCGCGTTTGACCGGAACCGGCTCGTCGGCGGGGTCGTCGTCTTCGACCACCCGTTCCCGGCGCAGGACGGGTTCCCCCCGAGGCGGAGGATTGTTTTTGGCGGGAAGGTCCGGCGGAGCGCTTCTGGCGAACAGGCGGGTGGGAAGCTCGATCAGATTCGTCCAGCTCTGGGAAATGCCCCGGATCGCTGCCGCGCCGCTTCGCGCCGTTTCGCGCCATTCCGTCCAGGACAGGCCCAGGGCGAGAACGGCGCAGGAGAGTCCCATCAGACCGGAGATGAGCGCCGGGATCCAGACCGGCAATCCGATCGCCGATGTCAGGGTGCCGATGCCGCCCAGAAGCAGTCGCCCCGCCGACCCTCCCGCTCCGGCGACGAGAAGGGCCGGTCTGGCTCCCGACGGCAATGGCAGGGCGGCGCAGGCGATCGCGCCCAGCAGCATCGCCGAGAGCAGGAAGGCGAACCGCACCCATATCCGTTCGGGAGGCTGAGCGGTGATCAGCAGCCGCAACCCCCAGACCAGAATCGCCAGGACCGGCAGGAAAGCCAGCAGGCCGAAAAGCTGGATGCCGAGATCGGCGGCGATGGCCCCGACAGCGCCCAAGCGGTTGACGATGGCCCGGCCCGGTTCGGCGGCGATGTTCCAGCTCGGATCTGCGGAATCATAGGAACACAGGGCCAAAAACAGCGCCAAGGCCAGAACGGCCAGCACAAATCCGCCTGCCCGGAACATCGAACGCGTGACGGCGGTCTTGAGCGGGGCCGGCAGGAAACCGGCCCGGTTTGCGGATGGGGTGCGGCGGCTGGGCGCTGGCATCACCCGTCCTTCAAGGTTTCGGCGATCCGGGTCAGCGCGCGCTCGGTGGTGGCGAGGTCGTGGACCAGGGCAATGCGGACATAAGGCGTGGCGGCGGCCGAGTCGCTGCCGGGAGACGCCAGATAAGCGCCCGGCAATACACGGATGCCGGTTTTGTCCCACAGGGCTTTAGCGGCGCGTTCACCGTCGCCGACATCAAGCCACAGAAAGAAGCCGCCGGCGGGACGGACGAAGTTCAGCCGGTTTCCGAGGATTCGTTCAGCCAGATCGAATTTGGCGCGGTAAAGGGCGCGGTTGGCCTCGACATGCTCTTCGTCCTGCCACAAAGCGGTGGCGGCGGCCAGGACCGGCAGCGGCATCGCCGCTCCGCCGCAGGCGCGCAGACGGGTGAATCCTTCGATGATGGCGCGGCCGCCGGCGATGAAGCCCGACCGCAGTCCGGGCACGCTGGAGCGTTTCGACAGGCTGTGAAAGACGACGACATTCTCGAACATGTCGCCCGAAGCGGGCAGGGGAAGCTCGGCGCAAACTTCCAGCGCGCCCGGAGGCGGAACCCGGTCGTAGATTTCGGCATAGCATTCATCGACGGCCAGGATGAAGCCGTGACGGCGCGCCAGACGGATCGCATCGGCAAGCTGGGCTTTGGTTGCGACGGCCCCTTGCGGGTTGGCCGGGCTGCACAGATAGGCGACCGAGGCCCGCGACAGCACCGATTCGGGCAGGGCCTTATAATCGGGCAGGAAGCCGTTTTCAGCCCGTGCCGGGACGTAATAGCCTTCCGCGCCGGCGACGATGGCCGCGCCGCCATAGACCTGATAGCCGGGGCTAGGCAGCAGCACCAAAGCGGGCGGCGTGGCCGGAGCGGCGGCGACGATCGTGATCTGTCCCAGGGCCTCGCGCGTGCCGGCGACGGGAAGCAGAGCGGTTTCGGGATCGAGTGCGCCGGCGGGCAGACGATAGCGCCGTTCCGCCCAGGCGGCGGCGGCGGCGCGGAAAGCCGGCGTGCCGGTCAAAGGCGGATATTTGCTCCACCCGACTGCCTCGCGGGCGAGGATCTCGGCGACGAAGGCCGGGGCCGGATGCTGCGGCTCGCCGATCGACATGGGCAGGGATTCGCCGCCGCCCGGGCCGGACAGCAGGGCGCGCAGGCGGTCGAACGGGTTGGCGGGCAGACGGAAAAGGTTCGGATTGGTCATAACGCAAGCAGACGAAACCGGCTGAACGAGAACAGAACGGGGTCAGTATTACCCGATTAAGCCCGTCCGCCTCACTCTCTTTTTTAACCGGCCTGTGGATTCTGCCGCCGCCGGACAAAAAAAGAGCCCGGAAGATGGAGGACTTCCGGGCATCGAGTTTGGGAGGAGACAGGAGATAACAACGAGGCACTCAAATGATCCTTCGGATGAGCCGCGAAGACATCCGAAGCCGGGAGATGAGGAGCAAAAGGGGCTCCCGGAAACCCCAGGGGTCAAAGCGCGTCGTCGTCGGTCTCGCCGGTACGGATGCGCACCGTGTGGGCGAGGTCGAAGACGAAAATCTTGCCGTCGCCGATTTTGCCCGTATGGGCGGCGTCATGGACGGCCTGGACAGCCTGCTCGGACAGATCGTCGGTCACAGCGATCTCGACCTTGATCTTGGGCAGGAAATTCACGACATATTCGGCGCCGCGATAGATTTCGGCTTGGCCCTTCTGGCGGCCGAATCCTTTGCTTTCGCTGACGGTCAGACCCTGGATGCCCAACTGTGCGAGCGCTGAGCGCACGTCATCGAGTTTGAACGGCTTGATGATGGCAACAATCAGCTTCATCGTTTGGCTTCCTACCGGTCCGTCGCTTGTTTCTCGCCTTAATCCCCTTTCAAGGATCGTGCCGGTTTTTGTTTTTATCTGAAAAACGCGGATTTTCCCGGAATCCGGGGGGGGGCGGTGCGGAAGATGAGGGAGCGGAGCGGAAGGAAAAGCCTAAAAAATAGGCATTCCCTTGCCGTGTCTGTCGGCAAAAGCGAAAAACATGTCGAGAAACGGGAGAAAAAGGCGAATCCCTGCCTATGAACGAGGCAGTTTTGGGTCGGATGAGGTTTCGGCGGCTGTTCTTAAGGGTCGCGGCTGAGACCGGCCTGAGTCAGATGATCGAGATACGCCGTCCAGAGCAACCGCTGTTCGCGTCCCAGCCCGAACAGATAATCCCAGCTATAGATGCCGGAATCATGGCCGTCGTCGAATTCCAGGCGAATGGCGTAATGGCCGACGGGCAGAATCCGATCAATGCCGACATGACGCTTCCCCGACACCAGAACCCGCTGATCCGGGCTGTGTCCTCGCACCTCGGCGCTGGGGCTTTCCACGCGCAGGAATTCGGCCGGGAATTCAAATCGGCTGCCATCCTCGAACAGGATGGCGAGCTGCTTTTCGTTCCGGTCGTAGCGGATCTCGGTTGGGTTCGGCATCGTCGGGCTCTAGTGGGATTGGGCCGGATCGGACAGCGCGCGCGCTTCGGCGGCGAGCATGATCGGGATGCCGTCGCGGATGGGATAGGCGAGTCCGGCCTGATCGCTGATCAATTCCTTCGCTTTGGAATCATAGCGCAGGGGTCCCTTGGTCAGGGGGCAGACGAGGATTTCAAGAAGCTTAGGATCGATTCCCGGGGCATGGTCGGACATGGGAGGCCTCCTGGACGTTTATTGCCGGACCAGATTCTGCCGCGCGCCGCCGTCGGCGATCGCCATTTCCATCAGGGTCAGCAGCGTGTGGGCGCGCTGGGTGATGTCGGGGCATTCCAACAGGGCTTGTTTTTCGCTTGGCTCGAAGGGGCAAGCCATGGGCAGGCTGATGGACAAAGCGCGGTCGCTGGCGGTCTCGACGGCTTTCCAATTGATATCCATGCCATGCAGCCGGCCATAAGCCTTGAGCGCGGCGATCAGCCTGGGGCGATCTATGGCGGGTTCTTCCTCGCCGTCGAAATCGTTCCTAAACGATGACCAACTCACCGCTGCCCGGCGATAGCCGCGCCGTGCGGCGATTTCCTCGACGATCCGGAACCGGCTGATTCCGGTCAGGGTTATCAGGAAACGTCCGTCCTCGGTTTCCGAGAAATGGCTGATTCGTCCCGCGCATCCCGTTTCATAAAGCCGGGGCGGCGTTTCTGATTTTTCGTTTTCCTCTTCGGGAGAGACGGGCTGGATCATGCCGATCAGCCGTCCGCATCCCAAAGCGTCCTCGACCATCGCCAGATAGCGCGGCTCGAACACGTTCAGAGGCAAAAGCCCGCCCGGAAGCAGCAAAACGCCCGACAGCGGAAAGACCGGCAAAGCGGGCGGCAAATCCTCGAAATGGTTCTGAAAGCGTTGGGCGCTCATCGGGGTCAGGAAAACATCAAAGAGGAAAGACGCCGCCGGGCCGAAACGGTCAGCGGATCGGCCGGGCCCATCGCGTCGAACAGCTTGACGAGCTGTTTACGCGCCGCACCGTCGTTCCAGTCGCGGTTCCGGCGGAACAGTTCCAGCAGATGATCTATGGCCTGTTCGCGCTCTCCGGCGGCGAAACAGGCGACGGCGAGGTCGAACCGGGATTGGGGATCGGCCGGATCATTCTCGACGCGGCGGGTCAACTCATCGAGCGGATCAAGACGCTTGGCTTCCTCACGCAATGCGATGGCCGAACGTTGGGCGGCGATGTCGGGATGATTGGCCAATTCGGGCGGCAGCTCCGCCAACAGGGCCTTGGCTGCGGCGATCTGGCCGGTCTGGATCAGACAGCGCAGGATGCCGGCCTGGGCCGCGCCATTGCCGGGATCGGTGGCGGCGATTTCATGATAAATGGCCAGCGCCGTTTCGGTGTCGCCTTCCTCCAGGAAGGTCTGCGCTTCGGCCAGGGCGGAATCGACTCCGGCCATCGGGTCCTCGCCGCCGGTCAGGCGGGCGATGAACTCGCGCAGGGTGGATTCGGGCACGGCTCCGGTGAAGCCGTCGACCGGACGGCCATCTTTGAAAGCGTAGACGGTGGGAACGGATTGGATGCGCAATTGCGCGGCCAATTCCTGATTCTTATCGATGTCGATCTTGACCAGCCGGACCTTACCCTTGGCTTCGCGCACGGCGCGCTCCAGAAAGGGGCCTAAGCTTTTGCAGGGGCCGCACCAGGTCGCCCAGAAATCGACGATGACCGGCACCTTCATCGAAGCTTCGATGACATCGGCGACGAAAGTCGCGGTCGATCCGTCCAGGATCGGGTCTCCGGACGCCGAAGCCGGGTTTTGCGCCGTGTTTTGACCGATCAGCATGTCTATCCCTGTTTTCCTGAAACCACCACCGGCAAAGCCGGATTCAATAGATGGACTGTCGGACCTTTCGTGGCAAGTCCTAAGGCGATCTTCCGCGAAGGCGCTTTTCAATGAAAAACGGGCTTGCATTGAGGCGCTCTTTAAGTATGATCCGGCTCCTCATCGTTGACCGGCGGCAACGCCGACCCCGGACGATGATATGAGCGGGCGTAGCTCAGGGGTAGAGCACAACCTTGCCAAGGTTGGGGTCGAGGGTTCGAATCCCTTCGCCCGCTCCATAATTCTAAGTGATGTACGGATTATGACAGGCCGCGAAAGCGGCCTTTGTCATGTCTGCCCGTCCCGATCCTTAAGGTCGTTCAGGCGATGTCGAGGAAAACCGGCAGTTCATAGCGGCGCCGGGAATCGAAGATCAGCGAGGTTTCGATCCGGATGACGCCGGGGCGGTTGGTGAAACGGTCGAGCGCCAGATCCTTGAGGTGCCGCATGTCCCGGACGACGACATGCACCACCAGATCATAGCGTCCGGTCACCAGAAAGGCGGAACGCACCTCCGGCACGGCGACGATGTCTTCCAGGAAATCGTCCACGGCGCCGCGCTCATGCTGTGAAAGCTCGATCATGAACAAGGCTTCGAGACCGATTCCGAAAGCCTTGGGATCAACCTCCGCATACATGCCGGTCAAGACGCCGGAATCCTTCAAACGGCGGATACGCTCATGTGTCGATGACGCGGCCAGCGATACTTCGGCGGCGATGTCCTTGACCGACAATCTGGCGTTATTCTGCAGCAGCCGCAAAATGGCGACGTCGGTGCGGTCAAGTATCGTCTGGTTTTTGACCGGAGCGTGATCGTTTGGAGGAGAATCATTCATGGAAACCATAATATTCACTTTCAGCGTCATGGCCACGCATAATTGGTTTTTGCGGACAAGGTCTGGATACGGGATAGATTAGAAAACTTTCCTCTCTATCCCCGATTGAGGACGGGTCTTGCCGGGGAAAAATTTTCCTATCCGCGGGTCTTGTTTGCGTCGCATCCTATTTTCGCCGACGGACCGATCCGGCGGGATGTTCGCCTAAAAGGGCGGAAGAGGCGTTAAAATGAGGCCAGGCGTCCGGGCCGGCCTGCGATAGGAATATGGTTTGGAGAAAAACGGAATCATGCAAACAACCCATGACGGCTTGGTGGAAAGCCAATTCGGGCCGCAGGCCAGGGCCTATGTCGATAGCGCGGTTCATGCAAAAGGTGCGGACCTCGATGCGCTGGAAGAGATTGTGCGTCAGATCCGGCCGGCGCGGGCGCTCGATCTTGGTGCGGGCGGCGGACATGTTTCCTATAAGCTGGCGCTTCATGCCGGATGTGTGACGGCGGCGGACCTGTCGCCCGAGATGTTGGCCGCACTTGCAGAGACCGCAAAAAACAAAGGATTGGCCAATATCGAAACGGTCCGGACCACAGCGGAAAATCTGCCGTTCGGGGATGCTAGCTTCGATTTCCTGGGATGCCGCTTTTCAGCCCATCACTGGCGCGATGTCGATGCCGGATTGCGGCAAGCCCGCCGCGTGCTCAAAAGCGGCTCCCGCGCGGTGTTCATCGATGTCTGTTCGCCGGGCGCGCCTGCGCTCGATACTCATCTTCAGACGATCGAGATTTTGCGCGATCCATCGCATGTTCGCGATTACAGCATGGCCGAATGGGTTTCTTCCCTGGCCCGCGCCGGTTTCATGCCCGAATCCTGCCGGACCTGGCGGCTTGCCATCGATTTTCCGTCCTGGATCGCGAGGATGCGCACGCCCGAGGACCATGTCCGCGCCATTCGTTCCCTGCAGCGGAT
The DNA here is from genome assembly GCA_034926235.1 of Rhodospirillaceae bacterium. Taxonomy (GTDB): domain Bacteria; phylum Pseudomonadota; class Alphaproteobacteria; order Rhodospirillales; family Magnetospirillaceae; genus JAYFRE01. The sequence goes on from JAYFRE010000018.1 coordinate 33,912, forward strand.
GGCCGCGCAGGAAACGAAAACCTATTTCGCCATCGAGGCGGACGGTTCGTTTCAGTTCGATGTGCTGATGGCGGATTGCCGGGCCGTGTGACCGGACGGGTCAGGAGGCCCAGCGCGACAATCTGTATACGGTCGCCGGCGGAATGTTGCGCAAGGTCCGCCCGATCCGGACGGCCCGCAGATCGAGCCGTTCCAAGATCACGTCCGGCACGGGACAGCTCGGCCCATAGGTGAATTGGTAGAACGCGCCGTCGGGCCGAAGACATGAAAAAGCGCCGTTCAGGACTCCCATCACCTTGCGCGGCGGCATCGACAGGAAGGGAAGGCCGCTGATGACCGCGCCGGCCGGGGCGTCCGCGAAGAGCGCGCGCCGCGACAGGTGGGCGGCATCCATGCGCAGCACCCGCGCTTCGGGGAACCGTGTGCGGAGCATGGCGGCGAAAGCAGGATCGTATTCGATCAGCGTCAGGGCGCTTTCCGCAACGCCTCGGTCCAGCAAGGCCCTGGTGAAAACGCCGGTGCCCGGCCCAAGTTCGAGGATCGGACCTGTTTGGGCGGTAATTTCCCGCGTCATCGCCCGGGCGAGGGCGGCGCTTGACGGAACGACGGATGCGACGCGTTTGGGATCGGCGAGCCACGAACGGAAAAATTTTCCGACATCGAGATAGGTGGTGCTGCCTGTCATGGGCCGGTCCAGGGATACGCTCTTTTTTTTCAGCATGATCGCCGGAATAAATTTAAAGACATTCGTGGTGTTTTCAAACGCCGGATGGGCGGGAAGGCGGATTTCGAGCGATTCCGCGTGAGCTGTCAGACAAACGATACGCGTGCCGCCGCAATGCGGCAACCATGACGAAAGCGGTGTCCGCTATCGGTGAAACGGGTGAGCATTCGTGGTTCCATTCGGTGCCGCCCTTGGAGTGACTGGAAGCCGTTCCCATTTAGATGCGGAATGACAGCAAGAAAACGAGGCGGAAAAATGGCGGATTACCGGAAAGATCCGGCGGCGGTGGCAGGGCTTTCGCCCGAACAATTCCGGGTGACCCAGCAAGGCGACACCGAGACGCCGGGCACGGGGGCCTATCTCCATAACAAAGAGCCGGGCCTTTATGTCGATGTGGTCTCGGGCGAGCCGCTGTTCGTTTCGTCCGACAAGTTCGATTCAGGGTGCGGCTGGCCCAGTTTCGTCAAACCGGTCGATGCCGCCAACATCGTCGAACGGCGGGATCTTTCCCACGGCATGGTCCGGACGGAAATCCGTTCAAACCATGGCGACAGCCATCTGGGCCATGTCTTCCCCGACGGTCCCCGGGACCGGGGGGGCTTGCGTTATTGCATCAATTCGGCGGCGTTGCGCTTCGTGCCCAAAAAGGACATGGAGGCGGAAGGCTATGGCGATTACCTGCCCGATCTGAAGGATGACCGATGAGCGAAGAACGCGCCTTGCTGGCGGGAGGCTGCTTCTGGGGCATGCAGGCCCTGCTGCGTCAGCTTCCCGGGGTTCTGTCCACCCGGGTCGGCTATAGCGGCGGCGAGGTCGAGAACGCGACCTATCGCAACCATGGCAACCATGCTGAAACGGTCGAGATCGTTTTCGACCCCGACCGGATCGGTTATCGGGATCTGTTGGAATTCTTCTTTCAGATTCACGACCCGACCACCAGGAATCGCCAGGGCAACGATATCGGCCCCAGCTACCGGTCGGCGATTTTCTATCAAAATGACGAGCAGTACCGCATCGCGCAGGCGATCGTCGCCGAAATCAGCGCGTCGGGCCGGTGGCCGGGAAAGCCGGTCACGGAAATCGCTCCCGCCGGCCCGTTCTGGGAGGCCGAGCCCGAACATCAGGATTATCTGGAACGGTTTCCGGACGGATATACCTGCCATTTCATCCGCCCAACCTGGACGCTGCGCGGTTCCCCGGGCTGATTTCGTCGGAGGGGCTTGCACACGATATGTTTTCGATATATCTTAACCGACATATCGAAACCAAAGGACTTTCTTACATGTTTCACGTCAAATTTAGTCAGCGTTCATCCGGCCGGCATGGCGAAGGCCATGCCCATCACGGCCACCACGCGCATGATGACCATCATGCCCACCACGTCCATGGCGAAATGGGCGGCCATGGTCATGGCCCCGGAGGGCCGCATCATGGCGGTCGGCGCGGCGGCGGCGGCAGGCTTGGCCGGCTGTTCGCGCATGGCGATCTGCATCTCCTGATCCTGCATCTGATCGATGAGAAGCCTCGCCATGGCTATGAACTGATCAAGGGCATCGCCGACATGGCGGGCGGCGTCTACAGCCCCAGCCCGGGAAGCGTCTATCCGGCGCTGACCATGTTGGAGGAACAGGGTCACGCCGTGGCCGAGGCTGAAGAGGGCGGTCGGAAATCCTATGCCGCCACGGCGGCCGGGAAAGCCTATCTTGCCGAAAACCGCGCAGCGGTGGAATCCATCCTGGCGCATCTGCAACATGCCCGTGCGGCGCAAGGGCCCGCGCCCGCGCCATCGATCGTTCGCGCCATGGAAGGTTTGAAACTGGCGCTTGTCCTGCGGCTGGAGCGGGGACCGCTGGACGAGGCGCAAACCCGGGCGGTGACCGAGGCTCTGGAGCAGGCCATCGGCGCAATCGAACGGAGCTAGATCATGGATGGATGGATCAGGACGCGGTTGCGGCGGCTGGGATCGTCCGGGCGTTTGGGTGCGACGGAGCGGGATGCGGACCCTGAGCCCGATCCGGCCCGGCCCCCGGATGAAAGCGGGGCCGGCGTCCTTGCGGATGAGCGTGGAGAGCAGGCGGCGTCAAGACCGGCGGCTGCTCCCGCCCACACGCAGGCGACGCGCCGTCATGTCCCCAGTTGACAGGCCCCGCCGGCCCCTATATCGATAGCGCCATGTATGCCATGCCGCATCCCAAGGACGTTTATTACGCGCTGTTCCTTTAACAGGAGCGGCAGCGTCGATCTCGACCGAAACATGCCGCCGTCAGGGCGGCATTCGTTTTTCAGACGGTCCTCCCGGCGGCCCGAACCCCCAGGACAGGATTGAAAATCCGATGATTTCCGAGACAGAAAGCCCAAGCTACCAGCCCCGCTCCCTGGCGCTGCGCACTCTGACGGCGCGTGGCTATGTCAATCAGGGCACCAATCTCGAAGGGCTCGATCAGGCGTTTGAAGCCGGAATCGTGCCCGCTTATATCGGGTTCGACGCCACGGCGGACAGCCTGCATGTCGGCCATCTTTTGCCGATCATGACACTGCGCCGCTTGCAGCAATGCGGTCACAAGCCGCTGGTGCTGATCGGCGGCGGCACCACCCGAATCGGCGATCCCAGCTTTCGTTCCGAAGCCCGCCCGATGCTGTCGGATGAACAGATCCAGGCCAATATCCGCGGCATCCGTCAGGTGTTCGACCGATTCCTGACCTTTGGCGACGGCCCCACCGACGCGGTGATGCTGAACAATGCCGACTGGCTGGACCAGCTTCACTACATCCAGATGTTGCGCGAGGTCGGACGTCATTTCTCGGTCAACCGCATGCTGTCCTTCGACAGCGTCAAGACCCGGCTGGAACGCCAGGACAATCTGAGCTTCCTTGAGTTCAACTATATGATCCTTCAGGCCTACGACTTTCTTGAATTGTCGCGGCGCATGGGCTGCCAGTTGCAGATGGGCGGCGCGGATCAATGGGGGAATATCGTTTGCGGCATCGATTTGATCCGCCGCATCGAGGGCAAGGAGTCGTTCGGCCTGACCGCGCCGCTCTTGACCACCGCGTCGGGTGCGAAGATGGGCAAGACCGCCGCCGGCGCGGTATGGCTGAACGCCGATCGGCTGTCGCCCTATGATTACTGGCAATTCTGGCGCAATACCGAGGATGGCGACGTCATTCGTTTCCTGCGCCTGTTTACCGATCTGCCGCAGGACGAGATCGATACCCTGTCCCGGCTGGAAGGTGCTGCGCTGAACAGCGTCAAGGAACGGCTGGCGACTGAGGCGACGACGTTGGCTCATGGTCCGGACGCGGCCCGTGAAGCGGCCCAAACCGCGCGGCGGACTTTTGCCGAGGGCGCGGCGGCGGAAGGACTGCCCACACTGGCCTTGTCCGAAGACGAGGCGACGTCCGGTGTGACGGTGGTCGATCTTCTGGTCCGTTCCGGCTTGGCCGCCTCGAAGGGCGAGGCGCGGCGGCTGATCCAGGGGCGCGGCGTGCGCATCGGCGGCGCTGTGGTCGAATCGGATGTGGAAAAACTGGACGGCGCGGCGTTCGAAGGGCAAGACAGCGTGCGTCTGTCCGCGGGCCGTAAGCGCCATGTCCTGATCAAGCGGGCCTGAAGGCCGAAAACCGCGAGGTTGCGTATAAACCGGGGGGCTTGCAACGGGCCCTCCGGTTTTGGTGATCCCACTGCCTCGGCGCGTCGCGACAATGCTCGTGACGGATACCGGGTGCGGCGCTATACTCGATGCTGCAAGATGGAGATGGCATTCCTCCCTTAACCGCCGCAGCTTGTGGCTGATGATGCCTACGAACGGCCGGACAGGCCGCGTAGGGATCTGCTGCCTGTCCTCACGGAACGATCTTCACGAGAGGACGATCGCGGTGTTGAAACCTATTCTTGCCATTGCTCTGGGCTCGGTGTTCGGCGGTCTTCTGCGCTGGGGCTTGGGGCTCAAACTCAACAGTCTGTTCCCAAGCGTTCCGCCCGGAACGCTGGCGGCCAATCTGATCGCCGGTTACATCGTCGGGCTGGCGGTCGCCTATTTCGCCCATGTTCCCAACCTATCGCCCGAGTGGCGATTGCTGATCATCACGGGATTTTGCGGCGGACTTTCCACCTTTTCCACCTTTTCGGCCGAGATCGTCGGCCTATTGCAACGCGGTCTGTATTCCTGGGCGATGGGCGCCATCGCGATTCATGTAACAGGGTCGCTGGTCATGACCTTCGCCGGCATCGCCACAGTGACATGGCTCAAATCTTCCTGAGGAATGCATCATGAACGGTTATCAGATCACCTTCTTCACCCAGCAGGACCGTCATCATTCCGGCCAGCCGCTGGCCGGCTGGCTTGTTCATCTGGCCGCCGAACTAGGGCTTCGTGGCGCGACGTTGATTCCCGCGAGCGAGGGCATGGGGCATGACCGGCGGGTTCATTCGGCGGGTTTTTTCGAACTGGCCGACCAGCCGCTGGCGGTGCTGATGGCGGTCTCCGCCGAAGAGGCGGATCGCTTGTTCCAGCGGCTGCGGACTGAAGATATCCGCCTGTTCTATGTTAAGATTCCGGCGGAATTCGGCCTTGTGGGAAGGGACTCCGATCCCGACCAGTAAAAGCGAGCTACGGCTCGGGAACGGGGCTGGCAAAACGCACTCAGATGGAAGGGCGTTAAGCAGGAATGAAAACCCGGCATGTTTTGGGTGGAAAACACAGGCGGGGCGGAGCAATCCGGGATTTCCGGTCGCTCCGCCTCGGCGTACTGCGTCAGGCGAGGACGGCCAGCGCGGCGGTGTAGTCGGGCTCTTCCTTGATCTCGGACACCAACTGGGCGTGCAACACCTTGTTTTGTTCGTCGAGCACGATCACGGCGCGGGCGGCCAGCCCGGCCAGCGGCCCACTGGCCAGCGCGACGCCGTAATCTTTCAGAAAAGCCGCGCCGCGCATGGTCGACAGGGTGACGACGTTGGACAGCCCTTCGGCTCCGCAGAATCGCCCTTGTGCGAAGGGCAGATCGGCGGAAATGCACAAGGTCACGGTGTTGGGGCGTTCATTGGCCAGCGCGTTGAAGCGCCGCACCGAAGCCGCGCAGGTGGGCGTGTCGATGCTGGGGAAAATGTTGAGAATCTTACGCTTGCCGGCGAAATTGGTCAGCCCGACATCGGCGAGATCCTGGGCGACGAGGGAGAAGGCTTTCGCCGTGTCGCCCTTCTTGGGGAAGGTTCCGGCGACATCGACAGGGTTACCGGCCAGAGTTACGCTGCTGCTCATGGGGATTCCTTAGGGCAAAATGACGGTTAGCCGTCAGGGTATCATGGATTGTTCCAACGGGGCAGAGCCTCTCGGCAGAGGTTCAGTTTCCGTCCAGCACCCTTTCCAGATCGTCGATCAAATCCTGCCCATCTTCCAGCCCGACGGACAGGCGGAAAACGCCGTCACCGGCCCAGGCCCGGTACTCTTCGGCATCGCGCCCCTCCAGCCGGAAGGAGGAGCGGATGATGTCTTCGGTCGGGATGTAACAAACCAGGCTGCGCGTCTTGCCCAGGGAAACCGCGTAGGAAAAAACCGAAACCCGGTCGGCCATTTTCCGCGCCAGCGCCGCGCCGTTGGGGACGGAAAAAGACACCATGCCGGAAAAATTCCGCATTTGCCGGCGCGCCAGTTCATGCTGCGGATGTGATTCGAGACCGGGCCATAAGACCCGGCCAATGCCGGGATGGGCGGACAGAAACGCGGCGACAAGACCAGCGTTGGCCTGGTGCTGGGCCATGCGCGCGGGTAGGGTCTCCAGGCCGCGCAGGATCAGCCAGGCGGCGAACGGGTTCAGCGCAGCACCGAAATGGATCAAGGCTTCCTTGCGGATCGAATCGAGCGCCTCGCGCCTGCCGATGATCGCGCCGCCCAACGCATCGCCATGACCGCCGATATATTTCGTCAGCGAATGAATGACGTAATCGGCCCCCAGGGATAAAGGCCGGATGCCGATTGGGGTGGCCATGGTGGAATCGACCGACAATTCGGCCCCGGCGGCATGCGCCAGTGCGGCGATGGCGGCGATGTCGGTCAGCCGCAGGATCGGATTGGCCGGGGTTTCGACATGAATCAGCCGGGTTTCGGGCCGCAAGGCCGCCGCGACGGCATTCGGGTCGGACGTGTCCACGGCGCTGACCAGAATGCCGAATTTAGGCAGGATGTCATGAGCCAGTTCAGCCGCGCCGGCATAGCAAACATTGGAAAGGATCAGATGATCCCCCGCCTTTAGCCGGGACAGGAACAGACCGCTGACGGCGGCCATGCCGCTGGAAAAGCTCAATCCGGCCTCGCCCCCTTCCAACGCGGCCAGGCGGGCCTCCAGCAGATCGGTGGTCGGGTTGCTCCAGCGTGAATAGAAATAGGGGGCGGGACCGGACAGATCGTTGGCGGAAAAACCGATGGCGTCGGGATGGCTGTAAAAGCTGGTGGCCGGGGAAAGGAGATTGAGGACGGGTTCGCCGGTCTTGCGGCCGGATTCTGCGGCGTGAAGGGCGTCGGTCTCGGGATGGCTCACGGGATCGGTCTCCGTTGTTCAGAGGCGGCGCATTAAACACGAAAACTATGTATGAAATAATAAATCGCACACAAAATTAATGCTCTTTTAAGCCGCCGCCGTCAATTCGCATCCGGACCGGGCAGGGCATGGGTCCCGGTGAAGGGGTTGAAGCCGGTTTGCGCCAGGGCGGCCCAGGCGGTGGCGCCCAGATGAGGCAGGTGGAAATAAAGACGCGGCTTGGCGGGGTCGGTCTGAAGCATGAAACCGGTCGGAATCTGCCCCGCCGGTGCGGCGAAATAATAACCGTCGGGGGCCCGTTGCTCTGCGATCTTGTGAAGCAGATTCCCTGCAACCGCGTCCTTGTTCCACAGCGCCATCAGCAGCGCGGCCTGGGCGGTGCCTTCCGTCCAGGCGCCGCCTTTCGCCTCGCCATAGGCATAACCGTCTTTTTCGGCCAGACGAGCCAGTGCGGTTTGGATCGCTTCGCCATGGCGGGCCGCCACTCCCGGCACGGCGAGCGCAGGCCAGATCTGGGCATCCAGCGCCAGGAACGGGTTCGGGGTAACGCCGTCTTCGGCCGCGCCGGCTCCGAAATGCGTACCCAGCCACAAGGCGTCGACGAACGACCGCGCATGGTCGGCGCGCGCCTTCCAAACGGCGTCGCCGGTGGCGGCGTAAAGAGCGTTGAAGGCGGCGAAAAGATCGGTGTTGTGTTCGGTCGATTTCCAGCTCAGCGCTTCGGGGGACGGTTCATGGCTGAAGGTGCCGCCTCGAAAGCCGCCGGGTCCGTGGTCATCGCCGAATCCCGCCACCCAATGGCCGATACGGGCTGCACCATCGCGCCAGACCGTCTCGCCGGTCGCCCGGTCGAGCGCCAGCAGAGCCAGCATTGCCCAGGCCATGTTGCCGTTGTCGCTGCCGACCTGATAGCGGTCTTCGACCCAGATGTTTTTTTCCTGATCCCACCAGCCGGGCAGCCGCGCCGAACCGGGGCCCACGGTTCCGGCGGCATAAGCATTGCGCAACCGGCCGTCATGCCAGAAACGATCGCGATCCAGGACGGCCAGAATCGCTTCGCCGATGCGCCGCGCCTTGCCGGCTTCACCGCAGCCGATCAGCGCGATTGCGGCGGCGGCGTTGTCGTAGAGAAAAGCGGTTTCGTGCAAGGGACCGAGGGGAGCGCCGGGATAGCTCGCCAGGAAAACCGGGCCGGGCGGGGCAGCGTCGAGATGCGCGGTCAGGGTGCGGCAGGCGGGAGTCTCCGAGGTCACGGCGGCGGTCCCGGTCCCAGCTGCGGCCAGAAACGCGGCCAAGGTCAGGACTGTGCATCCCAATTTCATGGCGTCATCCTCCAAGGTCCGAAAGGCACGATCTTGTTGGCCCCGTCATGGCCGATATCGGCGCGGCCCAGATAGGGAATGCCGCTTCGTTCACACCAATGCTGGACGATCTCTTCCTCGGATTGGCCGAAATCGGGATCGTTGGGGATGATGTCGGAGCAGCGCCCCAGCCTTATTCCCGCCGGACGGCCCAGCGCCGGCGTGCTGAAAATCTGACCCAGGCAGCGGTCAAGGCGATAGATCGGTTCCGAAACGTCTTCCAGCATCAGGAGATAACCGCTCAGATCCGGCATGAAAGGCGTGCCGGCCAGATGAGCCAGGATGGTGATGTTGAAGGCCGCCGCCGGCAGGCCGGCGCCGACCTGCGGTTCGATCCCATCCTCTGCGCCCAGGATCAGAAAGGACAACGCCCGCAGCACGGCCTCGTCTCCGCCCGGACGGCGGATGTCGGCGGGCATCGGCCCATGAACGGGGCGACCGATTCCGTCGCGCTGGAACGCGCCGAGCAGCGAGCCGACATCGCTATAGCCAAGATAGATTTTGTTCCGCGCCGGGGCGAGCAGGTGCGGCATGACCCGATCCAGCAGCCGGAAGCTGCCATAGCCGCCATGGGCGAACCATAAGGCGTCGATAGTCGGATCGTTGGCCAGCTCCAGCAACGCCGCTGCGCGCAGGGCGTCCGGTCCGGCGAAGTGTCCCGCTTGCAATAGGCATTGCGGGTGAAGAACGAGTTCGTAACGATCGGTGGGGAAGTGGCGGGCGGCCAGACGTTCCACTTGTTCCAGGATGCCGGGTTTCAAGCGGGACGAAGGGGCCATGACGCCGATCCGGATCTTGCCGTCGGGCATGAAAAGCTTCCTCGAAGTGCAAAAGCCGTGCGGACGCTTGTCTCGGCACGGGCCGGATTGTAGCGTGTCGGCCATGGACCGCGACAAGCATTATTTCTTTTGCGGGATCGGCGGCAGCGGCATGCTGCCCCTGGCCCTGATCGTCAAAAAGATGGGATTCACCGTCTCTGGATCGGACCGCGCCCTGGATCAGGGCCGCGAGTCGGGCAAATTCGCACGCCTGCGCGAGCGGGGTATTCCGCTTTTTCCCCAGGACGGAAGCGGAATCACCGATTCCCGCACGGTCCTGGTGGCCTCGGCGGCGGTCGAGGCGACGGTGCCCGATGTTCAGGCGGCGTTGCGCGTCGGCGCTCTGCGGATGACGCGGGCGCAGCTTCTGGCCGAACTGTTCAACGCCGCTCCGTTACGGATCGGTGTCGCGGGCACCAGCGGCAAATCCACGACCACGGGCATGACCGGCTGGATTCTGGATCAGGCCGGTTTGGACCCGACCATCGTCAATGGTGCGGCGATGACGAATTATCTGTCCGGCGACGATCCTTTCGCCAGCGCGCGGGCGGGGGGAAGCCAAGCGCCATTCTTATGTGAAATCGATGAAAGCGATGGATCGATCGCTTTGTTCCGTCCGCACATCGCCTTGGTGAACAATGTCAGCCTCGATCACAAGCCGCTCGACGAGCTGCGCGCGCTGTTCGGCGGGTTCGTCGCCGGCGCACGGGTGGCGGTGCTCAATCGCGGCAATGGCGAAAGCCTGGCGCTGGCAAAGGATGTGCAGGGCCGGGTTCTGACCTATGGCATCGAGGATGACGAAGCCGATCTCGGCGCATGGCGGATTGCACCTGAAGGCGACGGCGCGGCCTTCGACCTTCTGGACAAGGAAAGCGGCGCGATTTTTCCGGTGCGGCTTCAGGTTCCGGGACGTCATAATGTCGCCAACGCCTTAGCTGCCTTGGCCGCTGCCCGGGCTTGCGGCGTGCCGCTCGACCGCGCGGCTTCGGCCCTGGCCGGGTTTACAGGTCTGCGCCGCCGGCTGGAACGGGTGGGAACGGCGCGGGGGATTACCGTTATCGACGATTTCGCCCACAACCCCGACAAGATCGCCGCCAGTCTGGCCGCCTTGCACGAAAAGCCGGGGCGGCTTCTGGTCTTGTTTCAACCGCATGGTTTCGGGCCGCTGGCCTTGATGAAGGACGCCCTGATCGCCGGATTCGCCGAAGGACTGGCGAAAGACGATGTGCTGGCGCTGTCCGATCCGGTCTATTTCGGCGGCACGGCGGCGCGCACGGTGTCCAGCGGCATGATCGCAGACGGAATCACCGCCCGGGGACGGACGGCATTTGCGGATCCATCCCGCGAAGTGCTGGGGAAAAAGCTGGTGGCGATGGCCGAGCCCGGAGACCGCATCGTGGTGATGGGCGCCCGCGACGACAGTCTGTCATCTTTTGCCGCCGATCTTTTGTCTGCGGTATCGGTTGCGGGCTGATTTCCGTGGCCTTTCGGCGGGGGCGAGGAGAAGAAAAATCGGACGGCGTGCATTCTTTCCGCTAAAGCCGCTTCTTTGTTCCATTTTCCTCCGTATATTAACTAAAGGGGAATTTGGCGCGAGGCATATGAACCCGCATGGATATTAAGTCGGAGCGCCGTCCGGACCCGAACGACCCGAGGAAAAGGACGAAACTCGTTCGGCTGGTTTCGCTGATCGTTCTTTGCAGTTTGCCCTTATGGATCATGATGGTCTTCCAGATCTACGAAGACTATCGCGCCCGGCAGGCGGCTCTTCTGGACCACACCTCCGGCATGGCGCAGGCTTTGACGCTGACGGTGGAGACCAAGCTGAAAGGCGTCAATGCCGCGCTGCTGGCGCTGGCGACCTCCCCGGCTTTTGACGACGGCGATCTCGAGACGATCTATCGGCAAGCGAATGAGGTTCTGGAATTCTATCCCGGCAGCCTTATCGCCGTGGCCGATTCGACCGACCACCTGCTTATCGATACCTCTCGGCCGCCCGGCGAGCCTTTGTACCGGGAACAGTTGCGTCTGCCGATGCGCCCCGTGCCCATGGATGGCGATCTCAAGGTTTCGGACATGTTCCGGGCTCTCGTTTCGCGGCGATTCCAGATCGTCCTGTCCGTACCGGTCCGCCGCAGCGGTAAGGATGTCTATCGTCTGGGGATGGCGCTGCCCTCGACGCAGATCGGCAAGATGCTGTTCGATCAAAATCTGCCCGATCAATGGACGGTGTCGATCCTGGACGGGAACGGTGCGTCTTTCATCACGTCTCGCGATGGCCGCTATGTCATCGGCCAGCCCGTGAGCGCTGCCTTGAAAACGGCGATTGCCGAAAACAAACAAGGCATGATCCCGGAGAAGGGCGGTAGCGACGGCACGATTTACACTTTCTTCGATCGCTCCGCCTTGTCCGGTTGGGCCACTGTCATCTCGGTTCCCGACAAACTGTATCGGGACGAGTTGATGTGGGCGATCATTCCCGGCCTTCTCGGCGTCCTTTTTTCCTCGGGCATCGCCATCGCCGTCGCCACGCTGATCGCACGCCGGATTCTAGAGGCCGGACGGAAGCTTCAGGAAAGCGAGACGCGGTTCGGAAGCTTGGCCGATTCGCTACAGGCATTCGTCTGGGTCGCCAATGTCCAGGGGAACCGGTACTGGTTCAACAAGACCTGGCTGGAGGCTACGGGGCTGACGCTGGAGGAGAGCCAAGGCTGGGGATGGACCAAGACTGTTCACCCCGAAGACCGGGAACGGGCCGTGGCCGAGATGGAACGATCCGTACGCGAGCAGATTCCCAACCGATGCGAATATCGCCTGATGTGCCATGACGGCAGCATTTTGTGGCTGTTATCCTCGTTGTCGTTGCGCCGCGCCGCCGATGGAACGCTGCTGGGTTTCATCGGCACCGCGATCGATATCAGTGAGCGTAAGAAAGCGGAACTGGAACTCAAGCGCTACAGCGAGATCGTCGAGACGACGGACGATCTTTTGGCCTTCATCGATACGACCTTGCATTACGGGTTGGTGAACACCGCCTATGCCCGGATGGTTTCCCTGCCGCCGGAATCGATCAAAGGCCGTTCGGTCAGGGAGGTTCTGGGTGATGATCTGTTCCGCGCGAGCCGCGCGGGGTTGGAACAGACCCTGGCGGGCAGGGAAACAAGGCATCGGATCGAACGCGTCTTTGCCGATGGACGGCGGCGCACGCTGGAGGTGGACTACAGACCGTTTCGGGTCAATGGCGCGGTTCAGGGTATTGTCGCCAGCCTGCGGGATATCACCGAGCGCGTCGTCGCGGAACGGGAATTGACGATCGCGGCGGTTGCCTTCGAGATTCAAGAAGGCATCGTCATTACCGACGCCAAGGGTATGATCATCCGCGTCAACCGGGCCTTTATGCGCGAAACGGGGTTTTCCGCCCGCGAGCTTTTGGGCAAGTTCCCGACCATGCTGATATCGCCGCGTCATGGCGGCGACGAGTTGGAACAGGGACTGGACCATTTGTTCCGTGACGAATCATGGCATGGCGAGCTTTGGTGCCGGCGCAAGAATGCTACGGAATTCCCGATTCTGTTGACGATTTCCACCGTCACCGATGGCAAGGGCTCGGTCAGCCATTTTGTCGGTGCGTTTCTGAACATCACCGAACGGAAAGCCGCCGAGGAAAAGATCCTCAATCTGGCCTTCTTCGATACGCTGACGGGGTTGCCCAACCGGCGATTGCTGCTCGATCGGTTGCGGCGGGCGATATTGTCCAGCAAGCGCAGCGGCCATCATGGCGCGGTGCTGTTCATCGATCTCGACAATTTCAAGTTCTTGAACGATACGCGTGGCCATGATGTCGGCGATCTTCTCTTGATCGAGGTCGCGCGAAGGCTGGAATCCTGTGTGCGCGACGTCGATACGGTGGCGCGTCTGGGCGGCGACGAGTTCGTGGTCGTCCTAGAGAATCTGGATGGAACGGAAACCGAAGCCGAGCGGCAATGCCGGAAGGTCGGCGAGAAGATTCTGCTGGCTCTGAACGAACCCTACCACCTGGATGGGGCGCCCTACCGCAGCAGTTCCAGTATCGGCGCGGCCTTGTTCCTGGGGCAGAAGAAATCGGAGGGGGAGCTTCTGAAGCAGGCGGACATGGCGATGTACCAGGCCAAAGCCGCGGGGCGGAACCGGCTTTTCTTCTTTGCGCCCGGCATGCATCCGGTCGATCCCAACGAGGATCCCGCCCCCGATCCAAAAACCGGATAACGGCGTCAGTCTTCCGGGGGCTGGATCAGGCTGGCCGGCAATTTGTCCATCTTGGCCAGAAGATAGTCGAGATCGCTGGAATCGAAGGTCACCCCGATGATTTCATATTTGGTCAGGATGCGTTCGATCATGCGGCGGCAATAGCGTTCTCGGTCCATCTCGCCGCCATCGAGTTCGGTTTCGTGCGCGACGTCGATCGCGCACAGAAAGGCGACCGCCATGGCGCTGGGCAGGCTGACCTTGCTATACAGGGCCAGAAATCCCTTCCGCCCCGGATCATGGATCAATTGTTGCGCGTTCAGGAGCGGCACGTCGCCCAGTTCGGCCATCGCCGCCTCGAAGAAGGGCATGTCGCCCATACAGACCGCCCGCAGCAGAAGCGACGGCGTCAGCCGGCCATGCTCCTTGAGTTGACGGACCAGCGCTTCGACATCTTCGCGGTCGATGCCAGCGGCCAGGGTGATGGTGGCGCGTTCGCGGCTTTGCTTGATCAGGCTGGAAACGATGTCCTGGGGCAGGTGGTGCCGGTCGATCAAGGTCTGGCGCATCTGGTCGGACACCAGCGTCACCAGGCGTTCGGCTACCGTCACCGGCAGCAAGGCGCGCCGGATGAGCGGATCCTGGATGTCCGGGGTTTCGCCGAAATGGTCGATGACCTTCTGCAAGATCGGTTCGGATAATTGCGCCCCGTCATTGGCGACCAGACGGGAAACGGCGTCGGCGTCGCCCATTTCCACCAGGGCTTCGGACAGGGGTTCGGACACCGATGGACGGACGGCGATGGCGCGCTGCTTGGATGATCCCTGGCTTTTCACGATCCGCACAAGATCGTCGTCGGACAAAACCATCGAGAATTGCAGGACAGGGAGAGCGACGGTATCGACATCCTCGGCCAAGCGGACCGCCACGTCGTGGGGCAGGGCCATGCTTTCCTTCAGATTGATGGCAAGCGCTTGGCGGACCTGAATCTCCGCGTCCTGCGCCATCAGCCGGAAAATGTCCTCCGCAAGCTGCTTTTCAGATTCCGACAAGCTTCCTTGATTGAAGTCGCGCGCCAGCTTGGCCGCAGTTTCGACCTTGGCCGAAGCGGATGGATCGGAGAGCAGACGAACAACGTCTTCACGCGAAAGATGGGGCTGTGCCATAAGGGTCGCGGCCTAGTTTCAAAACCCCCTTACATGGGGGCCATTTCATTCTAAAGGGCGAAAAGCCCGTTCTCCAAGGAACAAGTTGTTCCTCGGCCCAAGGATACTATGGAAAGGTAAAAAGGACAGGCAATAGAATCCGCCGACCGAATCCATCGTGGACAGCGGACCGGGTTCAGTCCAGAAGGGCCGAAATGATGGTGTTGAGCAGAAGACGCCCTTGCGCCGTGACGCGCAGAAACCGGTCTGTGCGGTTCAGCAAGCCATCCTCGGACAATGTTTTTAAGGCGGAACGATTCAACGCATGCTCCAAATCCAGTCCCGTCTGACGGAAGAACCGCGCCGTCTCGATCCCCTCGGTGAGGCGCAACCCCATCATCACTAATTCTTCGACGCGCTCTTTTGGCGTCAGCGGGGTTTCCTCCACCGTGCCGTGGCCGCGGGATTCGACCAGATTCAGCCAGATGTCGGGGTTGGATTCCTGGCGCAGCGCCGCGATCCGGCGTGGGTTTTCTCCGGTGCGGAGCCGGCCATGCGCTCCGGGGCCGATCCCGGCATATTCCCCGCCTTGCCAATAAAGAAGGTTTCCCAGGCATTCGGATCCGGGCCGGGCGTGATTTGAAATCTCATAGGCGGGCAGCCCGGCGGCGGCGCACATCTCTTGCGTCACATCGTACAGGGCGGCGGAGCGGTCATCGTCGGGCAGGGGAAAAAGCCCGGCTTCGTGACGGGTGAAAAAAGGCGTGCCGGGTTCAAGGGAAAGCTGGTAGAGCGACAGATGCTCGCCCGCCAGCGCCAACGCCAGCGCCAGTTCCTCGCGCCAGCCGGACAGTTCCTGGTCCGGCCGGGCATAGATCAGGTCGAAGGACAGGCGGGGAAAGATCGCGCGGGCCAACTCAATGGCGCGCACCGCGTCATCCAGATCATGGATGCGGCCCAGAGCGCGCAAGGCGTCGTCGTCGAGCGCCTGAATCCCCAGAGATAACCGGTTGATTCCCGCGGTGCGGAAATCGGTGAAACGCGCCGCATCGACGGTGCCCGGATTGGCCTCGAGCGAGATTTCGATGTCTTCGGCCAGGGTCCAATGGCGGGCGGCGGCGTTGATCAGCGC